>NZ_JBVJGW010000049.1:0-25100 GCF_055587105.1 Streptomyces sp. NPDC048461 | reverse complement strand
CGTGCGCTCGCAAGGCGGAGGGTCGCCCGTGTACCGGATGTACACGGGTGATCCCGACAACGCGGCGAGCGTGCGTGCCGGACACCGCACGGCAGGAACGAGTTCGACGACACCCCCTGGGGCAGCGGCCCGCCGGTCGGGGGGCGGGGCGCTCTCGGTGAGGCGGTCCTCGTTGGCGCGGTCGGCCGTGACCTGCGCGTCGAACCACGGGCGGAGGGTCTGCGCGGTCCAGGCGTGGTAGACGGCGGGGTCCGCGGCGATCTCGTCGGCGTGGGCTGCGAGGTGCCGGGAGGCCTGCAGGCAGAGGGCCGCGCCGTGGCCCAGGGTCGGGTTGGTGTGGATCAGGCTGTCCCCGGCGTTGACCAGACCGGTCACGACCGGTCCGCGGTCGTCGGCGAGGCCGGTCCAGCGGTTGTCCAGGCCGGCCATCGGCAACACGGCCGACCGGGGTTCGGGGGCGAGGTCGAGCCACGCGGCGGTGGCGGGAAAGCACCGGGCGGCGGCCTCGAACACGGCGGGGTCGGTGAGGGCTCCGCGGGTCGGATCACCCGTGGAGAGCACCAGGTTCACCGCAAAGGTGTCGTTGTCCGAAGGGAAGACGCCGGCCAGCGCGAACGGCGCGGCCGAGCCCGGCTTCACCCGCCCGGGATCGCGGGGGCCGTCGGTGCGCAGGCGGTACCAGCGGCACAGGTAGGCGAGTCCGGCACGATGGCTGTCGACCACGGGCGGGCGGCAGCCGGCGGCGGTCAGCCAGGCCGGCACCGGCGAACGACGACCGGCCGCGTCGACGACCAGGTCCGCCGGGTGCGCCTGCGCGCCCACCCGCACGCCGGTGACCCGGGCGGGACTCCCTCCCGGAAGACGAGGCCGTCCACCCGGCGGCCGAGCCGCACCTCGACGGTGCGCTCCCGGCGCACGGCCGCGGTCAGGGCGGCCTCCAGCACGATCCGCCGGGTCCGTACGGTGACCAGGTCCTCGTCGCCCGGCCGGTGCTCCGGAGGCTCGGAGAACCAGTAGAACTCGTGGTACTCCTCGGCTCCGCGCGCCAGCAGGTCCGCGTAGACGTCGGGCGCCTCGGCGCGCAGCACGGTGCGCACGGGGGCGAGGAACGAGTGGGGCTGGACGGCCTGGGGGCTCCGCGGTCTGGCCCAGTGGAAGAAGTCGCGGTCCAGGTCCTCGCCGGCCTGCCGCGCGTCCTGCTCGTACAGCGTGACCTCATGGCCCCGCCGGCCGAGCATGAGTGCCGTTCCCAGCCCGCCGATGCCCCCACCGATCACCGCAACCCGCGCCACTGAACGCCCCTTCGCGTCGTGTTGCGGGCCGATCCTACGGCTCGGTGATCTTCGGCCGCCCACCCCGCCCGAACAGGGCCGTCGCCGGCGCCCGCCGACGTCCCGGCGGGCGAGCCGAGTTGGGATCAATGCCCGGATCGTCCCTGTGTCGAACCTGCGGGCTTCCTTAAGGGACTCTGAAGAACCCCTCCCTGGTGCTCTTTTGGCTGGTCACGGGCCTAGGCTCGGGCCAACTCCCCTCCTCCCCAGCTCCAGTGAGGTGTTACCGGCATGAGCCGCAGCCGAGATCTCGGAACCCCGTCCCGCGTCGAGGCGCGCCGGAAGAAGTCGGCGCGCACCCGCATCGTGCTGTCCGTCACCGCGGCCGCCGCGGTCGTTGCGGTCGGGGTCGCCGTGGCCGATTCCGACGGGGACACCCGTACGGAGCAGCGGGCCGGCGAGCAGACCGGTACGGCGTCCGGCACGGCGGCGACGCCTCCGGCGGCCCCCGCCGACGCGTCGCCGACGGGCACCCCCGAAGCCTCGGCCTCCGCCTCGGCGAGCGCCAGCCCGTCCGCGACGCCCGACGCCGGCGCGTCGGGATCGTCCGCTCCCGCCGATCCCTCGATCCGGGCGAACAACGCTCCGGCCACGACGGCGGCCGCCAAGCCGGCCAAGCCGGCGCCCAAGCCCTCCCCCACGAAGGGCGGCGGCTCGGGCGGTTCGGGCGGTTCGGGCACGTCCGGCGGCTCTGGCGGTTCCGGCGGTTCCGGCACCGTGAACGCGGACGCCGAGTCCGCGGTCCTCTCCCTGGTCAACAAGGAGCGGGCGGCGGCCGGGTGCGGCGCCCTCACCGCCAACGCGAAGCTGAGCGCCGCCGCACGGGCGTACAGCGACACGATGGCCCGCAGCGGCGTCATGTCGCACACCGGCCCCGACGGGTCCACCATGACCAGCCGCGTGGAGGCCGCCGGATACAAGTGGTCCCGCCTCGGCGAGAACATAGCCCGGGGGCAGGCCGACGCCGCCTCGGTCATGAACTCCTGGATGAACAGCTCCGGACACCGGGCGAACATCCTCAACTGCGACTTCCGCGAGATCGGCATAGGCGTCCACAAGGGCGACGGCGGCCCCTGGTGGACGCAGAACTTCGGCACCGGGAAGTAGCGGAGCTCCGGCCCTCCCCGGCCGACGCCCCCTCCGGCGGGGCCTCCCCACCGGTGCCCTCCCCGGGGCGGATCGGCGGACGGTTCCCCCACGCCGCCCTCCGATCCGCCCCGCCCGTCCTCCGGACCCTCCGCGGCTCCGGGGGACGTCGGCGTTCCCCGGTCCGCCCGCCCGGAGGCCCGCGGCTCCCCGCCCGCGGCCGGCCTTCGGGGGTGCCGGTGACGCGCCGCGCCGTGCGTCGGCCACTATGGAGCCGTGCCCCGAACTCCGCGCTACCTGCTCATATGGCTGTCGTGCACGGCCGCCAGCGTGACCGCCGTGCTCGTGACCGTCCAGTTCGTGGTCGGGTCGACCAGGCACACGCCCCCGGTCGCGCGCTCCGCCCCGGTGGTCATCGACACGCCCCCCGCCTGGGAGGCGGGCAGTCCGTCGCCGGAGCAGGTCTCGCCGTCCCCGTCCGCGACCGTCTCCGCGAGCCCCTCGCCCACGCTGACGCAGCGCCCGTCCACCTCGCCCGCTCCCACCCCCGCGAAGGCCTCGGCGGGCACCCCGCGGGCCAGTGCGCCCAGGCCCGGCGTCGACTGCGAGCAGGGCGGGGCGGGCCTGCACACCGTCCCCTCGCAGGGCGGCAAGGTCACCGTCCGGTACGGCAGCAAGGGGGTGTGCCTGATCTCGGCGATCCCCGGCCGCGGCTTCAAGACGTCCACCGCGCAGAGCGCCGACGACACCCTCTCGGTGACGTTCTCCAGTGACGACCACCGGTCGGTGATCACGGCGACGATCGTCCCGGGGGCGAAGGCCAGCGTGCGCGAGACCTCGTTCTGATGCCCGGTGCGACGGCCCCGAGCCGATGCGCACCACGTGGCGACTCCCGTACCGTGCTGCCCGATTCACGGCGCTACGTGTGCTCGTGCACCGGCTTCCGCCGAAGCGGAAGGTGAGCTGTTCCTTAGGGCAACCTCAAGATCGCGCCGAGGCGGTTCCGCGGGCCGCGGGCGGTCCTATGCTCACGTCAGCCGAGCGGCCCGCGGCACCGGAGCACCACGACCGGTGAACCGTCGGGCCCCGGCTTCTCCGAGCCGGGATGTGCCTCGCCCATCCCGCAGTCCGAACCTTGCCCTGGGGTGTCTCCGCCATGAGTTCTCGCCTGCTCCGATCCGTCCGCGCCGAGCGCCGCACGGTGTCCCCCCGCTCCGCCGCACCGCTCGGGCGGCGCCTGCCGCTGGTCGCCGCGGCCGTGGTCGCGGCCGGTCTGACCGCCGCGTGCGGGCCGTCCTCCGGGCCCGCCGGTTCCTCCGGGCCCGCCGCCCCGTCGTCCGCGGCGGCGCTTCCCGCCGGGGCGGTGTCGGCGAGCGCGTCCTCCGAGGCGCCCCCGGCCCCGTCGGCCCCGCCGTCCGCGCCGGCGTCCGGCTCCCCGTCCGGGTCCTCCACCGCCGCGCCGGCCGGCTCCTCCCCGAGCCCCTCCCGTACCGGTGCGCGCAGCGGCTCCGGCACCTCCGCCGGGACGCCGTCCAAGCCCCCGCGGACCTCGGCGGCGCCCGCTCCGGCCCGCGTGCCCGGCCCCGGCTACGACGCATCGGCCGACGCGCAGCAGCAGATCGACGCCGCCCTGCGCGCGGCGAAGGCCGACGGACGGATGGTGCTGCTCGACTTCGGCGCGAACTGGTGCGGCAACTGCAAGGCCGCCGACAAGGTGTTCGCCCAGCCGAAGACCTCGGCCCTGCTCGGGGCCTCCTACCACCTCGTCAAGGTCGACATCGGCGGCGACAGCTCGGCGAACTCCGCGCTCCTGCGCCGGTACAGCCCGTCGGGCGGGACGTACACGATGCCCGTCCTGGTGGTGGTCTCGCCCTCCGGCACCCTGCGCACCGACACCCACGTCACCGGGAACCCGCCCCTGACCGCGGACGGCATCAACACCTTCCTCCGCACGTGGGCGTCATGAGCCGACAGGACCGGGGCCCGCAGCCGAACAAGCCCGCACCTTCCACGCCTTCCCTCCGCGCCAGGCGCTCCCGCCGGGCCCGCCTCGCGGCCGCCCTCCTCCCGCTGGCCGCGCTCGTGGCCTGCGGAGGGGTGCCGTCCGGGGCTTCCCCGGGCCCCGCGTCCGCCGGCTCCACGCCCGCGATCCCCGCGTCCACGACGCGCTTCTCCGAGAACGGCGTCACCGTCACGCTCTCGGTGGCGGACTGGCACGCCTCGGAGGGGACGCTCACCGCGGTCTTCGCGCCCGAGGCCGCGGGGTTCCACCTCTACAGCACCGATCTGCCGCCCACCGGCATCGAGGGCGTGGGCCGGCCCACCACGGTGACCGTCGGCGGCGCCCTCGCGGCGAAGGGCACGCTGCGGGCCTCCGCCGCGGTGCGGTCGATCCGGGTGCCCGGGGTCGACGCCCCGGTCCCCGTCTACCCGGACGGTCCGGTGACCACGACGCTGACCGTCCGCGCCTCGGGCAGCGGCGGAGCGACGGTCGTGCTCGGCTACGCGAGCTGCAGCACCCGCGACGGCTGCACCATCCCGGTGTCCGACCGCGCCGTGCAGCTGCGCGTCACGGACGCCGGCCCGGTGTTCGCCGCCTCCTGAAGGGTGGCGCGCCCCGACGAGCCCCTTAAGGTGTCCGCATGCCGAGCGTCCTGGTCGTGGAAGACGACCCCAGCATCCGCCAGTCCCTGATCGAGGTCCTGTCGGAGCAGGGGTACGCCGTACGCAGCGCGGCCGACGGGTTCGGCGCGCTGCGCGAGGTCACGCAGTCGCCCGTCGACGCCGTGGTCCTCGACCTGGGGCTTCCCGACCTCGACGGAGCGGACGCCCTGCGCATGATCCGCGGGATATCCTCCGTGCCCGTCCTGGTGGCAACCGCCCGCGACGACGAGGCGGAGATCATCAACCTGTTGAACGCGGGCGCCGACGACTACCTGGTCAAGCCCTTCTCCGGCGGACAGCTCCTCGCCCGTCTCTCCGCCGTCCTGCGGCGCACCGGCAGCCTCCCGCCGTCCGGCGCCGGTGCACCCGGGGCAGCGGCGGCGCCGGCCACCGAACCGGTGCGCTCCACCACCGTGGGCGAACTGGCGGTGGACCCGGGCGCGCGCACCGCGTACCTGGCCGGGCGGGAGCTGCGCCTCACCCGCCGGGAGTTCGACCTGCTGGCCTTCCTCGCCCACCACACCGGCCAGGTCGTCTCGAAACGGCGGCTGCTCACCGAGGTCTGGCGCGAACCGTACGTGGACGACCAGACGGTCGACGTGCACCTGTCGTCGCTGCGGCGCAAGCTCGGCGAACGCGCGGCGGCCCCGCGCTACCTGCTGACGGTGCGCGGCGTCGGCATCAAGCTGGTGGCACCGCGTTGAGACGTTCGCTGGCCGGAGTGGCGCTCGCCGTGACCTCGATGGTCGCCCTGTCCTTCCTCATACCCCTGGCCGCCCTGGTGATGTCGCTGGTCAAGGAGCAGGGCGTCACGGCCGCCGAACAGCGGGCCGCCGCGCTGGCACCCGTGCTCACCCTGACCACGGATCCGGCGGCCCTGCGCGAGTCCGCGGCCAGCCTGGACGCGTCGGAGCACCTGGTCGTGCACCTGCCGGGTTCGGGGGCGCTGGGCAGTTCCAAGGCGCCGGCCGCCCTCCTCGAACGGGCCCAGCGGGGGCGCGAGTCGATCTCGCAGGAGGTCCCGGGCGGCTGGATCTGTCTCCAGCCGGTGGTGCTCCCCGGCGACGAGGTCGCCGTCATCGAGAACTTCGTGCCCGAGGCGGAACTCACCCGCGGGGTGAAGGAGTCGTGGGCGGTGATGCTCTTCCTCGCCGTGGGGCTGATCGCCGGTTCCGTCCTGGTCGCCGACCGGCTCGGCGCGACGGTCGTCCGGTCCTCGAAGCGGCTCGCGCAGGCCTCGCACGCGCTCGGCCGGGGCGACCTGGACACCCGCGTCGACCCCATGGGCCCCAGGGAGCTGCGGGACGCGGGCGTCGCCTTCAACGCGATGGCCCACCGGATGAACGAGCTGCTCGCCGTCGAGCGGGAGCTCGTCGCCGACCTCTCCCACCGGCTGCGCACGCCGCTGACCGCGCTGCACCTGGCCTCGGAACGGATGGCCGGGACACCGGAGTCGGCCAGGGTCGAGGCCGCGGTCGACGAGCTGGAGGCCGAGTTGGAGGCCATCATCGCCGCGGCGCGCACCCCCCTCGCGGTGGGGCCCATGGGCCAGGGCATGCTCGGTACGGAGCAGCAGCCCGCGGGACGGTCGCCGAACGGGTCCGGAGCGTCGGGTGCGCCGGGTCCCCGCTGCGAGGCGGCCGACGTCGTCCGCCGCCGGACCGCGTTCTGGACGGTCCTGGCCGCGCAGCAGAACCGGTCCTGCTCCCTCGACCTCACGCAGGAACCGACCGCCGTCCGCCTCTCCGACGACGACGTCGCCGCCGTGGTGGACGCGCTCATCGGCAACGTCTTCCGCCACACCGCCGCCGGGACCCCGCTGGGCGTCCGCGTCGTCCGCACGGCGCAGGCCGTGGAACTGGTCGTGGAGGACGGCGGACCGGGCATCCCGGAACCGGACCGGGCCCTCTCCCGCGGAAGCAGCACCGGCTCCACGGGCCTGGGCCTCGACATCGCGCAGCGCGCCGCGAGCGCGACGGGGGGCACGATGCGCATCACCCGAGGGGCGCTCGGAGGGGCGCACATCACGGTGACGTTCGCCCTGGCCCCGCAGTCCCCGTCCGGCCACCGGTCCCGCATCTCCCGCCGCCGGGGCCGCAAGGGAGGCGGACCCGCCGGCCGGGCCGCCGACTAGGCCGTCTCTTTCGGATCTTGTCGGCCGAGCCCGCGGCGTCTGGCGCCGTGCCTGGTCGTGCTGTCGGGGCGCCCGTGTACTGGACGTACTCGGTTGCCCTGGCAGTGCGGCCGGGCGCGGTGCCAGGCGTCGCGGGCCCGGCAAGATCCGAAAGAGACGGCCTAGGACAGGAACCGTCCTACTCGGGCTCTACTGTCGAGAGGTCATCAGGACGGACCGACGGACCGCACGAGGGGAAGAGACCGATGAACCACACCGCACCCGAGGGGTACACCAGCGTCGCACCGTGGGTGGTCACCGACGACACCGGCGCTCTCCTCGACTTCGTCACCCTCGCGTTCGGCGGCGTGGAGCTCGCCCGGGTGCGGGTCGAGGACGGCAGCATCGGCCACGGCGAGATCCGCGTCGGCGACACGGTGGTGCTGGCCTTCGACCGGCGGCCCGACTGGCCGGCGATGCCCTCGCTGTTGCGGGTCTACGTCCCGGACGCGGACGCCGCCGTCGCCGCCGCCGTCGCGCACGGGGCGCAGGTGATCACCGAGCCCTCCGACAGCGCGTGGGGCGACCGCGGCGGCAGGGTGCGGGACCCGTTCGGCAACATCTGGTGGGTGACGAGCCGCGTCGAGGACGTCGCACCGGACCTGGCCTGGCAGCGGATGTCCGAGCCGGCGTACGCCGAGTCGATGCGCAGGGCCCAGGAAACCCTGGACGCCGCGCTCAGCGGCCGGGAGACCGGGGTGGCCAGCCCGCCGCTGCGCCCGGCCGACTAGGCCGTCTCTTTGGATTCTCGGCGTCCCTTCCGTCCGGCGGGTCGGGGCCGGGCGGGTACGGACGGCGACGCGGGCTCAGAACAGGGTCTCCTGGCCCGGGATGACGTCGGGCTCGCTCCGGTGCTGCCGGTCGAGCAGCACCAGCAGTTCCGAGGCGCGCGTACCGGGCTGCGCGCCGGACGGCGGCCCGCTTCCGGCTCCGGCCGTGCTGTTCTCCGCGGCGGTGACGTCATCGGGTGAGGACATGGCGTTCGGCATGGGTGACTCCTGCCCCCACCAGGCCCGCACGATGCGACCGTGCACCTGAACGGGCCCACCGGCCCGGACTCCTCCTCGTACTCCGACTCCGACAGGAAGACCTCGCCCCGGCGCCGACGGCGCGGGCCGGAGTTCAGTCGAGCGGGACGGCCGCGATGCGGTCGAGCGTCTGCGCGTACAGGCGGTTGCCGTGCTGGACCAACCGGTCCGCCCCGTCGGACATGCCCACGGCGCCCGCGGACACGGCCCACGCGGTCCGGCGCTCGGCGGGGTTCACCGCGACGACCGCCTGACCGCCGTCGCCGACCGCCGCGTAGAGCTCGCCGCGGAAGGGGTCCGGGGCCGCGATGTGGCGGATGAACCCGTCGGTGGCGTGCGTCCACGTCTTCTTTCCGGTCGTGTCGTCGAAGGCGTGGAGCGCGTCATCGGCGACGTACACGACGCCGTTCAGGCAGATGGGTTCGTGGAGGGGCCCCGCGTTCTCCGGCTCCAGCCTCCAGGCGACGGTGCCCGTCGACAGGTCCACCGCCGTGATCGTGTCGTCGAAGTCGAAGGCGTGGCGGTCCGAGACCGTCGGGGGGTACATGCCGCCCGACACCCCTTCGGGAGACGTCGCCTGTTGGTCGGTGCGCAGCCGGCAGGACCACAGGAGGCGTCCGTCGCGCACGTCGACGGCGAAGATGCGGCCGGGGTCCGTGCAGATCAGGCGGCCTCCGGAGACGACCGCCGACATGATCAGCGATTTGTCCGGTCCCCGGATCGCGCCTTCGAGGCGCCGGCGCCAGCGCACCTGTCCCGCCGCCAGGTCGTAGGCCACGGTCCACAAATCGTCGCTCGCCTCGTCGGACCGGTAGGACGCCTTGAGGTAGAGGCACGTGTCGTCCGCGGCCAGGACGTCGGTGATGTACGCGAGCTCGCCCAGGGCGGCCGGGCCCGCCGTGTCGGCGCCGAGGCGGCCGGTGTGGGGGTCGACGTATCCGGCGCTCGCGTTGCCGTCCGTGTCGAAGACGAGGCCCGCGAGCCGGTTGCCGGCCCGGGCGAGCCGGACCGCGCTGGTCTGGGCTTCCCACAGGACGCGGCCGTCGGAGGTCGCGTACCCGCGCAGGACTTCGTCGTGGTGGACCAGGACGTCGTCGATCGCCATGGCCGGGCCGACGGTGAAGGGAACGGCGATCGACCAGAGGGGGGCCGGCGGCGTGCCGGGAGGACGGGGGGTGGGCCGGCCGGGACCGGGTGCGGCCGTGGGGCCACCGGACCCGGAGCCGGCGGAACCGTTGCCGGCGCGGGCACCGGGGAGCGAGCCGGTGAGCCAGAGCGCGGCGAGGCCCGCGCCGGTGACGGCTGCGCCGGCCGCGCCCGTGAGCACGGCCCGGCGGGAGGGGGCGCGGCGGCGTGCGGGGTCGCGCAGGGGTGCGGCGCCGACCGCGGCGATCTCGCCGAACCGGCGGGACAGGTCGGCGAGCAGCGCCTGCGGCAGCGCGTCGGCGAACCCGTCGGGGTCGAACGGGCCCCAGGACTCGACCAGTCGGTCCGGTGAGGGGCGGTCGGACGGCTCCGGTGCCAGGCACGCGGTGAGCGTCCCGCCCAGTCCGTGCGGTTCGGTCCCGTTCGGTCCGTGCGGTACGCCGGACAGGTCGGGGGCGGCGCCGTCCCGCAGCAGTCGCAGGGTGTCCGCCCGTCCGCCGCCGCCGTCGTACGGGCCGTGCCCGGAGGACGCGAAGACGAGCACTCCGCCGAGGGCGAAGACGTCGCCCTGGGTGCCGGGCCGTTCGCCGCGGGCCTGTTCGGGGGACATGTACGCGGGGGTGCCCGTGACGTCGCCGGGGGCGGTGAGCCGGGGGCTGCCCGGGGCCTGGGCCAGCCCGAAGTCGATGAGCCGGGGTCCTCGTGCGGTGATCAGTACGTTGGACGGCTTGAGGTCGCGGTGGACCAGGCCCGCGCGGTGCAGTGCCGCGAGCGCCTCGGCGAGCCCGGAGCCCAGGCTGCGTACGGCGTCCTCCGGGAGCGGGCCGCCGGCGGCCACTGCCTCGGTCAGCGAGGGACCGATGAGGTACGCCGTCGCCAGCCACGGCCGGGCCGCGTCCGGGTCCGCCCCGAGGAACGCGGCGGTGTGTTCGGCTCCCAGGGCCGTGGCCGCCTCCGCCTCCAGGACCAGCCGCTCCCGGTATCCGGGCCGGTCGCGCAGGTCCGCCCGTACGGTCTTCACCGCGGCGAGCCGTCCGCCGGCCGAGCGCGCGAGGAAGACGGTCCCCATGCCGCCTCCGCCCAGCCGGCCGATCAGGGTGTACCCCCCGAGCTCGTCGGGGTCGTCGGGCAGGAGGGGCAGGACGGTGGCCATGGCCGGGGGCTCCTTCGTGCGGGGGCGGAGGCGGGGCGGGGACGGGACGGGGCGCGGAGGCCGCCGGTCAGTCGGCCGGAACCGCCACGACGGCCGACGGGCGGGCGGCGAGCAGGATGCCGGGGACGGCGACGAGCTGGAACGGCTCGCGGGCCTTGGGCCCCTCGGCGAGCCCGGCCTGCCAGAGCCGTTTGCCCGAGGCCAGGTCGGTGGCGGTGACGTGGTGCAGGGTGGACAGGAACAGCGTGCGGCCGGAGGAGCTCACGGCCATGGGCCCGAGCATCATCCACTCCAGGTCCACGTCGAGGTCCTGCTCCCAGAGCGTCCTGCCGCTGTCGGCCGCGACGGCGACGAGCGGCCCCCTGCCCGCGTCGTTGACGCACAGCACGCCGCCGCTGAAGAGGGGCGGGCCGTTGGTGTCGGCGATCTCGGCCTGCGACTCCCACAGCCGGGCGCCGGTCGTCAGGTCGTACGCGGACGCACGGTCGCGCGCGAGGAGGAACAGCCGGGCCGTCGCCGGGTCGACCGCGGAGGCGGCGCCGCCGGACACCTCGGGGTACGAGCGGTTCCACAGCATGCGTCCGGTACGCCGGTCGAAGCCCGCGATCGCCAGGGTGCGGACGGCATGGACGTTGCGGAATTCGCCCAGGTCGGGCGGTGGCACCTCCACGATGACGGCCTCCGGTCCGACGGTGACGGACAGCGTGTAGCCGAATCCGTCCGGGAGCGGGGTGCGCCACGTCTCCGTGCGCCGGTCCAGGTCGAAGGCCGCCAGCTGGTTCCCGCCGTACGGGGTGCCGTTGCCCACCAGCAGCCAGGCGGTGGCGCCTTCGACGGCGAGCACCCTCGTGAGGTCCTCGTACCGTTGCAGCCACTGGGTACGGCCGTCGCTCAGCGAACGGAGCGCCAGCCCCTCCCGCGTGCTCATGAGGGCGCGGCCCCCGGGCGCCTGGACGGGAAGGTGGAGCGAGCCCGCGTCGGGCAGGTGCCACACCTCTCGGCCGGTGCCGAGGTCGTGGGCGTACAGGACATCACCCCGCGTCAGCAGGAAGCGGTCCGCGCCGTGTACGGGGAGCAGCCGGATCCGGGCCGTGTTGTCGTCCACGCGCCACAGCGCACCCGGCGGCATCCCGGGCACCCGGGAGTTCGCCGCGGCACGGCCGCCGGAGGCGGCGCCCGCGGGCGCGGAGCCGTGGCCGTCCCGGCTGGGGGCGGGCCACAGGAGCGTCCCGGCGACGCCCAGGGCCGCGCCGACGGCGCCGGTCAGCAGGCCGGAGAGGACCCGGCGCCGGGTCGGGGAAGCGGTGGAGGTGTCGGGCGCGGTCTCCGCCGTTGCGACGGCCGGGGCAGGGGTCCCGGGGGCGCGGCTCTCCGGCGCCGAGCCCGAGCCGCCCACGGACCCGGCGGCTCCGGTCCCTTCCTCGGGATCGTCGTGTCGTCCGTCCTCGCGTCCGTCATGTCGTCCGTCCTCGTGCCCTTCCTCGGGACCGTCCTCGCGTCCGTCCTCGGGACCGTCCTCGCGTCCGTCCTCGCGCCCGTCCCCGGGCCGGCCGCGCAGCGGGCGGGTCGCCACCACCGTCGCGGGGCGGTCCGCGGGCCCTCCGTCGTCGGCCTCCAGGTCGGCGATCGCCTGCGCGCGCACCGCCAGTGCGGCCACCGCCCGGCCGGGCAGCGGGCCCAGGGCCCGCCCCGGGTCCTGCTCGCCCGGTGTCAGCGCCCGGCCCAGCTCGGCAGCGGTCGGGCGGTCGGCGGCGGAGGGGGACAGCGCCGCGGCGAGGGCCTCACCCGCCCCGACCGCCCCGCCGGGCAGTGGGGGAAGCGCGGGCCGGTCGTGGAGGGCCCGGTACGCCAGGACGGGTGGCGGGCCGTCGCCGAACGGCAGCCGGCCGGTGGCCGAGTGGACGAGCAGCACGGCGAGGGCGTACACGTCGGCGGCAGCGGAGGAGGGCCCGCCGGTCGCCACTTCCGGGGCCATCCAGGCGGCGGGCACGGTCGATACGCGGCTGTGCGCTTCGGGCGCCGCGGGCCGCGCGGCGCCGGGCGTGCGGTCGTCCCGGCCCCGCCCGGTTGCCGCTTCCCCGCCGGGTTCCCGGGCCGGCTCCGCCGTCGCCGTCAGCGGGCGGCATGCGTGCAGGGCCATGAGCAGCGGGCGGCCCGTGGTGAGCCAGATCCCCTCGGGTGCCACCGCGCCGTAGCCGATGCCGCGGCCGTGCAGCGCCGCCAGGGTGCCGGCGACCGCCGCGGCCAGGCGCACCGCCTGGTCCGGTGCCAGCACTCCGGACGGGGTGCCGGGCCGTGCCACGTCGGCGAGGGACACGGCGGGGGCGTACGCCATGGCCAGCCACGAGGGGTCCGTCCCGGTCCGCAGGCCGAGCACCTCCGGTACCCCGGGGACGGCCCCGCGGCGCAGGGCCTCGGCCGCCCCGTACGCGGCCGGCGGGACCAGGCAGACCACGGCGTGCCGGTGGGCGCGGTCCCGGCCCACGTACATGCCTTGCTCCGGCGGGACCGGCCGGGGCCCGGGCCAGCGGGCCAGCAGCCGGTACGGCCCGGCGGTCCGCGGGTCCCGGGGAACCAGCCCGTCTTCCAGATGTCCGCCCCTCATGGGTCGCCCTCCCCTTTCGTTCCGCCGGTTTTCGTGCCGCCCGGTCGGGACGGGTCACATGCCCGGCAGGGCGCGGACCGCCCGGCCGCGTTGCCAGATCACGCTGCCCCGTACGACGGCCCCCCGCCAGGCGGTGGCGGCCGGGGCGTCCGCGGCCGGGGGCGGGGCGAACACGTACTGTTCGGCCGCCCGTCCGGTGTGTACCGCGATGATGCCGAGCTCCGGGTCTCGCAGCGCTGCGAAGACCCCCGACCCGGACACCAACGGAGCTTGTTCCTGTGCCAGTTGATCAGCGGCCAGTACCGTCCACGCCGGTGCGCCGGACGTCGCGTCCGCCTTCCGGAGCTGGCGCCCGTCCACGACGTACACGCTGTCGCCGGTGAGGACGGGAGCACCGAAACCGGATGCGTCGTCCGCGGACAGGCCCCACCGCCGGCTGCCGTCGGCCGGGTTCAGGCAGGTCAGGTCCCGGCCGCCGCCCACCACCACGGCGCGCGCGGACAGGGCCGGGCTCCAGGAACCGGTTCCGGCGGGGACCCGCCACAGGGTCCTGCCGTCGGAAGCGGACAGGGCCGCCACCCCACCGTCCGCGGAGGTCACCACCAGCAGCCCGTGCCCGGCGGTCGCGGAGGGCGTCGCGCCCGGCACCGAGGCCGGTACGCGCCAGCTCGCACGGCCGTCCGTCCGCCCCACGGCGGCCACCCCGCCGGTGTCGTCGAGTACGTACACCCGGTCCTCGTCGGCGGCGAGCAGCTTCTGCGCCCCCACGGGCGTGCTGCGGCGCACCGCGCCGGTGCCGGCCTCCAGCAACAGGACCGTGCCGTCCGGGGCCAGGGCCGCCGGGCCGCGCCCGCCGAGGAGGCCGGCGGCCACCGGCCCGCGCCCGCGGAGCGCGCCCGACACGGGATCGTGGACGGCGACCTCGTCTCCGGCGTCCGCGAGGCACACCCACCCGTCGGCGTCGACCGGCCCGAAGGGCGGGTTCGCCGCGGCGGCGTCGTACGACCACAGCGGCCGCGGCACCGTGCCGGGCGGCCCGGTCCAGCGGGCTGCGGGGGCCGGGCCGGAACCGCCGTCCCGCCGCGAGCGGAGCAGGGAAGCGGCACCGGTCCCGGCGAGGAGCGCGGCAGCGCCCGCGCCGAGGAGCAGTGTGCGACGGGCCGGCAGCCGCGGGCCGGCGCCCAGGGCGGCCGCGGCCCGCGCCAGTTCGGCGGCATCGGCGACGACCTCGGGCGGGAGCCAGCGGACGGCGGGCCGCAGGGCCGCGCCCCGGGGGTCGAGCTCCCGGGTCACCTCGGCGGCGGTGGGCCGGTCGGCCGGCCGCTTCTCCAGGCAGCCGCGGATCACGGGCGCCAGGGTACCGGGCACGTCGGCGAGGTCGGGGGCCTCGTGGGCGGTCCTGTAGTCCGCGTGGACCGCGTCACCGTCGAAGAACACGTGCTGCCCGGTCAGCGCGAACACCAGGATCGCGCCCAGGCAGAACACGTCGCTCTCCGGCCCGAGGGGGCCCTTGACCACCTGCTCGGGCGACATGTAGCCGGGTGTTCCCGGACGCTGTCCGGCGGTGGTGAGGGTGGCGTCGCCGGTCACCCGGGCGATGCCGAAGTCGACCACGCGCGGCCGGTCGGCGCCGAGGATCACGTTGGACGGTTTGAGGTCCCGGTGGACGACGCCGGCCCGGCCGAGGGCCGTCAGTGCGCGGCCGAGCGCGGCGGCGAGGACGCAGGCCGCCGGTACGGGGAGCGGGCCGTGCCGCAGTACGGCGTCGCCGAGCGTCGGGCCGGGCACGAACTCGGCGGCCAGCCAGGGCACTCCCTCGGCGGTCGAGGAGCCGAGCACCGCGGCGACGAAGGGGCTGCGCACGGCGGCCGCGGCCACGGCCTCGCGGGTGAACCGCTCCCGCAGGTGTGTGTCGCGGAGCAGCTCGGGCCGAATGGTCTTCAGCGCCACCGGCCGCCCGTGGCGGCGGGCCAGGTAGACCGTGCCCATGCCCCCGGACCCGAGGATTCCGAGGATCCGGTGACCGCCGAGCCGGGCGGGTGCGCTGCCCGGCAGGGCGGCGATCACTGGATTCATGCCGAGATCGTATCCGCGCCGCCCCCAACGGGCCTTCATATCAGGCAAGTTGCGCCGCTCCCACCCCTGCCCGCGGTCGAACTTGCCGCTCGGCTCACGACCCCGACGCCGCCGATCCCGCCGACCCCGTCGGCACTTGGACCGCCGGGCCGTGCGCCGCGGTGCGCGGTCACGGCGGGAGGGGGACGTCGCGGCCGACCCGCCCGGGAGCGCCGCGGTGGGAGGGCGGGCGGCCGGTCAGCGACCCCTCGGGTTCCGTCCGTACGAGTCTGCCGGCGGCGCTCAGCATCCGGGGCGGGACGGTCCGGCGGTGCGGCGCCCGCGCGGTGAGGTGCTGGCGGAGCGCGGGTTCGGGTGCGAGTCCGTAGCGGTCGAGGTAGTAGGCGATCTGGTCGGACCAGACCCAGACGCCGTCGGTCCGGAAGCCGGCGGGCACCACCGGTCCGCGGTCGGGCTCGACGCGGTCGAGCCGCCCCCGTCACCGCGTACGCCCCGCGCCCGCCACCGTGTACGCCCCCCAGGCCGGTGCGGCCTGCCGCCGGTGGGCGGGGAGCGCGGCTCGTGCCGGGGCCGGCTGGCCGGGTGCCGCGGCGGCCGGGGTGGTGGAGCGGGAGCGGGCCGCCGCCGGGGACACGCGGACACGGGACGCGGGCGCGGCCGGGGCGGAGGGCCGCCACCGGTATCACTTCCCACGCTCGCTAGTGCCGGTCAGTCCTGGGCGCTTCGCCTCTACCAGGCATTCCACAGCGCACCGTGACGGTGACGGACCGGCGGCATGTCCGCGTCGTCAAGGTCGTGGCCGGCGTGGTGGAGCCCACGGATCCGCTGGGCGACGAGTCGCCCCTGGAGCCGGGCGCGGCCCTCGGCCGTAGCGATCTCGGCGGAGAACGAGCCCCTCCTGCAGTAGAGCATCATCCACTGCCAGGAAGCGATCTGGCGCAGCGTCTTCACCGGGTCAGGGCGACGGCCTTCGCGGGCGGCTCGGGCCATTTCAGCCTTCGCGTAGCGCAGGTCATACAGGAACGCGGACTCCCATGCGCCCTCTCGGACGCGGAGCTTCCTGGGAGTCGTACGGACAGTTCGGGACATCGAGAGCCTCCGTAAGGTCCTCTGGGCTTTCCAGAGGTACCTACGGCGGGTGCGTAGTGGTCAGCACAACTCAGCTCCCTTCATCAGGCGGGACGATCTACCGGAGGCACAGTAGTCGCGCGGAGACACGGAGGCCGATACTTTCTACTCGCCCCCGCTGCCAGTCCAAGCTGTTCCATGATCCTTCACCGGACTGCGCTCAGACCCACTGCCGGATGACGTCATCTCTGGGGTTCTGGCTCAGGCTCTGTGGCGGGTGACGCTCTGTCATGAATGGACGTCGAAGAGAGCCATGCACGGTGGGGGCGGGGCAAGCACTACGCGAAGGCGGGTGAGTATGGCTCGCCACTGTTTCCAGTCCCCTGGGTCGACCCAGTTTGAGGCCAGCCCGTCCTCGTCGCCGACGATGCGGGCGAGGGCTTCGTCGGCGAGTGCCCGAAGGTCGGAAGGGAACAGGGGCACAGGTGTTTCCGGACCGTAGGACATGTCGACGGGTTCGCCTCCCGGACATTGCACCGCTGAGACCGTGTCCTATGGTGAGGCGGACGAGGCGTTTGTAGCAGCAGATGGCGGCGGCGAGGCCGAGAAAGGCCAGGTAGCTGCGGGGGTGGCGTTCGTAACGGTGGTTGAGGCGGCGGTAGCCGGTGAGCCAGGACATGTTTTTGCTCTGACGTGGGCGGAGTCCAGGACCGCCCGGGACAGGTCGAGGAAGCCCGCGTCGTCCAGGCGGTGCAGGAGCTCCTCGTGGAGCCGGCCCCAGACTCCGGCCCTCGACCAGATCAGGAACCTGCGGTGGGCCGTCGACCTCGATATCCCGAAGCACAGCGGCAGAGCCCGCCAGGCGCACCCGCTGACCAGGACGTGGTTGATGGCCGCGAACAGCGTCTCATCAGAAGTGTCCTGCGTCCCGCCGCCCTGCGACCGGACCTTCGACGGTGGGATCAGCGGCTCCGCGATCTCCCACAGCCCGTCCGGAACAATCCAACTCCAAGCATCCCGCCCCATACAGAGGTCGACGACGCCGCACCACATAGAACACGATATAAGCCCCGGTGGCGCTCAGGGAGGCTTTGACCTGGGCTTCTGCGGCAGTGGAACCGTCGGCAGTCGTTGTTGATCAACGGTTTGGAGGTCCGAGGTGCCGGTCGAGTTTCTGACGGATGAGCAAGCCGCCGCGTACGCGGCTTTTCGCGGGGTGTCGACCCGCATGGAGCTGGAGCGCTTCTTCTTCCTGGACGATGCGGACCGGGGAATGATCGAGGGCAAGCGGCGGTCCCATATCCGCCCGGGCTACGCGCTACAGCTGACTACCACACGGTAGCTGGGGGTGTTCCTCGACGACCCCACCGATGTGCCGGCGGAAGTCGTCGACCACCTCGCCGAGCAGCTCGACATCGGCGACGTGTCGGTGCTGAAGGCGTATGGCGACGCGGCGGCCGGGCGGCTGCGCGAGCGGAGAGATCCCCGACCCTCGCGAACCCCAAATCGCCCGGCTCAGCCCGAGAACACCAGACTCAAAGAGCGGCTGGCCCAGTCGGAACAGATGATCGACTCGCTCACCGACTTACGCACGCAAGCCTTGGCCCGGCTTGCCGCCCAGCACGAGGAAGTCTTCCACCTGCGTCAGACCACGGCCGCCGCGAGCCGCGTCGCGCGACTTCCCGCAGCCCGATCGTCAACAACGGTCATCGGGACATGCAGTTGATGCCGCATGCCCGACTGGGTACTGACCCTCGCCCGTCGACCGTCAGATTCCATCAGCGATCAAATCGACGCATCGCCGACACTCGACGAAGGCGCCGCGCACCGACGCAGGACCATGAGCGAGCCTTCCAAGGTCGCCACCATGGCAAAAGGGAACCGGTCGAGCTCAAGGCAGAGTGCAACGTCATCAGGATGGACCCCTTGACGCACACCCTCCGCCAGCTCGGCGGCGGCGCGGGACTCGCCGGCGCGGCGGAGGAACTCAGCAGCATCCGTCCCCGTCTCCGTGGTCCTCCGAGCGATGTACTGAGCACACGCCAGATCCTCATCGGCCTGCCCATCCTCGCCAGTGACCACGAACGTGACACTGCCACCCTTGCGTGTCCGCAAGACCTGAGCCGTTGCCTCCGCCACCACGAAACTGGCGCACAGCACCAATGACGCCTCCTTGACCGCGAGAGCGCCGACCGTCCCTGCCGTGGTCTTCTGCACAACGGTCCGTCCGCCAAGGTCAACGGACCGCAGCAGGCCCGGCGAGTTGACCATCTCGAACCCGGGCGCGGGCGGACCGTCTTTGAGCGCCGCCCAATCCGGGTGGCGATCCTTCAGCGCGAGGGCCTCGTCCAGCGACTCAGCAAGAACGATCTTCTCCGCCCCCTGGGCAAAGGCCCAAGCGGCCACGGTGAAAGCACGCATGACGTCGACCACGACCGCCACGGACGGGGCTTCGACCAGATCAGCGATACCAAGGAAACGAGCATCCATACCGATCATGATCACGCATGCCCGACCCGAAGCGCCCAGCGAGTGATCCGCGTCACAGCGGCGGCACCGGAATGCAACACCTCCGGTTACCTGCATCGCGAAAGTGATCCGCAACCACCACTGGGATGTCCACGGGGTCACGATCCGCCCGCCGGGACGGGCCTGGGTGAGCCAGGCGGGCGAGACGTGGTCGACGGAGAACGTCGCGAGGACGGCCTGCCCGGACTGCCAGACCCCCGTCGAGTCGGTGCAGGCCGAGGCCAACGCGGCCGAGTTGCGGGTTCGCCGCGAGAGCGGCGGGCAGTTCGCAGCGGACCCCGTGCTCTGCATGACCGGCACCGTGGGTCAGCCCGGCGAGATCCTGTACGGCACCGCTCGCTCGAAACGGGCCCACGAGACCGGCCGCACCGAGGGCCTCTCCGTCGTCGAACGGCTCCCAGCCGGGACCCGCTGCGTACCGACCGTGGGCGGCGTGACCCCCTATCTCCCGGAACCCCGCGCGAGCTGAGGGGGGCTGGCCCCGGGACGGCGAGCTGTCGGCCGCGGAACGTCCGGGCCGGTGGGGCGTACGCCCTCCTATGGTCGGTGGTGGCTGCCGGTCAGCCCCGGCGGCCTGATGCCGGAGCGGGGCAGATGCCAACAGGACATCAGCCCCGACCTTGAGGAATCACCAGGGACGCGAACCCGCCGATGGTGCGTTACATCCCAGGCGCTGGATGACGGCGTGGACCCCGAGACCGTCCAGCTCGACGTGATCGGCCGAGTGCAGGGCCGGGTCGGCAAGGAGTGGGCCGCGAACCGGATCACCGTCGCGCAGGAGCACGCGGCGACCGCGATTGACGAGCGTGCCGTCGCCGTCGTCGCCCAGCACAAGGTCTCCCAGACCGAACCGTCCCTGGGGTGGGTCCTGGTGGCGTGCGTCGACGGCGAGTGGCACGGCCTCCCTGCCCGCCTCGTCACGGAGGTACTGAAGCTGCGCGGCTGGCACGGTGCTGGTGGGGGGCGGTGACAGCGCAAGGTCCACGCCCAGCGATGCCGGAGTACTGACACCTCCGGTTCCGACCGCCGAGGCGGTACCGCCGGCGGGGCGACCATCGCGCGAGGTGCCCGGCCCACTTCGTGCGGCCGGACACCTCGCGCGCGTCGGATCACACCGCTGTCGCCCGATCCGGGTCGTCAAGGGGGGTGTTGACCCTCAGCCACCGGTAGCCGTACGGATCCAGCGTGACGTCGACGAGGCCGGCGGCCGCCGACTTGAGGGTGTCACCGGTGAAGACATCGGTGAGCAGCCGGCCGCCCCTCAGTCCCGGGACCTCGACGGAGGCGGTGACGGACCGCTCGGAGAAATTGTGCAGCGCGAGCACCGCGCCGCCCTCCAGCGAACTGAGGTGGACCAGCACGCCCGGATCGTCCGCGTCGATGACCCGGTAGTCGCCCCAGGCCAGCTCGGGGGTCTCCCGGTAGCGTTCGATCAGCGTCCGCATCCGACCCAGCGACGAAGCCGGGTCGTGCGCCTGGTCGTGCACGTTGACCTTCGTCGGGCCGAACGCACCCGTCACGACGGGATTGGGCAGCTCCACTCCCTCCCCCGCGGTGAAACCGCCCCTCTTGTCGGGCGTCCACTGCATCGGGGTGCGGACGGCCTGCCGGCCCTCGGCGGCGAGGTTCTCGCCCATGCCTATCTCCTCGCCGTAGAACAGCACCGGTGTGCCGGGCAGGGAGAAGAGAAGGCTGTAGGCAAGTTCCACGCGCCGCCGGTCGCCGTCGACCATCGGCGGCAGGCGGCGGCGCAGGCCCCGGTCGTAGAGCTGCATGTCCTTGTCGGGGCCGAAGGCGGCGAACACCTCGGCTCGCTCGGCGTCGTCGAGTTTGTCGAGCGTGAGCTCGTCGTGGTTGCGGACGAACGTCGCCCAGTGCGCGTCGCGGGGCGCCGCAGGGCGCTCCCGTAGAGCCGCCGCCAGAGGGGCTGCCTCGCCCCGCGCCATCGACAGGTACATCTGCTGCATACCGATGAAGTCGAAGCACATGGTCAGCTCGTCACCGCGCGAGGACTCCGAGTCGCCGAAGAACTTCGCGGTGTCCGGGTAGGGCAGGTTCACCTCGCCCAGCAGCACCGCGTCACCGCTGCGACGTCCGAGAAAGGCCCGCAGGTCGGCGAGGTACTCGTGCGGGTCGGGCAGTTGGTCCGCATCCTCCTGGCCGTCGGTCTCCAGCAGGAACGGCACCGCGTCGACCCGGAATCCCGACAGTCCGAGCTGAGTCCAGAAGCCCATGATGCGCGCTATCTCGTCACGGACCGCCGGGTTGGCGACGTTGAGGTCGGGCTGCTGCTTGTAGAACCGGTGCAGGTAGTACTGCTCGGTGGTCTCGTCGTGCTCCCACACGCTCTTCTCGGCGTCGGGGAAGACCACGCCCTCGGGGCCGTCCTCCGGCGGGCTGTCGCACCAGACGTACCAGTCGCGGTACTTCGACGTGCGGCTGGAGCGGGCGTCCTGGAACCACGGATGGTGGTCGGAGGTGTGGTTGACGACCAGGTCGGCGATGACCCGGATGCCCCGGTCGCGGGCGGTGCGCACGAACTCGGTGAAGTCGCCCAGCGTGCCGAGCCGGGGATCGACGGCGTAGAAGTCGGTGATGTCGTAGCCGTCGTCGCGCTCCCGCGTCGGGTAGAACGGCATCAGCCACACGCAGGTGACGCCGAGGCGCACCAAGTGGTCGATGCGCTGTGTCAGGCCCGCGAAGTCGCCGGTGCCGTCGCCGTCGGAATCCTGGTACGTCTCCACGTCCAGGCAGTAGACGACCGCGTTCTTCCACCACAGGTCGGAGGTGCGGGTCAGCCTCATCGGGCGCCCTCCGCGACGGCGGCCGGGGGCCGGGTGACATCCAGTTGCGGCAGCACCTTCGCGCCGAACGCGTCGATGAAGGAGCTCTGCTCCTTGCCGACGTGATGCAGCATGACGGCGTCGAAGCCGAGGTCGGCGTACTCCTGGAGCCAGGCCGCGTGCCGGCCGAGATCGTCGGAGATGTTGACGGACTCCGCGACCTTGTCCGGAGAGACGTGCTCGCTGACGTTGTCGAACAGCTCGGCCGAGTCGAGGTCCCAGCTCGCCGGGGGCCCGTGCACGTTGGTGCGCCACTGGTCGTGGGCGAGTTCCCGTGCGGTTTCCAGGTCGGGGGCCCAGCTGAGGTGCACCTGGAGGTGCAGCCGGCCGACGCCGCCCGCCGAACGGTAGGCGTCCACGATCCGGCGCAGTGCCTCGCGCGGCGCGTTCACCGTGATCAGGCCGTCCGCCCACTCCGCGCACCACCGCGCGGTCGCCTCGCTGCACGCGGCCCCCACCAGCGGTGGCAGCGTCTCCGGACGCGTCCACAACCTGGCCCGGTCCACGGTCACCAGCCCGTCGTGGCTCACCTCCTCGCCGCGCAGCAGCGCCCGGATGATGTCGACGCACTCGCGCAGCCTCGCGTTCCGGACGTCCTTGCGCGGCCAGCGATCGCCGGTGATGTGCTCGTTGGACGCCTCACCGCTTCCCAGCGCCGCCCAGAAGCGGCCTGGGTACATCGCGGCGAGGCTGCCGATCGCCTGCGCGACGATCGCCGGATGGTAGCGCTGGCCCGGGGCGTTCACCACTCCGAAGGGGATGGCGTCGGTGGCCTCGAGCGCCGCGCCGAGCCAGGACCAGGCGAAGCCGGACTCACCCTGCCGGACGCTCCACGGTGAGAAGTGGTCCGAACACATCGCGGCGGTGAAGCCCGCGGCTTCCGCGCGCACGACGGCTGCCAGCAGGTCGGCGGGAGGTACTTGTTCGTGGGAGGCGTGGAATCCGTAGACGGTCATGGGGTACGCGTACCCGGCACCGGAGGGATCATCGGTCTCCGTCCCCACCCGCTCGGCTCAGTCGTTGCGCCGGTGCACCCGCGCCTCCCACGGGGCGAGCACCAGGCGGCCGGGCCGCGGGGGGCCCGACGGACCGTTGCCCAGGACGAGTTCGGCGCCGTCCCAGCCCGCGGGCATCACGGCGGAGGCGGTGTCGCCGGTGAAGTTCCCGACGACCAGGAGCACCGTGCGGCCGTACCGGCGGGTGAACGCGTAGATCCGCTCGTCGTCCGGCAGCAGCATCGTGAAGTCGCCGTGCACGACGGCCGGTTCCCGGTGCCGGAGGGCGATCAGCCGACGGTAGTGGTGGTAGACGGAGCCGGGATCCGCGAGGGCCGCTTCGGCGTTGACCTCGGTGTGGTCCGGGTTGACGGGGATCCACGGGGTGCCCGTGGTGAACCCCGCATGCGGGGACGCGTCCCACTGCATGGGTGTACGGGCGTTGTCGCGGCCCATCGCCCGAAGTCCCGGGAGGACGTCTTCGGGTTCCGCCCCCGCGCGCAGTGCCTGCGTGTAGTGGTTCAGGGATTCGATGTCCCTAAAGTCCTCGATGGTGCGCAAGGGCGCGTTGGCCATGCCGAGTTCCTCGCCCTGGTAGACGTACGGCGTGCCCCGGTGCAGGTGGAGCACGGTCGCGAGCATCGTCGCGGACCGGGCCCGGTGGCTCGGTCCGTCGTCACCGAACCGGGAGACCACCCGGGGCTGGTCGTGGTTGTTCCAGTACAGGCTGTTCCAGCCGACGTCGGCGAGGCCGGACTGCCAGCGGCCGAGCGAGGCCTTGAGGTCGGTGAGCCGTAGCGGGCGGGGATCGAACTTGCCCCGCCCGTGGTCGAGCCCCACGTGCTCGAACTGGAAGACCATGTCGAGCTCGGCACGCGCCGGGTCGGTGAACAGGCGGGCCTGCTCGACCGTCACCCCGGGCATCTCCCCGACGGTCAGCAGCCGGCCCGGGTACCGGGCGATCACCTCGCGGTGCATCTCCTGGAGGTAGTCGTGTATGCGGGGTCCGCAGACGAAGTAGGGCGAGCCGTCACCGTACGGCCCCTGTTCGTGGAGCTCGCCGTCGGGGAGGGCGGGGTCCTTGGAGATGAGGTTGACGACGTCCATCCGGAAGCCGTCCACGCCCCGGTCCAGCCACCAGCGCATCATCGCGTACACGGCCCGACGCATCTGGGGGTTCTCCCAGTTGAGATCGGGCTGCTTCGGCGAGAAGAGATGCAGGTAGTACGCGTCGCTCGCCGCGTCCGGCTCCCAGGCGGAACCGGAGAAGAAGGAGCCCCAGTTGTTGGGTTCGCGTCCCTCACGTGGCGGACGCCACCAGTACCAGTCGCGCTTCGGGCTGGCCGGGTCGCGTGACTCCTGGAACCACGGATGCTCGTCGGAGGTGTGGTTGACGACCAGGTCCATGATGAGCTTCATTCCGCGCTCGTGCACGGCGCCCAGCAGCCGGTCGAATGCCGCCAGGTCACCGAAGACGGGGTCGATGTCCTGGTAATCGCTGATGTCGTACCCGTTGTCGGCCTGCGGGGACGGGTTGACGGGCGACAGCCACAGCACGTCGACGCCGAGCCCGGACAGATGGTCCAGGCGTCCGGTGAGGCCATCCAGGTCGCCGACGCCGTCACCGTCGGAGTCGGCGAAGCTGCGCGGATAGACCTGGTAGACCACTGCGGACCGCCACCAGGCGTCCTCGGCGTGCCCCATGTCGTCGGCTGCCATCGGTGGACTCCTCGTGCTCGGGGTGGGGAACGTGAGTCTCCTTTCCCCGGAGGCCGAGGTCATGCCGTGCGGGGCCGGCTCCACCGGGAGACCGGGCCGACATGGTGACCGGCTCCCTGGGCGGGCGGGTGAGCCGCGGCGTCCGGCGCGAGCTCCACGAGCTGTACACCGCGCCGGTCGCCGCTCTCGATGACGGCAATCTGGACGGACCTGCTCTCCCGTCCCCTTCTCATGGTTCTGGTCGCACTGATCGGCGCGGCCCGGGGACCCGGCGACCTGGCCAAGCCGTGGCCGGAGGACCCGGCTGCGGCCCGAGCCGATCCGGCGGCTCAACACGCCCCACCAGGGAGCGCCACGGGCAGCCCGGGATCAGCCGCCACCCGAGCCGGCCGAGGCCGAACCGCCGTAGGTCCAGCCCGAGTGGGGCTGCGGCCGATCGCGCGTGCTGCGCTCGGTGCACAGCCCCACCACGACCCCGGGCGGGCCGAGCAGGGCCTCCAGTGCGTCGGCGAGCCGCTGCGGATCACCGCCGAACGGGAGCGGGTCGAGCCGTTCCCGGCCGCCCCGCAGGAGGAGTTCCAGCCCGAGCGTGGAGACGGCCGGCTTGTGGTCCCCCTGGTACGGCTCCACCACCTTGTACGTCAGCCGCACCTCGCGCAGGGTGTCGACGGGCAGCCAGTCATC
>NZ_JBVJGW010000048.1:0-26274 GCF_055587105.1 Streptomyces sp. NPDC048461 | reverse complement strand
ATCCTGCACGTCCACGGCGCGGACAAGCAGGCCACGACCACCGAGATCGCCGCCCGCGACGGACGGGTGATCATGTTCCTCGACACCAAGCACGCGGTGGACCGCCTCACCCAGGACCTCCTCAACAGCGGGGTCCGGGCAGCGGCGCTGCACGGGGGTAAGTCCCAGCCGCAGCGGACCCGGACCCTGGCCCAGTTCAAGACCGGCCACGTCACCGTCCTGGTCGCCACGAACGTCGCCGCCCGCGGCATCCACGTCGACAACCTCGACCTCGTCGTCAACGTCGACCCGCCGACCGACCACAAGGACTACCTCCACCGCGGCGGACGCACCGCCCGCGCCGGCGAGTCCGGCAGCGTCGTCACCCTGGTCACCCCCAACCAGCGCCGCGACATGACCCGCCTCATGCAGGCCGCCGGCATCACCCCGCAGACCACCCAGGTCCGCTCCGGTGAAGAGGCCCTGACCCGGATCACCGGCGCCCAGGCCCCCTCCGGCATCCCCGTCACCATCACCAACCCGGTGTCCGACCGGCCCAAGCGCAGCACCGCCTCCACCCGGGGACGCCGCAGCCGCCCCGCGCAGGAGCGCCGGCGCGCGCACGGCATGGCCGCCTGACCGGGCTGCGCCCGCCCGCTTCCGCTTCCGCTCCGTCGTTTCTTCCCGCGTACCCCGTCAAGTCTGTGAGGCATCATGCGCTTCGTCATCGCCCGATACCCCTTCGACCTCGAGAAGAGCGAGGTCGAGCAGTCGATGAAGGGCATCAAGCCCGAGCCCGTCACGGGAGCGTCCGTGATCATCGGCCGCCGGTCCTACCCGGTCAAGCAGGTCGGTGAGGTCATCACCCGTCAGGACCGCCGCGACTTCACGGCCGCCGAGGTGACGCGGGCCCTGGCCCGCCTCGGCTTCACCTGCCGCGACATCGCCGCGCCGGTCCCGGCGCCCGCGCTCACCCCGCTCCAGGAGGCCTCGGCTCTCCTCGGGTCCTCAACCGGCGTCTGAGAGCCCCTTGCTAGAGTCCGTGCCCATGTCGATCCCTGATGACCTGCTCGTCGATATCGCCACCATGGTCGAGTCGCAGCAAACCAATCAGATGTCCCTCACCGTCGTGGTCAACGGCGCCGTCATCACCGGCCGCCTCGCACCCGAGGGCGTCTGGCGTCAGCGCGTGGCGGAGGTCCTGCGGGACTCCGACCAACTGGGCCCGTTCGCGGACATCTTCAAGTCACCCGATCCGGCCGGCCCACCCGGGCCGGCCGCCGGGGCGGCCCCGTCCCACCTGCACTTCCACGTGGCGCGCATCCTCCAGGGCACCCTGGGCATCCCCGAGACGGGCGGGATGTACCGGATCGCGCTGAAGGACGTCGGCGCCTGGACGGTCGGGGACTTCAGCTACTCCGACAAGTGAGGCGGAACGCCCCCGGATCCGATCCGGGGGCGTTTCTCCGTTTCCGCGCCCCCTGCCCCCCTGCCCCCTCGCCCCTACCGCCGCTCCTCCAGGAAGCGCCTCTGGTCGTCGAGGAGGCCGGGCGGGAAGAGGGCGCGCGGCGCGAACACCGCCGTCAGCGCCAGCCGCCACGGGGAGCCCTCGACCGGTGTGCGGACCAGGGCGTGGGTGGCCCCCGGGTAGCGGCGCACGGTCAGGGTTCCGGGCGTGAGCAGGCCGCGGTAGACGGCCTCGGTCTCGGCGCCGTCCACGTTCAGGTCGTCGGCGCCCGAGATCAGCAGCACCGGCACGGGCGGCATCGCCCGCAGGTCGGCGGTGGCGTCCGCGGTGTGGTTCCGGCCGATGAACGCCCAGCGTTCGGCGGTGAGTTGCGGATCGGCGCCCGGGCTCGCGCGGTACTCGTCGTACGCCGCCCCGCGCCGCAGGAGCGCGAGCGTCTCCTCCCGGGCGCGCAGGGCGCGCGCCGTGCGTTCGGCGTCGGCCCCCTCGGCGCGCAGCCCGGCGCGCAGGTGGTACTCCCCCTGGCGGTGCCAGTTCACGGCGGTGCCGACCGCGATGACGAAGCGCACGCCGGGCGCCGGGGCCCGCGCCACCACCTTGGGCATCACCCACCCGGCCTGGCTCGCGCCCCACAGGCCCACCCGGGCGGGGTCGACCTCGGGGCGGGCGGCCGCCCAGGCGAGGGCGTCGAGGGTCTCGCGGGCCCGGTCGTCCATGCTCTGGCCGAGCCAGCCGGCGGGCTTGTCCAGGGAGAGCGAGGCGTATCCGGCCCGCGCGAAGGCCTCCCAGTACGGCCGGTAGAACCCCTCGTGGGTGGCGTCGACCTCGCCGTCGCCGTGGACGAGGACGACGAGGGGGAAGGGACCGGGGCCGCGCCCGGCCGGGGTGGCGAGCACGCCCCGCAGGTCGGTCCCGCCGGCCCGGACGGTGACGCGCTGCTCGCGCAGGCCGTAGTCGTGCTGCCACAGGACGACTCCGGTGAGGAGGACCGCGACGGCCAGGAGGGCGGCCGCGGTGCGGAGCAGGGCGGTGCGGAGCCTGCGGCGGGGCGGGCGGGGGCCGCTGCCCCCGGGCGCGGCCGGGCCGGGGCGGGGCGGGCGGAGCCGGATCACGGAAACTCCTCTGTTTCGATCACTTAAAGAACGATCGTAGCGACATCGAACGTATTAAGCTTGCCCGTATGACGACGGAGAAGAACACCGAGGTCCGGCGCGGGGTGCCCGAGGGCGCCGGCGAGCGCGTCGCCGAGCTGTACTGGGAGGCCTTCGGCGGCAAGCTCGGCGCCGCCCTCGGCCCCGCCGACGCCGGGCGGCGCTTCATCGCCGGGCACCTGCACACGGACCGGGCGGTGAGCGCTCTGTCCGGCGGCCGGCTGGTGGGGGTCGCCGGCTACCACCTCGCCGGCCGCGGCCTGGTCGGCGGTGACGCCGCCGCGGTCAGGGCCGCGTACGGGCAGGTCAGAGGGGTCTGGCGGGTGTTCCTGCTGGCGCTGCTGGAGCGCACCCCGGCCCGCGGCGAGCTCCTCATGGACGGCATCGCCGTCGACCCGGCCGAGCGCGGCCGGGGCATCGGCGGGCTCCTGCTCCGGGAGATCGAGGCGGTGGCCGCGGAACAGGGCTGTCGGCGGATCCGGCTCGACGTGGTCGCGGAGAACCCCCGGGCGCGGGCACTGTACGAGCGGCACGGGTTCCGCGCGGTCGCGGTGCGGCGCACCCCGTGGCTGCGGGACGTCCTCGGGTTCGGGGCCGTGACGACGATGCACAAGGAGGTGGCGCGGTGAGCGGGACGACGGCGGGCACGGGGCCGGCGGCGGCCGGTACGGGCGGGGCCGGCGCGACGGGGCCGGCGGCGGCCGGCGGCGTGCCGACCCGGATGGTCGTGCACGCCCTGGTCCGCGAGGACGGCACGGTCGACGGCGGCGAGCTGTACGAGGTGGCCGGCCTGCTCGGGATGACCGACCAGCAGGTGCGGCTGTGCGTGAAGCGGCTGGAGGCGGAGGGCCGGTTCACCGTCGGGGGACGCGGACGGCGGGCCGTGCTGCGGATGACGGCGGCCGCCGGGGCGGGGCCCGGGCTGCCGTCCGTGCCGGAGGTGGAGTTCGTACGGCACGCGTACCGCCAGGACCGCGGGCTGGAGCCGTGGGACGGCACCTGGCACGCCTTCGCCTTCGCCGTACCGGAATCGTCCCGGGCCGCCCGGGACTCCCTGCGGGACGCCCTGACCGGGCTGGGGGCCGCGCCGGTGCAGGGCGGGCTGTACGTCACCCCGAACGCGATCGGCCCGTACGTCCGGGGCCACGCCGCCGAGCTGGGCCTGTCGGCGGCGCTGACCTGCCTGACCACCCGCGACCTGGAGGTGGGCGGCACCGCGGACCCGGTGGCCGTCGCCGCCCGGCTGTGGCCCCTGCCCGGGATCGCGGCCCGCTACGAGACCCTGCTGCGGCTGGCGGCGGCCCCGGAGGACCCGGGAGGCGCCGGAGGCCCGGCGGGCGCGGGAGGGCCCGGAGGAGCCGCCCGACCGGCCTCCGCGGACACCGGGGCCTCCGCGGACACCGCGGGTACCGGGGCCGACGGGGCCGCGGCGCTGGCGGGCGCCGTCGCGCTCGCCGCGGCGTTCTCCGCCGCGATGCTCCCCGACCCGCTGCTCCCGCCCGAGCTGCTCCCGCAGCCCTGGCCGGGGGCCGTGGCGCGGGCCGCCGCGGCGCGGGCGTGGGACCGGCTGCGGGCCGGCGCCCCGGCCGGAGGGCCCAGGCTGTTCCGCCTGTACGCCGAGGCCGCGGGGTGATCCGGGCCGGTCGCAGGTAGGGTATGGGTGGGTTCAAGCGGGTATATCCCCTGGGACAGCGCGACGACGCGCCCCGGGCGCCCCCGGGTCACACCGTCGGAGGAGCGCAGGCCATGCACCGAACAGAGCTCACAGACGTCGCCACCCACGAGGCCCGGTCCCTGTCCGTGGCCCTGTTCCAGCGGCTCGCGGGGCTGCAGGAGGGCAGTACGGAGTTCAGCTACGTCCGCAACACCCTCGTCGAGCTCAACCTGAGCCTCGTGAAGTACGCCGCCCGCCGGTTCCGCGGTCGCAGCGAGCCGATGGAGGACATCGTCCAGGTCGGCACGATCGGCCTGATCAAGGCGATCAACCGGTTCGACCCGGAGCGCGGCGTGGAGTTCACCTCGTTCGCGATGCCCACGATCAGCGGTGAGATCAAGCGGTTCTTCCGGGACACGAGCTGGGCCGTCAAGGTGCCCCGGCGGCTCCAGGAGCTTCGGATCGACACCGCCAAGGCACACGACGCGCTGGAGCAGGACCTCGGCCGCGAACCGACCGACGCCGAGCTCGCCGCGCAGCTGCACGTGACCGCCGAGGAGCTCGTGGAGGGGCGGAAGGCGGCGCACGCCTATTCCGCGCGGTCGCTGGACGCCCCGGTGCAGGACGACGGCGACCGCGACGCCTACGCCGGCCGGCCCGCCCTCGGCGAGGAGGACGGGGCGTACGACCGGATCGAGTGCCTGGAATCCCTCAAGCCGATCCTGGCCGGCCTCCCGGAGCGCGAGCGGACCCTGCTCGCGCTGCGCTTCGGGCAGGAGCTGACGCAGTCGGAGATCGGTGAACGGCTGGGCCTGTCGCAGATGCACGTGTCCCGGCTCCTGAACCGGACCCTGGCGCGACTGCGCACCGGCCTCCTCACCGACGAGACCCACGAGGACCACGAGTCCGAGGAGGCCTCCGGGGACCCGGACCACCACCGGTCCGCCCGGGAGCACGGCGCCGCCCGGGACCACGGTTGCGCCGGGGACGGCGCCGCCGCCGAGGCGGCCGCCCGTACCGCGATCCGGGCCGCCGGTCCCGCCGCTACGCCCGGGTCCCCCGCGCAGGAATCTCCAGCCAGACCGTCTTGCCGGGCAGCCCGTCCGCGAACGGCTGCGCACCCCAGTTCCGTACGAGCCGTTCCACCACGATCAGTCCGTGCCCTCCCGGCAGCGACCGGTCGCCGGGCAGCCGGCGGCGGGGAATCTCGGGACTGTCGTCACTGACCTCGATGCGCAGCCGCTCGGCGTTGTGCCGCAGCACCAGCTCGCGCGGGCCGCCGGCGTGCAGGCAGGCATTGGTGACCACCTCGGACACCAACAGCAGCACGTCCTCCGCCGACTCCGCGCCGCCCGGCCACTCCCAGTCGTCCAGCGCCCGGCGGGTGAAGTCGCGACAGCGGCTCACCACCCCGGCCGTGGCACCTCCCAGAACCAGTCTCCGCGTTTGCTCGGCCACCGGTCCTCCTGTCTCCGCGCCCGTCCCGGCCGCACCTACCCCCGCCACAGTCGGCCAATCCCGAACCCCTGCGCCACTACATCCTCCAGAGTTTCACATCTCGGAAAACGAATTCCAGGATGCGGCAATTTAAGATCCGTATGGTCGATAGGATCAAGAACTCCCGGCGGAATGCAATGGCCGAGAGCCGCGTCGCCCCGATCACCGGCTCCTCCCCGGGCATCCGAGCAGCCGCCGCGCACCGGTTCGGCGCCGCGGCCCTCCGCGTCGTCGCCAGCGCGGCCCGCGGCGAAGAAGCCGGAAAAGCCCTGGCAGCGGAGCTGCCGGGGGCGTCTGCGTACAGGGTGACGCACCCGGCGCGGCGGACGCGCGGCGGGTCGCGCGGAGCGCCGCCGGCGGCAATGGACGGCTCGGCGTCCCGGTCGACACTGCGGGGGTGACGCGGGTCGTCCCGCTGGACGGCCCGGAAGCCGCCGGGCGCCGGCGCCCGGCGGGACACATCGGCCGTCGGCGCCGCCGACGGCCGCCGCCGCATCGTGTGACACCGCGCCCGTGTCCGCCGGAGGTGACCCCGGGTCCACATCCTGGACAACTACGCTCGCTTCATGAACCCAGAAGCCGACGCCCTCGCCGCCGTGAAAGAAGCCGACCGGAAGCACGTCTTCCATTCCTGGTCGGCTCAGGAGCTCATCGACCCGCTCGCCGTCGCGGGGGCCGAGGGCTCGTACTTCTGGGACTACCAGGGCAATCGTTTCCTCGACTTCTCCAGCGCCCTCGTCTACACCAACATCGGCTACCAGCACCCCAAGGTCACCGCGGCCATCGCCGAGCAGGCGGCCAAGCTCTGCACCGTCGCGCCCGGTTTCGCCGTCGACGTGCGCTCCGAGGCGGCCCGCCTGATCGCCGAGCGCACTCCGGGCGACCTCGACAAGATCTTCTTCACCAACGCCGGCGCCGAGGCGGTCGAGAACGCCGTCCGCATGGCCCGGGTGCACACCGGCCGCCCCAAGGTGCTGTCCGCGTACCGCTCGTACCACGGCGCCACCTCCACCGCGATCAACCTGACCGGTGACGCCCGCCGCTTCGGCAACGACAGCGCGACCGCCGGCGTCGTGCACTTCTGGGGCCCCTTCGCCTACCGCTCGCCGTTCTACGCGGCGGACCCGGCCGAGGAGTGCGAGCGGGCCCTGCGCCACCTGGAGGACACCATCGTCTTCGAGGGCCCGCAGTCCATCGCCGCGATCATCCTGGAGACCGTCGGCGGCGCACCGGGCGTCCTCGTGCACCCCGACGGCTACCTGGCCGGCGTGCGCGCGCTCTGCGACCGCTTCGGCATCGTGTTCGTCCTCGACGAGATCATGGTCGGCTTCGGGCGGACCGGAAAGTGGTTCGCCTCCGAGCACTGGGGCGTCATCCCCGACCTCGTCTGCTTCGCCAAGGGCGTCACCAGCGGGTACGTGCCGCTCGGCGGCGTCGCCATCTCCGCCGCCATCGCCGAGACCTTCGCCCGCCGCCCCTACCCGGGCGGGCTGACGTACTCCGGGCACGTCCTGGCCTGCGCGGCCGCCGTCGCCACCATCAACGTCATGGAGGAGGAGGGCACGGTCGAGCAGTCCGCCCGCACCGGCGCCGAGCTCCTCGGTCCCGGCCTGCGCGCGCTCGCCGAGCGGCACCCGTCGGTCGGGGAGGTCCGGGGACTGGGCACCTTCTGGGCGCTGGAGCTCGTACGGGACAAGGAGACGCGCGAGCCGCTCGTCCCCTACAACGCGGCCGAGGCCGACAACGCCCCCATGGCCGAGTTCGCGGCCGCCTGCAAGAAGGGCGGGCTCTGGCCGCTCACCGCCGGGAACCGCATCCACGTCGCGCCGCCCTGCAACATCTCGGCCGAGGACGTGGCCAAGGGGCTGGCCGTCCTCGACGAGGCCCTCACCGTGGCGGACGCGCACACTGCCTGACCTGCTCTTCTGTGGGGTCGCCCAATCCGTGGGTGCCGGTGTTCGGAGGATCCGTTCCGTGGCCGGAACACCGTGCGCGTGCTGCAATCCGTGCAGGCCCCGTCGTCGAAAGCGGGGCCGAAGCACCTACGGACCGGGATGCACGTCAGTCCCGGGGCGGCCCTTCGGGGCCGAACGGCGGGGAGCGGGCTGAGACCGCTGGACGCCGGGCGTACGGGATCCAGACGACCGGACTCCGTGTTCCCGAGTACCCGAAGGAAGACAGCATGAGCAAGCACGTCCTGGCGCAGAACCAGTACGGCAAGGCCGAGAACCGCATCGTCAAGGTGACCCGCAAGGGCAGCGACGGTTCCTGGCACGAGATCCGCGACCTCAACGTCTCGGTCGCGCTCCGCGGCGAGTTCCGCGACGTCCACCTCACCGGCGACAACGCCAACTGCCTGCCGACCGACACCACCAAGAACACGGTGTACGCCTTCGGCAAGGAGCACGGCATCGCCTCCCCCGAGGCCTTCGGCATCCTGCTCGCCAAGCACTTCGTCTCCTCGCAGCAGCCGATCCGCGAGGCGCAGATCCGCATCGAGGAGTTCGCCTGGGAGCGCATCCCGGTGCCGACCCGCAAGGAACAGCACTCCTTCGCCCTGAAGGGCACCGAGGTGCGCACCGCGCAGGTCACCTACAGCGAGACGACCGGGCTCCAGGTCATCTCGGGCCTGAAGGACCTCACCGTGATGAACTCGACGAACTCCGAGTTCCACGGCTACATCAAGGACAGGTACACGACGCTGCAGGAGGCGTACGACCGGATCCTGGCGACCAAGGTGACCGCGCGCTGGGCGCACTCGGCGCTGGCCGCGGACGACGCGGAGCACGACTGGGACCAGTCCTACAAGAAGGTCCGCAAGAACCTGCTGGAAGCCTTCGCGGAGACCTACTCGTACTCCCTGCAGCAGACCCTGAACCAGATGGCCGAGCGCGTGCTCGACAACTGCCCCAAGGTCAACGAGGTGCGCCTCAACCTCCCCAACAAGCACCACTTCCTCGTCGACCTGGAGCCCTTCGGCCTCAAGAACGACAACGAGGTCTACTTCGCCGCGGACCGGATGTACGGCCTCATCGAGGGCACCATCCACCGCGACGGCGTGCAGCCGGTCATCGCCACGTCCGACTGGATCGTCGCGTAGCGCACCGGCCCCCGCCCGGCCCGGACCGCCCCGCGGGGTCCGGGCCGTCCTGCGTCCGGGGGCGCTATCCCCGCTCCCGGCCCACCAGCAGGTTCCAGCGGCCCGCCCGGCCCGTCAGGGTCGTGACCGACTCCGGGCGCACGTCGAGCCGCCAGAAGGCCGCCGCGGGCAGTTCCAGGGCGTGCACCACGGCCGCCCGTACGACGGCCTGCTCGACCTCCGCCCGGTGCGTGCCCGGGGGCAGGGCGGCGAGCTCCGCGCCGACCCGGGCGATCAGCGCGTCCACGGACTCGCCGCCGGGCGGCGCGTACGCCGGGTCGGTGAGCCACGCGTGCACGGCGGCGGGGTCCTGCGCCGCCACCTCGTCCAGGGTCCGTCCGGCCCACGCCCCGGTGTCCGGGCCGCGCAGTCCCCCGAGGCCGGGGCAGGGCCGCCCGGATCCGAAGCGTGCCTGGCGGGCGGCCGTGTCCAGCGGGGGTCTCACGAGGTGGACTCGTACCGTCTGGGTCTTCATAAGGGGAGCGTAAGCGCGGTACGGTCGCGGACGACATCACCCATGACGACGGTACGACGGAAGCCCGGTGGAAATCCGGCACGGTCGCGCCACTGTGAGACCTCCCGCAGGGGAGGTGAGTCAGACCCGCCACTGTCGTCGCGAGCACCACTGACCGGGACGCGTGTTCCCCCTGGAGGTACTGCCATGGCCCACCCCGCCGTGCCCACGACGGCTCCCGCCGTCACCCCCATCTCCCTCTCCGCGCTCGCGCCGTGGGCGGCCTTCGTCGCCGTCCTCACGCTCGTCCTGCTGTACTTCGTCGGCATCGAGCAGGGTGCCACCGCGGTGTTCCAGGGCGAGACGGTCCACGAGTGGCTGCACGACGGCCGCCACCTGCTGGGCTTCCCCTGCCACTGATCCGACGCTGATCCGCTGATCCGCGGCCGGCCCGCGACCGCGCCCGCCGACCGCCCGTCGGTCCCCGGGCCTCCGGTCCGCCGCCGGCCGCACCGCCCGCCGATCCGCACCGCCACCGACCGCACCGCCCGCCGCACCTGCGCGCGTCACCGCCGCAGGTGCCCGCGGGATGCCCGGCCGGCGGTCCGCGCTCCGCGCCCAGATCCGTGACCGCTTCCGCAAGGGAACAGAACCATGAACTCCGTCTCCCCCCGCACGCTGCTCGTCCGCGGCATGCTCGCCGGCCTGCTGGCCGGCGCCGTCGCCTTCCTCGTCGCCTACCTCCTCGGTGAGTCCAAGGTCGACGCGGCCATCGCCATCGAGGAGGCGGGCGCCGCCGTCTCCGGCCACGACCACGGTGAGGAGGCACCGGTCAGCCGGGCCCTCCAGGCCACGGCGGGCCTCGGCACCGGCGTCCTGCTCTACGGGATCGCGCTCGGCGGCATCGCCTCGCTCGTCTTCTGCTTCGCCCTCGGCCGGATCGGCCGCTTCGGCCCGCGGACCACGGCGGCGCTGGTCACCGGCGCCCTCTTCGTCACCGTGACCCTGGTGCCGTTCCTCAAGTACCCCGCGAACCCGCCGGCCGTCGGCGACCCGGACACGGCCGCCCGGCGCACCGCGCTGTACCTGCTGATGATCGCCCTGAGCGCGCTGCTCGCGGCGGGCGCCCTGCTCCTGGGCCGCCGCCTCGCCCCGAAGCTGGGCAACTGGAACGCCTCCGTCGTCGCCTCCGTGGCGTTCGTGGCGGCCGTCGGCCTGTCGTACGCCGTCCTGCCGGGCATCAACGAGGTCCCGGCCGACTTCCCCGCCGCGCTCATCTGGGAGTTCCGGCTCGCCTCGCTGGCCATCCAGACCGCCCTGTGGGCGACTTTCGGCCTGGCGTTCGGACATCTAGCCGAAGGAGCCCTTGCGTCGGCTGCCGCACCCAAGAAGGCTGTGCAGCCGACCAGTTGACGATGAGGGGACCTGCAGCACATGCCGACGGCGATACGGGAGTGGCGGGGCTGGACGGGCGCCGCACCGTTCTGGCTGAACTCGCTCCTGCTGCTCCTGGCCCCCTTCACCGCCGTCACGCTGTTCGGTCAGATCGGCGTCATCGCGGCCCTCGCCGCCCTCGGCGGCCTGGCCCGCCACCTCTGGTACGGCGACTACGGCCACCCGGCCATCCACCTCGCCGCCGCGCTGATGGGCGCCGCCCTCGTCGTCGTGTGACCCCCGCCCGGTCCCCGCGCCGACCGGCGCGGTGACCGGGCGCCGTCGCGCGCGCGGACCGGGCGCCGACCCGCCGCGGTGATCCGCCGTCCCGCCGGGCCTCGGCGTGCCGGCAGCCTCCGGGGACAATGGGAGGCGAACGGGCGGCGGAGCGGGGGCTGGTGTGACGACGGGGACCACGGCGGGCGGGGCGGGGCGGGAGATACCGGCGGAGTACCTCGCCGGCTACCTCGCGATTCTCGCGGAGGTGGCCGCCACCGGCCGGCGGCCCGGACGCGAGGAGCTCGACGCCCGCCGGGTCCTGGGCGAGAAGGCCGCCGAAGCCGGGTACGGACTGCGCTCCCTGGTCGGCGCCCACCTGGCCGCGACGAGGACCGCGCTCGGCGGGCGGCACACCCCGGACCACCTGATGGCGGCCGTGGAACAGGCCGTGGACGCCTTCGCCGCCGGCCACGAGCGGGCCCAGCGACTGGCCGTGCGCCAGGAGGAGGCGGAGCGGCGGGAGTTCATCGACGACCTGCTGCTCGGCCGCAGCGACCTGGGGCGCCTGAGCGAGCGGGCCGCCCGGTTCGGGCTGCACCTGGCGCACGAGCACGCGGTGGCGGTGGCCCGCGGACCCGAGGCGTACGAGGACGCGGGCGCGGCGATCCGGCAGGTGGACCTGGCCATGGCCGGCAGGTTCGGAAACCGGACCTTCCTCCTCGCCACCAAGGACGGTCAGCTGATCTGTGTGGCCCCCGGCGACCAGGGCGACGTGCTCGCCCACTTCGCGAAGCAGGCCTACGCCGCCGGCGCCGAACGCGGGCTCGTCGCGATCGGCCGCCCCCACCCGGGCGCCGGCGGGGTCGTCACCTCGTACGAGGAAGGGCTGAACGCGCTGGACATCGCCGACCGGATGGGCTTCGAGGGGCCGGTACTGCGCGCCGCCGACCTGCTGGTCTTCCCCGTACTGGCCCGGGACCGGGCGGCCATCCTCGACCTGGTGGTGAGCGTCCTGGGACCGCTGCGCGCGGGCCGGGGCGGGGCCGGGCCGCTGCTGAGGACGCTGGAGGCCTACTTCGACTCGGGCTGCGTGTCCGCCGCCGCGGCCCGGCGGCTGAGCCTGAGCGTGCGGGCCCTGACGTACCGGCTGGAGCGGATCCACCAGTTGACGGGGACGGACCCGGGGGACCCGGTGCAGCGGTACACGCTCCAGACGGCGGTGATCGGCGCCCGCCTGCTGGACTGGCCCGACCGGCCGCAGTAGCGCCGGTCCCCGGGCCGGCCGGACCGGGACCGCGGGCCGAGCGGACGGCGGGCCCGAGCGGACGGCGGGCCCGAGCGGACCCCGGGCCGGACCGGGTGTCAGCCGGACCGGGGCTCCGGTTCCGCGGCGGCTCCGGCCGCCGGCGGCGCGGCGGGCAGGAAGGGCGGCGGACCGCCGGGCGTCGCACGGGACGACCCGGCCCGGTCCCGGTCCGGTGGGGGCGCCGTGCGCGAGGGTGCCGCCGGGCTCCGGTCGGGTGCGAACCGGGCCGCGCCCCTGGCCAGGGCGTACGCGTGAGGATCGTTCATGGCTCAAGGCAAGACCGCCGGGCGCACCCCCGCAACTCGCCGCCGGCCCCCTTTTCACCCGTCCGGGCGCACGGCCCCCGGCCGCCGCCCGGCCCCCGGCGCGGCGGACTGTGCGCCGTGGGGGGTGACTTCGTCCGCCGGTCGGGGGCTTCTCGGGCCCCGGACGGGAGCCGCCCGGCGTGTCGGGGCACACCCCTCGCATGATCGGGAGGCGGAGCGCGCGGACAGCCCTTGCCGGGGCCCTGACCAGGGTCCTGACGGTGGTCTGCGTCGTGCTGCTGTGCGTGTTCGGCGCCGGTCCGGCCGCCGCGACGGCCGCCGAGTCCCGCCCCGCGCCCTCCGCGCCCGCGGAGCCCGTCGAGGGATCGACCGACCCGGCCGCCGACCCCGAGGTGCGGGCGGCCGTACGGACGGTGACGCGCGGGACCCCGGGCGTACGACGGCTGCCGGCGGCCGTGTTTCACGTGAAACATCCCGGCCTTGAGCGGGCCTGCGGGCCAGCCGTGGCCGTGGCCGAACCGGTGGTGTCCCCGCGGGCGGTACGGAGTGTGGTCCTGCGCTGCTGAGCGGGCCGAGCAGCAGCGCACCCCACACCCCCCTCGAACACCGTGAGGTTCCGCCATGCCCATCGACCCGTACGCCGCTCTGAACGCCATGCTCCGCGCCGAGGCCGCCCGCTTCACCCCGCCGGCCCGCAAGCCCGAGCCCGCCGCCCCGCCGACAGCGGCTGCCGCGCCCGTCGAGTCCGAGAGCGAACCGAAGCGGACCGCACCCGCGGACTCGGCCGCGTAGGCGCGCCCGCCGGAGCCCGCCGGCTCCGGCTCCGCCGGCCCCGCCCCGACCCGGCCCCGGACGTGCGACAGCGCCGGTTCCCGCACCCCCCGGCAGCGGAGAGTGGTCACGTGAGGTTCGACCACGGGGCGCGGGAACCGGCGCCACCGCCAGTGTGGACCGCGCGGTCCCCCGGCCGCCTCGGCCGGAGGTACCGGACCGGCCCGGCCGGAAGGACGACCCCGCCGGCCGCCGCTACTTGCGGTTGTACAGGCGCATCGTGACGGGACCGAAGACCAGGACCAGGAGTCCGGCCCACCCCAGCGACCAGCCGATCGCGGCGGCCGGCCACTCGCCCGCCATCAGCCCGCGCACGGCGGTGGTCAGGTGGGTCACCGGGCTGTTGTTCACGAAGACCTGGAGCCAGCCGGGCATGGTGCTCGGGTCCACGAAGATGTTGCTGAGGAAGGTGAGTGGGAAGAGCACCATCATGCTCACGCCCATGACGGACTTCTCGCTGCGCAGCAGCAGCCCGAACATGGTCCACACCCACGAGAAGGCGAACGCGAAGACGATCAGCAGCGCCACCCCGGCGAGGACCCCGACGACCCCGCCTTCGGGACGGAAGCCGATGAGCAGGCCGACGGCCAGCATGACGGCCGAGGCGATGGCGTAGCGCAGCATGTCGCCCAGCAGGTAGCCGACCATCGTCGAGGGCCGCCAGATGGGGAGCGTGCGGAAGCGGTCGAAGACGCCCTTCTCGATGTCGGTGTTGACGGAGACGCCCGTGTACATCGTGATCATCACGATCGACATGACGAGGACACCGGGCAGCAGGGTCTGGATGTACGTCCCGGGGGAGCCGGCCAGCGCTCCGCCGAAGAGGTACGTGTACATCAGCACCATCATGATCGGGAACGCGGTGACGTCGAAGAGCTGCTCGGGGACGTGCTTGATCTTCAGGACGGCCCGCCACCCGAAGGTCAGCGAGGTCGAGAGCGCGCCGGGGCGGGGCGGGCGGCGGCCCGAGACGAGGAGTGCGGCGAGCCGGTCGGTGTGCGGGGCGGTGACGTCCTGCTCCTGGGCGGCCGCGGCGGTGTCCGGGCGGCCGCCGCCCGCTCCGGACTGCTCGGTGTTGACGCTCATGCCGCCCCCTTGTCGTCGGTCAGCGCGAGGAAGACCTCGTCGAGGCTGGGCTGCCCCAGCGCGAACGTGTCGACGACGATCCCGGCCCGCGCCAGCTCGGCCAGCGCCTCGGCGGCCGATCCGGCGTCGTCCACGCGGACGGTCAGCGCGACGGGGTCCGGATCGGGGACGACGGGCTCGTCGAGCACGGCGGTCAGGATCCGCACGGCCTCGTCCCGCCGCTCGGGGTCGCGCAGCCGCACGTGCACGCTGCCCGAGCCGACGGAGGCCTTCAGCTCGCCCTTCGTGCCCTCCGCGATCACCCTGCCGTGGTCGATGACGGCGATTCGCGAGGCCAGCTGGTCGGCCTCGTCGAGGTACTGGGTGGTGAGCAGGACGGTGGTGCCCTGGGCGACGACGGCGCGGACGATCTCCCAGACCTGGTTGCGGCTGCGCGGGTCGAGGCCGGTCGTGGGTTCGTCCAGGAAGAGCAGGTCGGGGGTGTTGAGGATGGACGCGGCGATGTCGATGCGCCGCCGCATGCCGCCGGAGTACTGCTTGACCTGGCGGCCGGCCGCGGCGGACAGCCCGAAGGCGTCCAGCAGTTCGGCGGCGCGCCCGCGGGAGGCGGGCCTGGAGTGCCCGAGCAGCCGGGCGAGCAGCACCAGGTTCTCGGTGCCGGTGAGGTCCTCGTCGACGGAGGCGTACTGGCCGGTGAGGCTGACCCGGCTGCGGACCGCGTCGGCGTCGCGGGTGACGTCGCGGCCGAAGACGCGGGCCTCCCCGCCGTCCGGGCGCAGCAGGGTGGCCAGCATCTTCACCACGGTGGTCTTGCCCGCGCCGTTGGGGCCGAGCAGACCGTAGACGGTCCCCTCGGGGACCTTGAGGTCGACCCCGTCGACGGCCCGGTTGTCACCGAAGACCTTGACGAGGCCGGTGGTCTCGATCGCGTGGCCGGAGGAACGCGTGGGACTCAGTCCTCGTGCGTGTAGTACCGGTAGAACGCCGCCAGGCCCACGCCCACCCCGACGGCGAGGCCGATCACGGTGGAGCGGAGCACGCTGGCGTCGGTGAGGCTGTGCAGGTAGCCGGCGGCGATGCCCAGGAACGCCCCGTACGCGGCGGCGTGGACCTCGCGCCGCATCCGGGAACCGATCCTGGCGAGGGCGAACATGATGCCCGCGAAGATCGCGCCGCACAGGATGCCGTAGAGGACGTTGCCCGCGTTGACCGGGCCCGTCTGGCGCTCGATGAAGGCGGCCCAGACGCCGTAGACGAGTCCGGCGAGCAGGGGGCGTGCGATGGCGCTCCGGCTCGTGTGGTGGGCCGTGTCCGCCGTCGGGCGGTGCTGCCGCCCGGGGGCGGTGGGTGCCGCATGTGCCATGACGGGCTCCTCTCTCCCATCATCCAGGGCACACCCGCCACCGCCGACCGGCAACTGGATCACGCGGTCAGGAGCCGCGCACCGCCACCGCGTCGACCTCGAAGAGCATGTCCGGCAGGGCGAGGGCGGCGACGCCGATCAGGGTCTGGGCGGGCAGTTCGGTGCCCCAGGTGGCGTCCAGCTCCTTGAGGAGCACGTCCAGCTTCCCCTGGTCGTGTCCGACGACGTACGTGCCGATGCGGACGACGTCGGAGGGGTCGAGGCCGACCGCCGCGAGGGCGGTGCGGAGGTTGGCGAAGGCCCGTGCGACCTGGTCGGCGAAGTCCCCGGAGACGACGTGCCCGCTCTCGTCGGAGCCGTACTGCCCGGCGATGAAGACCTGTTCGCCGGGTGCGGAGACGATGTGGCTGTAGCCGTAACCGGTCGGGGTGTGGAGTCCTGCCGGGTTGGTGATGCTGCGCGTCATGTCTGGCTCCCTGGTTCCGTTGCCGTACGTGGGATGCGAATGCCGCTGAGACGCCCTAGGAGGCCGCGAGCCATGCGCGGAGGCGGCCGGGGGCCCCGGGGGCCTGGCGTTCGGCCTGCTGCCGGATCCCGTCGAGGTCCTGGGCCGCGAGGGCCTGCCGCCAGGCCAGTTCGGCCCGGGTCATGGCGTGCGCGATGGCGCAGGCGGCGGGCGGGGCCGCCTCTGCATCTCCGGTGTCGGCCGCGGTGTCGGCCCCGGCCGGGGCTCCCCCGGGGCCTTGGCGGCGGATCTCCGCGCACCGGAAGGCCTCCTCGGGCCCCTCGACGGCGGCGACCACGTCCATGAGCGAGATCTCGGCGAGCGGGCGGGCCAGCCGGAAGCCGCCCCGGGGCCCCGGCGAGGAGGTGAGGATCCCCGCCCGCGCCAGCGCCTGGAGCTGCTTGTTGAGGTACGCGGCGGGCAGGTCGTGCCACGCGGCCAGCCGGGCGGCCGAGACGGCCCGGTCGGGCCCGTTCCAGGCCAGGTTGACGCAGCTGTGCAGCGCCCACTCGACGCCCTCGCTCATCTTCATATTCTGGATACTAGATGTCCAGGATAAGGAAGGCAAGGGACCCCTTCCCGCACCTCTCCCGCGTCCCGCCCGCGTCCCGACCGCCACCCGACCGCCACCCGACCGCAGCAACACCGCTCGCGCCGCGGTCCCCGCCCGCATTCCCTGGTGACGTGCGCACCATCCTGTCGGCGGTACTGATCGTGCTCGTGGCGCTCCTCGTGCCCGCGAGCGCCGTCGCGTACTGGGCCGACCGCGACCTGGGGAACGCCGACCGTTACACCGCGGCCATGTCCCCGCTCGCCACGGACCCGGCCGTCCAGAACGTCGTCGTCACCCAGGCCGCCCGCGCCCTCGCCGGGCAGATCGACGCCGGCCCGTTCCAGGGCGGGGTGGACGCCCTGCTCGGCGAGGCCCTGCGCTCCTTCGCCGGCACCCCCGCCTACCGGACCGCCTGGGACGCCGCGAACCGCGCCGCGCACGCCGCCTTCCTGGAGGCGCTCACCACCGGCGACGGCAACGCCGTCTCCATCGACCTCGCCCCCGTCATCGCCGAGGTCAAGAACGAGCTGGTCGGCGACGGAGTGCCCTTCGCCGACCGCATCCCGGTGACCCGCGTCTCCGTGGAGGTCATGGAGTACGACAACCTCGGCGCGCTCCGCAGGGGGTTCCGCATGCTCCAGATCGCCGGCGTCTGGCTCCCCCTCCTGACCCTGCTGCTGGCCGGGGCGGCCATCGCCGTCGCCGTCCACCGCCGGCGCGCGGTGATCGCGACCGGCCTGGGGCTCGCGGTCGGCGCCGGACTGCTGTGGATCGCGGTCGAGGTGGGCCGCCGGCTCACCCTCGACGACCTGCCGGCCGACATCGACCGGCCCGCCGCGGGAGCGGTCTACGACGCCCTCACCGCCTTCCTGCGCACCACCGCCTGGGCGGTGCTGGCGGTCGGGCTCGCCGCCGCCCTGGCCGCCTGGCTGGCAGGCCGGCTGCGCCGGACCCCATAAGCTCGGAAGGTACGGGTACCAACGTAGGCATTACGGCGCAGAAGCGCCCAGAAGAATCGATTCGCGAGCGGCGGCACGGAAGCGGGAATGAGCACCGAACGCACCGGACGGATAGCGTCCCGGACCTCCCGGAACCATCCCCTGGCCCCACCCTCCTGGCTGCTCGACGGCCTGCGGCCGAGCAGCGCACCCATCCCCTGGGCCGCCGTGCTGCGCGCCGCCGTCGCCCTCGCCGCACCGCTCGCCGTCGGCTTCGCGCTCGACCAGCCCGAGTACGGCGCGCTCGTCTCCATGGGCGCCCTCTCCGGCGTCATCGGCGACACCGCCGACGCCTACCGGATGCGCGTCCTCAACATCGCCGTCCCCCAGCTCGTCGGCGCCGTCGGCGTCGCCCTGGGCACCCTCGTGTTCGGGCACGGCTGGCTCGCCGTCGGCGTCCTCACCCTGATCGCCCTCGTCTCCGGGATGATCTCCTCCATCGGCACCGTCGCCTCCGTGTCCGGACTGCTGCTCCTGCTCAACGCCGTCATCGGCGCCGGCCTCCCGCTGCCCAGCCCGTGGTGGACGGCGCCGCTGCTGATGACCGCGGGCGGACTGTTCGTCCTCGCGCTGAGCCTCCTGGGCTGGCCCCTGCGCGGACGGCAGCCGGAGCGCGCCGCCGTCGCCGCCACCTACCGGGCCCTCGCCGACAGCCTGGAGTCCTCGGGCGACGCCGCGTACGAGGACCACCGCCTGCGGGTCACCCAGGCCCTGAACCAGGCCTACGACCTCGTCCTGGGCCGGCGGGCCCGGGTCCACGGCCGCAGCCCCTCCCTGGTGCGGATGCTGGCCCAGCTCAACGTCGTCATCCCGCTCGTGGAGGCCGCGCCCGCCGTGCACCTGCGCGGCCGCCCGCTGCCGCCCGAGGTCCCGGCGGCCGTACGGGAGCTGGCCGCCGCCGTCGAGTCGGGCCGCACCGGCACCCCCGACCTGGACCTGCCCGCCCCGCACGGCCAGGCCGAGCGGGCCCTCGACGCCGCCCTGCGCCACGCGGCGACCATCGTGCTGCTCGCCGAGCCCGACCCGTACAACGTCGACGACCGCCTGGGCCGGCCCGCCGCCCTGCGGGTGCGCGCCCGCCGGGCGGTCCGCGACATGATGTTCTCCCGGGCCTCCTGGCGGTACGGGCTGCGCCTCGCCCTGTGCATCGGGCTCGCCCAGTGCCTGGTCTCGCTGATCGAGGTCGAGCGGTCCTACTGGGTGGCCCTCACCGTCACCTTCGTCCTCAAGCCCGACTTCGGCTCGGTCTTCTCCCGGGCCGTGCTGCGGGCCCTGGGCACCGCGGTCGGCCTCGTCCTCGCCGCGGCCGTGCTCGCCGAGGTGCCGCGCGGCTGGTGGGCCGTGCCGGTGATGATGGTGCTGGCCGCGCTGATCCCCGCCTTCTCCGCCAAGGGGTACGCCTTCCAGACCGCCGCGATCACCCCGGTGATCCTGCTGCTCTCCGACCAGCTCAACCACCAGGGCTTCGACCTGATCCGCCCCCGGCTGCTGGACAGCCTGATCGGCTGCGCCATCACCCTCGTCGCGGGGTACCTACTGTGGCCCGAGAGCTGGCGCACCCGGATCGGAGACCGGCTCGCCGACACCGTGGACGACGCCGCCCGGTACGTCGAGCGGGCCTTCGCACCGCTCCCCGACCCGTCCGCGCTGCCCGCCGCCCGGACGGCCCGGCTCCAGGCCCGGCGGCGCATCTACCGGGACCTGTCCGGCGTGCGCAGCGAGTTCCAGCGGGCCCTGACCGAACCCCCGCCGATCGGGGCGCGCGCCGCCGCCTGGTGGCCGCTGGTCGTCGCCGTCGAGCGGATCGTCGACGCGACCACCGCCGCGCGGGTCCGCGTCAACCACGGGGCGCAGGCCCCCCCGGCCGACGAGGTCGAGCAGGTGACGCGGCAGCTGCGGTCCCTCGCCGACGGGGTCCGCCGCGGCACCGTGCCCGTACGGGTCGACGGCGGCCCCGGGGGCGACCCGGCGGGCGTGCTGGCGCCGGTCCACCAGGAGGTCGCGGCGGCCCGCGCCCTCGCCCACCCGCCCACCTGACCGGGGGCGACGACCACCGCCCGCCGGAGCCCCGGCTCCCGCTACCCGAACGGACCCGCGGGCGGGCCGCGGGGCGGGCCCCGGGGGAGCATCGGTACATGCACCGCGCCCCGGCCGTGATCGTCCTCGCCGCCGCCCTCGCGGCCGCGTCCGGGTGCGCCGACGTGGACGGGCTGCAGAACGACGGCGACCTCGGGACCGTCCGCTCCCCGCTGACCCTCTGGAAGGACATCCGGCCCTCCCCGCCGGGCCCGGGCGGGACACCGGGGACGGCCGCCGTCGTCCCGGGGCTGCCCAAGGTGCCGGCCCTGACCATGCGCGGCGTGGACCCGCTGGCCGTCGTACGGGCCGACATCACCTCCGCCACCGCCCAGGACGGCGGCACGGGCCGGCTCGTCGACCCCCGCGCCGCCGGGCGGCTCGCGCAGTGCACCGACGCCGCCGACGCCGACTGCCCGGTGCGCCCCGGCGTCCTGCACGACCTGACGGGCAACGGCCGCGAGGAGCTGATCACCGCCGTCGACATCGACGGCCGGGTCAGCGAGCTGCGCGTCTACACCGTCCGGGACGACGGCTCCGTCGTCCGCATCCTCTCCCGTCGGGGGGTCCTGGAGGGCGTCGAGGTGGCCGCCGAACACCTCGCGGTCCGCGAGCCCACCTCGAACCCCGACTACGTCTCGGTCTCCGACTACGTCTGGGACCCCGACGCCGGGATCATGAACCTGTCCCAGCTCACGCTCGACGAGTGCCCCGCCCTCACCGACGTTCCGCTGCGGGCCGACGGGTCGCGATGCGCGCGCTGAGCAGCCTGCGCTGGAAGATCGCCCTGACCACCACCATGGTGTGCTGCATGGTCGCCGCGGCGCTCGGCGTGCTGGTGCACAACGTCGTCGCCCGGCAGATCGTCGGCGAGGTCCGCAAGGACGCCGACCGGGACCTGGACCACGCCATCGGCCACTACCAGTACGGCACCGCGCACGGGGACGTGAACGTCGCCCTGGACCCGCCCGCACTGCCGCGGCCGCTGCGCGAGGTGGTCGCCCGCGGGGACACCGGGAGCATGGTCGGGGAGCGCGCCGGCCGGCCCGTCATGTGGGCCGCCACGCCCGCCGACGACAAGGCCCTCGCCGTCTGGGTCCCGTACGAGGAGACCCGCGAGCGGCTGCGAGACGTCGACACCGCGATCCTCGCCTCCTCGGTGCTCGCGGCCGGGGTCGTGGCGCTGGCCGGCCTGTTCCTCGCGAACCGGATCAGCCGCCGGCTCGCGACGACCGCCGCCGTGGCCCGCCGGATCAGCGCCGGGGACCTGGACGCCCGCGTGGGCCTCCGGGCCGATGGCGACGGCCCGGGCTCCGGCCGCGCCCACGACGAGGTGGGCGACGTCGCGCAGGCACTGGACTCGATGGCCGGGTCGCTCCAGGAGCGGCTGGAGGCGGAGAAGCGCTTCACCGCCGACGTCGCGCACGAGCTGCGCACCCCGCTCACGGGCTCGCTGGCCGCGGCGTCGCTGCTGCCCGACGGCCGCCCCAAGGAGATGATCGTCGACCGGCTCAAGGCCCTCCACCTGCTCACCGAGGACCTGCTGGAGATCTCCCGGCTGGACTCGGGCGTCGAACGGGCCGACCTCGGCCGGGTGGACCTCGGGCGGGCGGTGGAACGGGCCGTCGCCGGGACCCGGCTGGCCGTCTCGGTACGGATCGTCCACGACACCGTCGTCCTGACCGACCGGCGGCGCCTCGACCGGATCCTGGCCAATCTGCTGGTCAACGCGCACAAGCACGGGCAGCCGCCGGTGGAGGTGACCGTGGACGGGCCGGTGGTGACGATCCGCGACCACGGCGCCGGGTACCCGCCCGAGCTCATCGAGCAGGGCCCGCAACGGTTCCGCACCGGGGACCCGGGACGCGGCCGCGGCCACGGGCTGGGCCTGACGATCGCGGCCGGCCAGGCCGCGGTGCTGGACGTCTCGGTGGACTTCTTCAACGCACCCGACGGGGGTGCGCTGACCACCCTCACGCTCCCCGTCGGGCCGCTGCCGGTCGGCAGTTGAACGGCCCGTGGGCGGTGTTTCACGTGAAACACCGCCCACGGGCCCGGTACGTCCGGTCAACCGGCCTTCTCAGACACCGATGTTGCGGCCGTCCTTGCGCCAGACGGAGACGACCGCCGGGCGGACGATCTTGCCGGGTCCGTCGGGCCACACCGACTGCGGCTTCTCGACGGACGCGCCGTCGATCTCGCCCGGGTGCTGGACGGCGACCAGCACGCGCTTGTCCTGGATCAGCGGACCGCAGGTCTCGGCGCCGCGCGGGACCGTGAGGAACTGCTTCAGCTCACCGCGGCGGTCACCGGCCGTCGCGACGCCGAACAGGCCGTCGTGGGAGCCGAGCTGGTTGCCGTCGGTGGAGATCCACAGGTTGCCGTGCGGGTCGAACGCCACGTTGTCCGGGCAGGAGATCGGGCTGACCTTCTCCTTCGGGAAGCCGGCGAAGTAGGTGGCCGGGTCGTTCGGGTCGCCGGCCACGAGGAACAGCCGCCAGGCGAAACCGTCGCCGGCCGGGTCGTCGAAGTTCTCCGCGAGCTCCAGGATCTGGCCGTGCTTGTTCGCGTTGCGCGGGTTCGGCTCCGTGGCGCCCTCCTTGCCGGGCTTGCCGCGGTCGGTGTTGTTGGTCAGCGCGACGTAGACGCGACCGGTGCGTGGGGACGGCTCGACGTCCTCGGGGCGGTCCATCTTGGTGGCGCCCACCTTGTCGGCGGCCAGGCGCGTGAAGACGTACACCTCCTCGGCGGTCATGCCCTCGACGTGCGAGACGTTGCCGGTGGCCAGCTTGATCCACACGCCGGAACCGTCGAACTCGCCGTCGGCGGGCAGCTTGCCCGATCCGTCGAAGGCGTCGGCCGGGGAGTCCCCGGTGAGCTTGGCAACGTAGAGGGTGCCCTCGTCGAGGAGCGTGAGGTTGTGCTCCTTCGCCGCGCGGCTGCCGCCCTTCTTCATCTGCTTGCTGGAGACGAACTTGTAGAAGTAGTCGAAGCGCTCGTCGTCGCCCATGTAGACGACGGGACGGCCGTCCTCGGTCAGGCGGGGCTGCGCGGCCTCGTGCTTGAAGCGGCCCAGCGCGGTGCGCTTGCGCGGGGTGGACTTCGGGTCGTACGGGTCGAGCTCGACGACCCAGCCGAAGCGGTGCGACTCGTTGGGCTCCTGCGCCGTGTCGAAGCGCTTGTCGAACCGCTCCCACTTGCGCTCGGTGGCTCCGGTGGTCATGCCGTAGCGCTTGAGGCGGGCGGCCTGGACGGGGTCGGTGACCTGGCCGGCGTTGGCGAAGTACTGGTTGAAGTTCTCCTCGCCGTGCAGCGTGGTGCCCCACGGGGTGGTGCCGCCCGCGCAGTTGTTGAGGGTGCCGAGCACCTTCGTGCCGGTGGCGTCCGCGGAGGTCTTCAGCAGGGCGCTGCCCGCGGCCGGACCGGTCATCCGGAACTCGCTGGTGGCGGTCAGGCGGCGGTTGAGCTGGTGGCGCGAGACCGCGGTCAGCTTGCCGCTGCGGTGGTCCTCCTGGACGACGACCACGGACAGGCCGTGCGCGGCCCAGGCGATCTCGACCTGCTCGCGCGTCGGGTTGGCCGGGTCATAACCCTTGAACATGAGGATCTCGTCCGTGTACTCGTGGTTGGCCACGAGCAGCTGCTGACGCTCGTAGTCACCGCCGAGCGGGAGCAGGCTCAGGAAGTCGTTGTTGTAGCCGAACTGCCCCGCCTGCGCCGCCGCGGTCTGCCGGTCCGCGTTGAAGCCCGGCGCGCCCTTCACGATCGGCTCGCCCCAGCGGATCACCACGTTCTGCTCGTAGCCCTCGGGGACGGTGACCTTGTCGGCGGTGTTGGGCGCGACGGACGTGAAACGCAGCCCGCGGGCGGCCTCGCCGGGCCGGCCGGCGCCCTTCGCGGTGTCGGCGACGGGCGTCGCCTCGGCGCTCCGGCCGCCGCCGGCGCCGAGGGTGACGGCCGAGCCGGCGGCGGTGGCGACCGTGACGACGGCGGCCGAGCGCAGCATCGAGCGGCGGGAGTAGGCGCGGGCTATGACGTCACCGGCGTACTCGTTGTCGCTGGTGTTCGGCACCTCGTGGAAGCATGCGTCACCGCAGCGGTAGCGGCAGGTGAGAGCGGAACGGCCGCTCCCATGCGGGTTGCCGATGAGCGGCAGAAGCTTGCGCACGAGTGTCCTCCGAGGCTGCGTGGGCGCCGACAACGTGTCGGAATCAATCCAGCCGTGACGCTAGGCGCGGGGTGCGCCGGTGCGGCGGCGGCAGGATGAACGGGCGGTGAACCCGGCACGGCGGAGAGGGAGTTCGGGTCGGGGGCCGGAACCTCGCGGCAGCCGGGCGCCACGAAGGGCGCCCCTGCCGAAGTTCCAGCCGGGCGGCCGATAACCTTACGTGTCCACTCTGGGCAGGGATCATCCGCGCAGCACGGACATATGACTCACGCACTCATGCGAAAGGCCTGGCCCATGGGTATTCGGAGCTTGTTGCGCAAGGTGTTCGGACGGTCTACGGAACCGGTTCCGGAAACGTCGGACGCCACTTCCCCGGCCTTCCCGAGCCAGGCGGAACGCACCCCCCTGGACGCGGCGGCCGATCTGGTGGCGGCGTCCTTCGACAACCCCACCGTTCCCCCGCAATCCGCCCCTCGCGACCGCGAACCGGGCACCCTCCTCACGGCGACGACCACGGACCCCACGGTTCCGGAGGCCCGCCGGCCCGCGCCGTCCGGGGGCCGGCCGAGCCCCGCGGATTCCCCCGCGCCGGAGGCGGACACCACCGCCGCCGACCCCGCCGTTGACGCCGCCGCGAAGCCGGAAGCGGAGCCGGAGCCCGTGGCGGCCGCTGCCGCGCCGGAGGGCCCGGCCGCCGAGGTCACCGCCCCGGAGCCCCAGGAGACGGCCCACGACGCGCTCCAGGCCCGGGACGAGGCCCCCGCGGCGGAAGCCGACACCGCTGCCGCGCCGGAAACGGAAGCCGAAGCGGAGCCGGTGGCCGCGACTGCGGCCGCCGAGCCCGTCGCGGCCGAGCCGGTTGCAGCCGAAGCCGTCGCGGCCGAACCCGTCGCCGCCGAGCCGGTAGCGGCCGAGCCCGTCGTGGCTGAACCCGTAGCGGCCGAGCCCGTCGCCGCCGAGGTCACCGCCCCGGAGCCGGAAGCCGTCCCCGAGCCGGCCCCCGCCCCGGAAGCGGAAGCGGAGCCCGTCGCCGTGGCAGCCGAGCCGGAGGCCGCCCCCGTGGCGGCCGCGCCGGAGCCCGTCGCCGCTCCCGAGCCGGTCGTCGCCCCCGAGCCCGTCGCCGTTCCCGAGCCGGCGGCGGAGCCCGTACCCGTGGCGGCCCGGCCGGAAGCCGCGCCGGAGCCCGTGGCCGTGCCCGCGCCGGAACCCCTTGCCGCACCGGAACCCCTCGCCGCGCCCGAGCCCGTCGCCGTCCGGGCGGAGCCGGTGGCACCGGAGGTCCTGGACGTGGCCTCGGCCGCCGTTCCGGGGCTGGCCGGTTCCGCCCACGCGGCAGCCGCCGTACGCCGCCGGGCCCCCGGGGTCGCCGGTGCGTACAAGGCCGCCGCGCAGGTGCTGCGCGGCAAGGGCCGGGCGGGTGCCCGCGCCAAGGTCTACCTCGTCCTGGACCGGTCGGGCTCCATGCGCCCGTTCTACAAGGACGGCAGCACGCAGCACCTCGCCGACCACGCCCTCGCGCTCGCCGCCCACCTGGACGAAGAGGCCACGGTCCACACCGTGTTCTTCTCCACGGAGGTGGACGGCGCCGCCGACCTCACCCTCGACGGGCACCGCGCCTCCTGGATCGAGGCCCGGCACGCAGCGCTCGGCCGGATGGGCCGCACCAACTACCACGTGGCCGTCGAGGCCGTCGTCGAGCACTACCAGAAGGCGGGCGGCGAGGGCCCGGCCCTCGTCCTCTTCCAGGTCGACGGCGCCCCCGACAACCGGCAGCCGGCCCGCCTCGCCCTCGCCGAGGCGGCCGTCACCGCACCCGGCGTCCGCTGGCAGTTCGTCGCCTTCGGCGAGCACGAGTCCAAGGCGTTCGACTTCGTCCGCAAGCTGGACGCGGCCAACGTCGGCTTCTTCCACGCCGGTCCGGCCCCCGCCGAAGTCCCCTCGGCCGCCCTCCTCAAGGGCGTCCTGAACGGCTTCTAGCCCCGCCGGCGCACCACGGCCGCACGTGCAGAAGGGGGGGGGGCCCCCCCCCCCCCCGGGGGGGGGGGCCCCGGGGCCCCCCCGCCCGGCGCCCCCCGCCCCCCCCCCCCGGCCGGGCGGCCCGGGCCCCGGGGCCCCCCGCGCCGCGGG
>NZ_JBVJGW010000047.1:0-26787 GCF_055587105.1 Streptomyces sp. NPDC048461 | reverse complement strand
TCGGCGGGATAGTGCTTCATCCCCACAGGGACTCCGTTCTCCTGGACCATCAAGATCCAAGTCTCTCCGGTGTCCAAAATCCGGGGTCAGGGCCCTCAAACCTATCCGGCAGCTCATCCAGTCGGTGAACGACACCCTCAAAGGCGAACGCCACGGCGCCAGGACCCCATCCGGGGTCCTGGCCCGCGTCGGACAACGCATCCTGGCCCTGACCGCAGCCATCTGGCACAACCGGGCCAACGGAACACCCATCACCCGATCACTCGTCGCCTACGACCACTGACCAGCACTTCGGACTCACTCGTCAGTGCAGTCATCTGCTTCTGAGCGGATACTCAGAAGTACCGGACGAGCCTGTGTCGGCAGTGAAGGTAGGCATCGATCGGTCGGCATCCGCGTACCCGCACGCGGCAGGAGGCGTCATGGACCCGTGGCTGATCTGGTTGATCGTCGCAGCGGTGCTCGGCGTGGCGGAGATCTTCACGCTCACCGCGGCGCTGGGGCTGCTGGGCGGTGCCGCGCTGGTCACGGCTGGGTTCGCGGCGGTCGGGCTTCCACTGCCGTTGCAGTTCCTGGTGTTCACCGTCACCGCGGCGGCCGGCGTGCTGTTCGTCCGTCCCCTGGTGCTGCGCCGCATGCTCCGGCCGCCGGCGGAGAGGTTCGGCGTGGACGCGCTGGTGGGCAGGAGCGCCTACGTCGTCGCGGAGGTGACGGGGGCGGGCGGCAGGGTCCGCATAGGCGGGGAGGAATGGACGGCCCGCGCCTATGACGAATCCCTGGTGATTCCTGCGGGAACGACCGTCGACGTCGTAGAGATCAGGGGGGCCACCGCGCTCGTCTACCCGCAGGGGTGAACCATGGATGTTTCGGCGCTCTTCGTCGCCGGTCTGATCGTCGCGCTCTTCGCGGTCTTTACCGTGGTGCGGGCGGTGCGCATCGTGCCTCAGGCCCGCGCGCGCAATGTGGAACGGCTGGGCCGCTACCACCGCACTCTGAATCCCGGCCTGAACGTGGTCATCCCCTACATCGACCGTGTCTATCCGCAGATCGACCTGCGCGAGCAGGTCGTCTCCTTCCAGCCTCAGCCGGTGATCACGGAGGACAACCTGGTCGTGGAGATTGACACGGTGTTGTACTTCCAGGTCACCGATCCTCGGGCAGCCGCCTACGAGATCGCGAACTTCCTGCAGGCGGTCGAGCAGCTGACCGTCACCACGTTGCGCAACGTGGTGGGATCCATGGACCTGGAGAAGGCCCTCACCTCGCGCGACACCATCAACAACCAGCTCCGCGGGGTACTGGACGAGGCCACCGGAAAATGGGGCCTGAGGGTCAACCGGGTGGAGATCAAGGCCATCGACCCGCCTCAGTCCATCAAGGACGCGATGGAGAAGCAGATGCGGGCCGAGCGGGACAAGCGGGCCGCGATCCTCGGGGCCGAGGGACAGCGCCAGTCCCAGATCCTCACCGCCGAAGGAGACAAACAGGGTGCCGTGCTACGCGCGGAGGGCAACCGCACGGCCGAGATCCTCAAGGCAGAAGGACAGTCCCGGGCCATCGACGAGGTGTTCCAAGCCGTACACCGCAACGACCCCGACCCCCAACTGCTCGCCTACCAGTACCTGCAGATGCTGCCCCAGCTCGCCCAGGGCCCGGGCAGCACCTTCTGGGTGATCCCCAGCGAAGTCACCTCCGCACTTGAGGGTGTCTCCCGCGCGTTCAGCGAGGTGCTGCCCCAGTCGCCGGCCACCCGCGAGAAGACCTCGGACGACAAGGGCGCCCAGGCCGCGGACGACGCGGCGCAAGCCGCGGAGGCCGCGGCCCAGGCCCTCGCCGACGCCGCCGAGGCCGACAGCACCTCCGGCATCCCTCCGGGCCTTCTCGACGGCAAGTGAACCAGCGGTCGACCCAGCACCGGCCTGCACTCCCGACAGGCAGCCCGCTGAATCCGCTCGCAGACGGCCAGACCCACAAAGAGGCAGGTGAGGACGTGGAACCCGAGATGGACGAAGAACGCGCCCTCGCAAGGATCGAGCGATGCCTAGCACGCGACGACCCGGAACTCGCCACCCGGATCAGCATGCTGAACGAGCAGTTCCCCCAGATGTGCGTCGAGGGTCGGCCACGGCGGAACCGGCGGAAGACCGCCGCCATAGTGCTGGCCATCGTGGCCCTGCTGGGGCTGGTCCTCACAGTGCTCCTCACGAAAACGCCGCCCGATGAGAACCCAGCGCGGCCAGTCGGCCTCGCCCCGGCCGCCGCCGCGCAGTCCCAGTGCCCGCAGACCTCCGACCCCCTATTCGAAGAGGCACCTGATGCGTGCTCGTGATGTCGCGGAGCGGTACGCCCCGGTCGGCGTGGACACATACGACTCCGAGGCGGTCCGACCACTCGTGCACAAAAGCGCCTCCCTAGCCTGCCAGTGGCCGGTCCCGACAGCTGCGAGGGGCCCGGAGGTGCCGGGGGTTGCGCCTGATGCGTGATGCTGACCCCCGTGAACGCTCGGTCTTCCTGGGGCTGCTGCCCTGGCCGGAGCGCGTACAGGTGGCCCGCGCCCTGCGCACGGAAACGGTCGGCGGGCTGGTGCTGCTCGCTGCCGCCGTGGTCGCGCTGGCCTGGGCGAACAGCCCATGGAGCGACAGCTACGAGGCACTGCGCGACGCCCACTTCGGCATACCCGCACTCGGGCTGGACCTGTCGGTTGAGCACTGGAGTTCCGAAGGACTGCTCGCGATCTTCTTCCTGGTCGCCGGCATCGAACTCAAGCGCGAACTGGTCACCGGACAGCTGCGCACCCCCGCCACCGCGGCCCTGCCCATCGTCGCCGCCGTGTGCGGCATGGCGGTACCCGCAGGGATCTACCTGGCCACCGTCGCGGCCGGCGGCGGCAGTGCCGAAGGCTGGGCGGTGCCGATGGCCACCGACATCGCCTTCGCCTTGGCGGTACTGGCCGTACTCAACACCCACCTGCCCTCGGCCATGCGTGCCTTTCTGCTCACCCTGGCCGTGGTCGACGACCTGGGGGCGATCCTGGTCATCGCCCTGTTCTTCACCAGCGATCTCAATCCGGCAGCTCTCGGCGGAGCAGCCGCCGGACTCGTCGTGTTCTACCTGCTGCAGCGATTCCGGGTACGCGGCTGGTGGTGGTACGTGCCCCTGGGCCTCGTCATCTGGGCACTGACCTACAACGGGGGCGTGCACGCCACCGTGGCCGGAGTCGCGATCGGCCTGATCCTGCGCTGCGCCCCCGACCGGAAAGCGGGCGAGAAGACGTCACCGGGTGAGCGGGCCGAGCACCTGCTACGACCGGTATCGGCGGGTATCGCCGTCCCCCTGTTCGCCCTCTTCGCTGCCGGAGTGAGTATCTCGGCCCCCACACTGGGCGAGGTGTTCACCCGCCCCGAACCGCTGGGTGTGGTCCTGGGCCTGGTCATCGGCAAGACGGTGGGAATCTTCGCCGGAACCTACCTGGCCGCCCGCTTCACCCGGGCCCGGCTCAATCCCGACCTCGCGTGGGCCGACGTCCTCGCCCTCGCGGTACTGGCCGGTATCGGTTTCACCGTCGCCCTGCTCATAGGCGAGCTGGCCTTCCCCGACCCGGTCGACGCCGAACACATCAAGGCCTCCGTCCTGCTCGGCTCACTGCTCGCCGCCGGCCTGGCCGCGCTGCTGGTCAAACGCCGCAACGTCATCTACCGCAGGCTGTGGGAGGAGGAGGACCTCGACGAAGACGCCGACGGCCTGCCCGACATCTACCAGCACGGCACGGACGACCCCGATACACGCGCCCCGGGCGGGCGCTGAACCCCGCATCACCCCGACCGCCGCACGGTGCCCACAGGGCGGGACCTTCCCGGTCGTCACGGGGGCAAGCAAGCGGAGATCCGTATTCGGGGCAGCCCTTGCGCCGTCGACGGACGACAGTCTTCCTCGCGCCGGGGCGGCAGGAGGCGCAGTCGGTCCGGCTCTACGCGGACCGGCCGCCGCGCGAAGGACGGCGGGCCCCGGTACAAGTGGGGTATGGATGTATGGCGTCCGCTCGGGAGGTGTCAGGGGTATCTGCCGATCGCCGATCACGGTCTGGTGGGCGACGGGCGGGGCTGCGCCCTGATCGGCCGGGACGGCGCGGTGGGTTTGATGTGTGTGCCGCGTTTCGATTCCCCGCCGCTGTTCGCCGCCGTGCTCGACCGGCGCCGGGGCGGCGCTCTGATCCTCGCGCCCGTCGAGGTACGGCGCTCCCGCCAGCGTTACGAGCCCGCCACCGGTGTTCTGGTGACCGAGCTGGAGGGGCCCGAAGGCACGGTCGAGGTCACCGATGCCTTCCGTCTGAGACCGGGCTGCCGTCTGGAGGACGACGTCAGGGCCGGAACGGGACAGCTGCTCCGCCGGGCCAGGGTGGTCGCGGGGCGGGTGGCCCTGCGGGTCGTGGTCGAGCCGCGCTCGCCGGCGGCCGCCCGATGGGGCCGGGACGGCTGGGAGCTGGCCTGTCCTGAGCAGGGTGTCACCGTGCGGATCGCCTCGACACACCCCCTGCCCTGCCTGGACACCACAGTGGCCCTGCGGCATGGCGAGGAGTTCGCTCTGTGCCTGGACTGGGGCGGCGGACCCGCCGCGGATGTGCACGAGGCGGAAGCGGGCATCGAGTCGACCATGCGGGCGTGGCGGCGGTGGGCCGTCCAGATGCCGGCCGATGTTCCCCGGCCGGACCTGGTGCTGCGATCCGCGATCACGCTCAAGCTGCTGGACCACATCGAGAACGGTGCCATCGTCGCGGCCCCCACCTCCTCCTTGCCCGAACACATCGGCGGATCCCGGAACTGGGACTACCGCTACGCCTGGGTCCGCGACGCGGCCTACGCCGTGTTCGCATTGCGCCGCATCGGGCTGCGCAGCGAGGCGGAGGGGTTCCTCAGCTGGGTGCTGGCAGCCCTCGCGGGCGGGGAGCGGCCGCTGGTGCTCTACGACCTCGACGGCCTGCCACCCCCCGCCGAGGTGATCGACTCTTACCTGGAGGGATACCGCGGATCGGCTCCTGTGCGCTGGGGCAACGCGGCGGCCGGGCAGGTACAGCACGACGTCTACGGCGAGGTCCTGGACTGCGCCTTCCAGTGGGCGGCCACCGGCGGACGTCTCCCCGATGACCTGTGGTGCCAGCTCGCGGCGCTGGTCGAGGAGGCGCGGACAGCGTGGCGACGGCCCGATCACGGGATCTGGGAGGTCCGCACACCGGCCCGGCCGTTCACCTACTCCGCCGCGATGTGCCAGGTCGCCCTCGACCGGGGCACCCGGCTCGCACGCCGGCTGGACCTGCCGGGCGACGCGAACGGCTGGAGCGCCGAAGCGGCAGCCCTCACCGACCGGATCCTCACCGACGCCTGGGACGACCGGGCCGGCGCGCTGACCGGGCAGCTGGGCGGCGGAGCCGGTCTGGACGCCTCCCTCCTCGCGCTGCCCCTGCGACGGGTCCTTACCGCCGACCATCCCCGCATGGCCGCGACCACGCATGCGATCGCCGAGCGCCTCGATGCGGGCGGGGGGCTGTTGTTCCGCTACCTGCCCGACGCCACCCCCGACGGACTCGAGGAACCCGAAGGCGCGTTCCTGCTCTGCAGCTTCTGGATGGTGGACAACCTCGCCGGCCAGGGGCGGACGGAAGAAGCCGACATCCTGTTCGAACAACTCTGCTCCTACGCCAGCCCGCTCGGCCTGCTCTCGGAGGAGATCGACCCAGGTGACGGATCACTCCTGGGCAACTTCCCCCAGGGCCTCAGCCACGTCGGACTCATCTCCAGCGCGATCGTCCTCGCCCGCACCCGGCGCGGCATCAGGCCAGAGCTATCCCCAGCCGCCTGGTTCCAGGAATGACCCGCCCGCCCGCACACAAGATCACCGATCACACAGGCCGCTCGGCAGTTGATCGTGCGGGACGTGTTTCACACCCTGTGGCATCTGACGCGCCACGGGGGACTGAGCCGCCTGGTCATGACCGCGATGTGGCGCCCCATCGCGCGCCTATGCCCTCCTGAACCGCCGGCCCCGGCTCGCCGGCGCTCACCTCGGTACGGTCACGATCGGCCAGTCGCCCGAGAATTCCCGGCAGAGGTGGTTTCCACGCGTGCGCCGACATCAGACGTCTCCGCGAGCGGAGCCCGCCCTGTGGGCGGGTCGGCGCGGTTTCTACCGCGCGCGGTGCCGGAGGCGGTGCAGGACGGCTCCGGCGACGCAGACTGCGAAGAGGAGGGCAGCGGGCCATAGGTAGGTGGTACGGGGAGTGGCGTGTGAGGCGGGGGCGGCCCGGTGGACGGGGGCTGCGCGCGAGGGCTTGGGTCCTGGCGGGGGCTGAAGTGTGCCGACCGGGTCGAGGTGCCCTGCGGCGGCGAAGCCCCAGTCGAGGAGGGCGCGTGCCTCCTCGTAGACGGCGAACCCACCGCCGTACTGGGGGTTCATCACGGTGACCAGTAGGGTGCGCCCCTCGCGGCGGGCCGCCGATACGAGGGTGTGGCCGGCGTTGGAGGTGTAGCCGTTCTTGATGCCGATGATGCCGGGGTAGCGATCGACGCCGTCTTCGCCCGTGACCAGCCGGTTGGTGTTCTCGATGCCGTACGTCCACGTGGGGCTGCCGTCGCTGTTGGTGTCGCCGGGAAACCGGGCGTCGGCTTGTGCCGCGTACCGGGCGAAAGCGGGGTTCGCGAGGCCGGCACGGCCGAAGACGGCGAGGTCGTAGGCGGAGGAGACTTGGCCGTCGACGTCGTATCCGTCAGGGGAGACGACATGGGTGTCCCGGGCTCCCAAGGAGCGGGCCTTGGCCTGCATCTGAGCCGCGGTCTCCTCCCAACCGCCGTTCATGGCCGCCAGGACGTGAACGGCGTCGTTACCGGAGCTGAGGAAGACGCCCCTCCACAGGTCGGCGACCCGATAGGTGCGGCCTGCGTCGAGGCCGACCAGGCTGCTGCCCTCGCCCACCCCGTCCAGTTCGGCGTCGGTAACGGTGTGACTGCGGGTACCGGGCAGGCCAGGAAGGGCCGTAAGCGCGAAGAGGGTCTTGAGGGTGCTAGCTGGCGGCAGAGGCAGGTGGGCGTCGTGGGCGGCGAGTACCTCGCCGGTACCGGCGTCGGCCACGAGCCAGGACAGGGCGGAGATGCCGTCGGGGAAGTCGGGGGCTCCTTTGCGTGCCCGCACGTGGGTTCCCGGCTGGTGCAGCAAGGATGGGACGGGAAGAGCTGCGGGCCGCGGAGGCGCGGGATCTGCTCGGGCCGTCCCGCCGAGGGCCGGTGCGAGAAGGATGCCCGCACCGGCCGCCAGGGCTGCCGCGCCGGAAAGGAGCCTGCGGAGGTATGAACCGATGGTCATTCAGTCAGGTTAGGAACGGCGGGGCCTGTACGCAGCGCACGGTCGGCCGACCGGCCGTACCCAGTCATACGTCGGCGATAGAACCCTGATGGCAGCCGCCCGGCATGGCGAGCAGGCGCTCCGTTCGAGCGGTGGCGAGATTCGGCAGCGCCGGTCAGGCCACCGGGCTCATCAGTCCCGCCGAGCCGCTGCCTGGGCGCTCTGGTGGAGACGGGTGCGGAGCGTGGTGGCGAACTCCTCCGCGCGGGAGAGCTGGACGCGGAGCCTTTCAACCTGGTCCGCGGCCGCCTGTTCGTAGACCCGCACGCGCTCCAGCAGCGCTTCGCGCTCATCGGCGCCCAGCGCGTCATGGGCGTCGATGCGGTCGGTGGCTTCCAGCAGGTCGCGCATCTGGTCGAGGGTGAAGCCGAGGGGCTTCATCCTCCGGATGACCATGAGTCGGTGCACGTCGTTCTCGGTGTAGAGACGGAAGCCGCCCTGGGAGCGTGCCGAGGGGATGACCAGGCCTGTCTCCTCGTAGTGCCGGATCGTGCGCAGGGACAGCTCGGTCCTCGTCGCGACCTCGCCGATCTGCATGTGCTTGCTGTCCACGCCGCGATCCTCTGGCCCTTCTCGTCCTCATCGAGCGGTCCCGCTCGGACACCGCCACCCCCTACTCTAACGTTAGGGTAGAGTTGTGCGCGGTGAGGGCGGATTGACGTTGCTCCACCGTTGCCGTGTCGGGGCCGATGACGCCCCCGGCGAAGCCCCGATTGCCGCGGGAGAGAGCGTGCGCGAGTCCATGACGCCCGACGCTGCCGCCTGCCCGCCGTGACGCTTCGCCCCCGGACGTGAACCCCGGCCCCCTGTCGCGCGGGCCTGCTCGTCCCTTTCCGATCTTCCGGCTCCGCGCTCACGGAGCCGTCCGCGGTGTGCCGGCCCGGCACCACCGCGTCCTCCCGTGCACCCCGGCCTGCCGTAGGGGTGCCCGAGCACGACAGGTTGCCACTCTCTTGCCTTCCGCTGCTTCCGCCGTGTCCCCGGCCGCGCGTCTGCGCGGCCTGAAGCCCGACTGGCTGTCCGACCCGAAGGTCTGGCGCACCGAGGTCCTGGCCGGCCTCGTGGTCGCGCTGGCGCTGATTCCCGAGGCGATCTCGTTCTCGATCATCGCCGGTGTCGACCCGGCGATCGGCCTGTTCGCCTCCTTCACCATGGCCGTGGTCATCTCGATCGTCGGCGGCCGCCGGGCGATGATCTCCGCCGCCACCGGCGCTGTCGCCCTCGTCATCGCACCCCTCAACCGTGAGCACGGCCTCGGCTACCTGATCGCCGCCGTGATCCTCGCCGGCGTCTTCCAGGTGGTCCTGGGTGTGCTCGGGGTGGCGAAGCTGATGCGGTTCATCCCCCGCTCGGTGATGGTCGGCTTCGTCAACTCCCTCGCCATCCTGATCTTCATGGCCCAGGTCCCGGAGATGACCGACGTGCCGTGGGCCGTGTACCCGCTGATCATCGGCGGCCTTGCGCTGATGGTGTTCTTCCCGAGGATCACCACTGTGATCCCCGCCCCGCTGGTCTCCATCGCGCTCCTCACCGTCATCACCGTCGGCGCCGCCCTCGCGGTACCGACCGTCGGCGACAAGGGCGCCCTGCCGTCCTCCCTGCCGGTACCGGGCCTGCCCGACGTGCCGTTCAGCCTGGACACCCTGACCACCATCGCCCCGTACGCGTTCGCGATGGCACTGGTCGGCCTGATGGAGTCGCTGATGACCGCCAAGCTGGTCGACGAGATCACCGACACCCACTCGAACAAAACCCGCGAGTCCGTCGGTCAGGGCATCGCCAACATCGTCACCGGCTTCTTCGGCGGCATGGGCGGCTGCGCCATGATCGGCCAGACCATGATCAACGTGAAGGTGTCCGGCGCCCGCACCCGCCTGTCCACGTTCCTCGCCGGCGCCTTCCTGATGATCCTGTGCATCGCCTTCGGCCCGCTCGTCTCCGACATCCCCATGGCCGCACTCGTCGCCGTCATGATCATGGTGTCCTTCGCGACCTTCGACTGGCACTCCATCGCCCCCAAGACCCTCAAGCGGATGCCCGTCGGGGAGATCGCCGTCATGGTGATCACCGTCGTCTGCGTGGTCGCCACCCACAACCTCGCCATCGGCGTCGTCGTCGGCTCGGTCACCGCCATGGTGATCTTCGCCAAGCGCGTCGCCCACCTCGCCGAAGTCACCGCCGTCACCGACCCCGACGACAAGACGGTGGTCTACCGGGTCAGCGGCGAGCTGTTCTTCGCCTCCTCCAACGGCCTCGTCGGCCAGTTCGACTACACGGGCGACCCGAAGAGGATCGTCATCGACCTGAGCGCGGCCCACATCTGGGACGCCTCCTCCGTCGCCGCCCTCGACGCGATCGAGACCAAGTACAAGCAGCGCGGCAAAACCGTCGAGATCACCGGCCTGAACGACCCCAGCGCCGACCTCCACGGCAAACTCACCGGCGAACTGACCGCCGGACACTGACCGACCACCGGCATGACCACACGGGGCTCCCGGCCGACGGCCTGGAGCCCCCGCCGTTCGCAGCCGCGGCAGACGAAGCAGATCCCCTGACGCGACCACTCCGGCGGCGGGCTGGGGCTACTCGGCCGGCGCCTGCGACGGAACCCGCCCGGCGAGCTCCCGTGGAACCCCGCTCATGCACCGGGCGGGGGCGAAGCGCTGTCCGGCCCCTCCCCGCCCTGGCCGTGCTCGTCACGCACGAGGGACCGGCCGAACGCCGTCAGCCGGGCAACCGCGTCCACGTCGGGTTCCACGCGGCGGGCCAGCGCGCTGCGGATCTCCTGGAAGACGGATGCCTCCAGACCGCAGCGCCGGCAGTCTTCCAGATGGACCGCGACCCGACGTGCGGTGACCTCGTCGGTCTCCCCGTCCAGGTACGCCTGGAGCACCCGCGCCACCCGCAGGCAGTTCATCCGGCGCTCTCCCGAGCGGCGAGCCCACCATGAGTGCTTGTTCACATCACACCTCGCTTCGGTGCCAGTCCCGCCGCGGCCAGCCGGGCGCGTATCCGTTTGCGCGCGCGGTGCAGTCGGCTCATCACGGTCCCCTCGGGCACATCCAGAAGGCGTGCGGCCTCGGCGTAGGTGAGGCCGTCGATGTCCACCAGTTGCACCACCTGCCGGTGCTTGTCCGGCAACGCGGACAGCGCCGAGTCCACCACCTCGTCGAACGCCTCGCCGACCACCGCCTCTTCCGCTGATCCTTGCCGGCCTTCGCTGCTGAGCCGGTCCAGGTCGGAGTCGGGGTCGTCCAGCAGGTGCGGGCGGCGCCGTCGGTGCCGGTTGATCTCGGCCCGCCGCATGATCGTCAGCAGCCACGCCCGGGGATGTTTGCCGTCGAACCGGTCGATGGCCCGGTAGGCCCGCAGCAGGGTGTCCTGCACCAGGTCCTCGGCGTCCGCGGGCTGCGCGGTCAGCGTCATCGCCACCCGCAGCAGCACCTCCACCTCCGGCAGCACGTAGGCGGCGAACGGCACGCCCCGAGGGTCCGCTGGGTCCGGCGGCGCTGTCACTTGGTCTTCCACACAGCGGAAACCCCCTGTCCCGTTCTCCGCATTCCATCCGCCCTCACATGCCCGCCCGGGCCGCGTACCCCGTGGTGGGACCGGGGAGCCGACAGCGTGAGCCGGTGGAATGCCGTGCGTCTCGGCCCGGGTTTCCGGTCCATGAGGAAGCAGCGCGTCCCACGGCCGGGACAGGTGTGGGCCGAGTGCCGGGAGGGCGTACGGCATGTGCGGCTGCGCGGTGATGTGGAGGCATACGCCGACGGACAGCTGACGGGAGAGCGCCGGACGCGGGTGGCCTCGCACCTCACCGCCTGCTGGGTGTGCAGCGGCAGCCTGCAACTGATCCAGCTGATCAAGGCGTCCCTCCGGCACAATCCGCAGCGCGGGCCGGCCTCCCTCGCATCAGCCCGGCTACGGCGCCTCGCCCACGAGCTCGGTGCCCTGCCCGGCTCGGACACCGACGCCGCCCCGTCAGACGAAGCGCCGTGACGGTTCATTCGGCCCGGGCGCGCGACGAGCCGGGACGCACCCCACGCCTGCGCTCCGACCAGCATCAATCGGGGAGAGCCGGTCGCAGGGGAATCGGCACCCGCAGGAACGCCAGGACTGACCTTCGGCTCCATCGCCCAGGCGATGGCCGGGCAAGGAGCGGTCGGGACCGGATGATCGCCTCGGCGCAACGGCGGGACGACGACCGGGGCGGGACGCCCCTCGAACCAGCGTTGCCGGACCCGGCAGACCGCTCCCCCGGACCGCGACCGCCCCGCAGCAGGAATCCCGCGTGCCGCTGAGGTCGGTCAGCAGCAGCCTGTCGGCGCCTGCGCGCCCGGGCCGCTCGCCGTGTCCGCGGGGCCGCAGGGGAACAGGCCGAAGTGCCTGCTCCTGTCGCCGGTGACGGTGAAGTGCGGCGCGTAGCGGGTGGCGCTCAGCATGTCGGCGGTGTTGCCGCAGACGAGCATCGGCTTCCCGGCGTCGAAGCGATGGTGGTCGTCGAGGTCGAAGGCGTGCGGCTGCTCGGCGATGGTGCCGTGGTAGACGGCAACCTGGCCGTAGTCCTCGCAGCGGTCCTCCAGCGGGAGCTTGAAGGCGCGGACGGTGCGGGAGGTGAAGGTGGCGAAGCCGATCTTCCGCTCGATGCCCGGGTCGCTGATCGTCACCGGGGAGCCCGCAAAGGTGCGGGCGTCCGGGCAGCCGGCGCGTTCCAGGATGCGGCGGAGGTCCTCCGTGTAGAGGGCGCCGGCGAGGCACTCTCCGACGAGGACGGGATCGTCCAGGAGAGCGGCAGGCAGGCGGCGGTCGGCGAAGATGTCGGAAAAGTACAGCTCGCCGCCGGGGCGCAGGACCCTGAAGATCTCGGAGAGGACACGCGGTTTGTCCGGCGAGAGGTTCACCACACAATTGGAGACCACGACGTCCACGGAAGCATCCGTGATGCCGGCCCCCGCCAGGTCCTCGATGTAGCCGTGCCGGAAGTCGGTGTTGGCGTGGCCGAACCGTTCGGCGTGCCAGCTCTGGTGGCGGCGGGCGACGGCGAGCTGTTCCTCCGTCATGTCGACGCCGATCACCCGGCCGGTGGGACCCACCAGTTGGGACAGCACGTAAGCGTCTCGTCCGCTGCCGCAGCCCAGGTCGAGCACGGTGGCGCCCTCGAGCGCGGGTGGGATGGGCGAACCGCAGCCGTAGAAACGCTCCAGGACCTCGTCGTGTACTTCGCCGAGAGCCGCGGCGATGCGCAGGGGTGGCGCCACGTCGGTACAGCAGGCCGAGGTCTTCAGGTCCGCGGAGGAGGCGAGTACCTTGCCGTAGTAGTCCTTGACGGAGTCTGCCACGGAGGGGATGGGTTTCTGCCGCGCTTGGGATACGTCGCTTGTCGCCATGTCTCTCCCTGATGAGTGGGTTTGCGCGCTCCGGCCAGTGGTTCGCCGGGGCCGCGACGGGAACCCTCTGTGCGGCGGTTGTCATTCCCGTCCGCTGTGTCCGATCCCGGATGATCTTGGGGAGTCGGACCGCCCAGAGCGATCCACGGCCAATGCCTGCGGAATCGGCCAAGGAGCCGCCGAGCCCGGTGCAGAAGAGCCGCGAAGGCTACCGGTGTTCACGGCAGGCACACGTGTACGCGGTTACGCCCGTCGCCCTCGACTCGCTCTTCGGGTCGCGCGATTGCCTCGTGCCCGTGTACGGCAGCCCTGCGGATCTTCGCGGCCGGCAGCGCCGGTATCCGTCGGACATGACGGACGCGGAATGGCCGGCGCGGTGCGACCCTTGCCGCCCACGCCCTCCTGGCCGTGTGGCGACCCTCCAGGCCCCCGATTGAGGACGGGACAGGCATCGAGGGCGACGGGCGGCAGGCGGCCGTCGGTTCAGTCGAGGGCAGCGAGGTGGTCAGCAGTACCGCCGTGCCATTCGATGAGGAAGAGGGTGGCGTCGTCGCTGGTCCGGCCGCCCCGTTCCCGCTTCAGCGCGTGGGAAAGGGCTCGTACGACCGCCCGCACTCCTTCCGCGGTGCGTTCGACGCGGTTGACGCAGTCGATGAGCTGTTCCTCACCGAACTGTTCCGCGCCCGTTTCGTGCTCTTCGATGAGTCCGTCGGTGAAGCAGAGCACGCGGTCTCCGCGCTGGAGCGTCTGCTCGCTGATCCTGGGGTCGTCGCCGCCGAAGCCGACCGGCAGGGTGGTCAGGCTCTCCAGCCGCTGGATGACCGTATGATCGCGGATTAGCAAGGGTGCCGGATGGCCCGCGTTGACCCATTGCAGGTGTCCCGTCGCGATGTTCAGACGCATCATCTGCGCGGTGACGAAGTGGTCGGGCCCGAACTGGCCGTCGATGGCCTCGTCCATGAACGCGTAGATCTCGGCGAGACCGATGTCGGCGCGCCGGGCGTGCCGGTAGGCGCCGATGGCGACCGTCGCCATGGTGGCGGCGTCCAGGCCGTGGCCCATCGCGTCGATCATCGCCACGTGCAGGATGTCGTCGTTGAGGGCGTAGTCGAAGCTGTCGCCCGCGACCTGGTAGGCGGGCTCCAGGATCCCGGCCACCTCGACCTGCGGGCACGACATCGTCAGGGGAGGCAGCAGGGACCACTGGATCTCCGCGGCCACGCCCATCGGTGCGCGGCGCCGGGCCAGGAAGAACTGGTCGGTGTAGGCGTCCTTGGTGACGATCATGTCGGCGACCAGGCCGGCGAGGCGTCGCAGCAACCGTCGGTCGTCGTCGTCCACGGTGTCCAGGGTCAGGCCGATCACTCCCACCTGGTCGCTGCCGTCCAGCAGTGGCAGATACATCCGTACACCGTCGGCCCGGGGCACTTCGACCGTCCGCCCGCGCAGGAACGCGGTCCCGGCGGGCGAGCCGTCGATCGACTCCGGCTCGCCGACGGTCAGACGCCTGCCCGGCAGCGGAATGAGCACCAGCTGCTCGTAGTCCTGGAGGAGGATCGACACGTCACGGCCGCCGACGACGGCCACCTCTTCCGCGATCAGCGGCGCGATCAGCTGCGGTGGCATCTGGTGTGCCCGGTCCAGCAGCACACCCAGCAGTCGCTCACCGAACCCTTCCGACCGGTCCACGTCGACCCTCCCGGGCGGCCGCTCGCCATCTGCCATGTCCGCTCACTCCATCTGTGCAGGCACCGGGCACGTCTCCCACGGCTGCTTCTGCTGTTCGGCTTCGGTGGCCTTGAGCCGGTAGGGCTCGGTGCCGGTCTGTGGATCGGTGTGCAGTTGAACGTTGGCCCGGCGGCGGTCGCCGCGCGTCGGTGAAGGTCCCGTCCCACTCGCTGAACGGCGGACTGGGTGCCACCGCGGTCGCGTTGCGACGCCCTTCGCCGGCTTCAGCACGCTGATGCTTGGCGGCGGCCTTCTCCGCCAGCACGGGACACACCAGCGCCTTCGTCAGTGTGTTCCGCGACATCTTGCACCGCCGAGCCGACATCCGCCCCGACCCCGCCGGGCCCGTCCGGTGATCATGACGAATCCACTCACAGACCCACTCACGTGACCCGTACACCCGCGTGCTCCCGACACGGCCGTGATCAACGGACCACAGCGTGACCCGCCGAACAGCCCACAACTCGCCATTACGCCATCAGCGGTATGTCACACGTCGTCGGGCAGAGTGGCGCTCGACCTCGTCGGCGAACCGATGGTGCTCACGCCCACCGCCCCATCTCCCGTTCATCCTGTCAAGAACTGTCGGGCCCACTGGCCGAGCGAATCGACCCACCTGCTCTATCGCGCGACAGGTCCCCGCATCCCAGCGCACCCCGTGCCGCGAGTGGAGCAGGACTACGAGGACGGCCGGCCGTATCCACGACGCCGTGCGAGCCGACCGCCGCGCCGCCCCGTCCGGGCCCTATCGGACTGCGCGTGGCCGGTACTGGTGAGGGTGTTGCCGGGGTTCACACCGGCTCCTGTACCGCTGGTCCGGTGGGAAGGTCGGCCACCACGCGGCGCAGCGGCAGCTCAAGGCTTCGTCCCCGGACCGCCCACCGCGCCAGGGAGCGCTTGGCGGCCTGGGAGCGGTGGTGAGTCAGTCCGGGCAGATACAAGGCATCGGTGAGCAGGGCCGCCGCATCGGCCGAGTCGATGGCCAGGGTGAAGACGCGTCGCTCGTCGCAGCGGACGCGGAACCCCGCCGAGCGCAGGAGGGCGGCCAGTCCGTCGCGGGCCTGCGGGTTGGGCCACGGCTGGTGTACAGCGCGCAGGGCTGCCATCACCCGGAGCCAGATGAGCCTGCCGGATGGGGAGAGGCCGGACTGGGCGGGCACCAGCGCCGCGAGCGTCCCGCCGGGGCGCAGTACGCGCCGGATCTCCCCGAGGACTTGCGGCAGGGGGGTGACGACCGGAAGGCACATGGCCGCGCAGACCGCCGCGACGCTCGCGGAGGCGGCCGGCAGAGCGTCCGCGGCGGCCCGCACCAGCGGACCACGGCCCCGGCGTGCCGCTTCGGCGAGTTCGGAGGCCGACAGGTCGATCCCGACCCAGTCGGCGTCCGAAAGCTCCTCGCGTGTGGGTGCCGAACCGCAAGCCAGGTCGAGGACCGTGCCCCGAACGGTGTGCAGGGGCTCGGCCAGCCAGGCGTACGGGGAAGTGTCGGTCAGGCTGAAGAGCTGTTCGGTGATGCCGGGATGCGCGTGGTGGTAGGCGGTGATGAAGCGCCGCCAGTCCTGTTCGTCCATCCGGTTCTCGTCTCTCTTCCGGCCCGTGGGGACGCCCGCGCCCCTGTGCTTGTCGCCGGGAACCCTGCCGGGGCGTCTCCGCATTCCGCTTCGGACACGCCGGACGCGAACGGTTCACGGCGACCGGCCTTCCTGGCCGTGATCGTGTGGGGCGAGAAGAAGGGGAAGGCCCGGCCGGCGTCATCGGGTTTCCCTCACATCCCACGAGCATGCGCCTACCGGAGAGAGCCGACAGCATGAGTACGTACGACCTGGTCGTGATCGGAGGCGGAAGCGCCGGCCTGACCGCGGCCCGCACCGCCGGGCGCCTCGGCGCCCGTGTACTACTCGTCGAGCGGGACCGGCTGGGCGGGGACTGCCTGTGGACAGGGTGCGTACCGAGCAAGGCCCTGCTGCACGCGGCCTCCGGCGTCCAGGCCGCCCGCCGCTCCGCCGCTTACGGCCTCTCGCCCGTGACCGGCCCGGCGGACCTCGCGGCGGTCATGGGCGGGGTGAAGCGGGCAATCGGGGCGATCGAGCCGCACGACTCGGCCGAGGCACTCGCTCCGTTCGGCGTAGACGTGGCGCACGGTGCGGCTTCGTTCACGGGTCCGAGAACCCTGACCGCGGCCGGGCGGGAGGTCTCCTTCCGGTACGCCGTGATCGCTACGGGCTCCACGCCGGCTCTGGTGCCGGTCCCCGGGTTGGCCGAGGCCGAACCATTGACCAGTGACACCATCTGGGGGCTGTCGGAGATCCCGTGCCGCCTGGTCGTGCTGGGCGGCGGGCCCATCGGCTGCGAACTGGGACAGGCGTTCGCCCGCCTCGGCTCGCAGGTCACTCTCGTGGAGGCGATGGACCGTCTGGTGCCCCGTGAGGAATCCCGGGCCTCCCGGGTGCTGCGGGAGCGGCTGGAGGCCGAGGGCGTCACCGTGCTGACCGGTTACCGCGCCGAGCGAGTCGATGCCGGCGCGGTCCACGGGCCCGGCGTCTCCCTCCCTTACGACGCGCTGCTGGCCGTCGCGGGCCGCCGGGCCAACACCCTCGGGCTCGGCATGGAGGCGGCCGGTGTGGAGCTGACCCGGACCGGTCACGTCCGCACCGACGGCAGGCTGCGCACCACCAACCACCGGATCTATGCCGCCGGCGATGTGACCGGCCGTTCGGCCTTCACCCATCTGGGCGGCGCTCAGGGCGCGGCGGCGGCCACCGACGCCCTCCTGGGTGTGCGCCGCCCGATCGACTACCGCGCGGTGCCCTGGGTGACGTTCACCGATCCGGAGATCGCGCGCGTCGGCCTCACCTGTGACGAGGCGAGCGCAAGGTACGGCGACAGGGCGCGCGTCCACACGCTGGAGAACGACCGGCTCGACCGAGCGGTCGCCGACGGCCGTACCGAGGGCTTCACGACCCTGGTGCTGGGCCCGCGCGGGAAGATCGTCGGGGCCACGGTGGTCTCGCCGAGGGCCGGCGAGACGATCGCCCATCTGGCGTCGGCGGTCCGCCTGGGCTGGACACCCTCCGACTACGCCCGCACCGTGCACCCCTATCCCACCTACGCCGACGGACCCTGGCACGCGGCGCTGGCCGACGTGTACGCCCGTCTGGCCCGGGGCAGCGGCCCCATCCGCGCGCTGCTGAAACTCCGCGGAAAGGTGTACCGGTGATCCTCCGTATGATGCTGGGCGCCGTCCTCGCGGCGATGGCGCTGGGGCAGCTCGCCTCGTTCGACGCGATGCCCGCCATCCTGACCGCCTACGGTCTGAGCTCCGAGGCGGCCTCGACCGCACTGGCCGTCGTGCTGATCGGCGCCGAGGCCGCCACGGCGGTCTGGTTCCTCGCCCAACCCCGCTCCCGCGCCGCCGCTCCCGTCTGGCTGTACACCGCCGTGGCGGTGGCATGGGCAGCCCTCGCGACCCAGGCGTTCGCCCGCGGAGTCGACCTCGACAACTGCGGCTGCTTCGGCGCCTACTTCACCCAGCCGCTGCGCTGGTACGTCCTCGTCGAGGACGCCCTGATGCTGCTGTACGCACTGCTCCTGTGGCGCGGACTGCGGCGGACCCGGCCCCCCTCGCCCACATCCGGGGCGGCCCTCGCGGCAGCCCGGCCCCCGCAGGAGAACCACTGATGCGGATCATCACAGCACTGCGTGCCCTCGAGCGTGCCACCCGTCCCTACGACACCGAGTTCGCCGAGGCGATGGAACGCCGCTGGGCGGAACTGCCCGACGCGGCCAGGACCCCGGGCCAGATCCTCGGCCGGCACGGCGTCGGCTGCGAGGGCACCCACGGCGTCTTCCCTAAATGCAACCTCAAGTGCACCCCCTGCTACCACTCCCGTGACGCCAACCAGGTCCGCGTCGACGGCCCGCACACCCACGAACAGCTCGCGGCACAGATGCGCCTGCTGCTCGAGCTGCGCGGTCCGCGTGCCCACACCCAGCTCATCGGCGGCGAGGTGAGCCTGCTCAGCCCCGACGACCACGCCGCCGCGCTGGCGATCATGCGGGAGCACGGCCGGGAACCGATGAGCTTCACCCACGGCGACTTCGACTACGACTACCTCACCCGGCTCGCGCTCGGCCCGCACGGCATGAGGCGCTTCGGGCGGCTGTCGTTCGCCGCGCACTTCGACAAGTTCATGTACGGCCGCCGCGGCATCGAACGCCCACCGGACGAGGAGTCGTTGAACCCGTACCGGGCGCGGTTCGCCGCCATGTTCGTCCGGTTGCGGCGCGAGCACGGGGTGCGGTCCTTCCTCGCCCACAACATGACCGTCACCCCGGGCAACCTCGACGAGGTCGCGAGCGTCATCCGCGACTGCCAGGCCATGGGCTATGGCATGTTCTCCTTCCAGCCCGCCGCCTTCCTCGGCGACGAGCGGCGCTGGAAGGAGAAGTTCCGCGAGGCGACCCCGGACGCGGTGTGGGCGGAGATCGAGCGCGGCGCCGGAACCCGGCTGGACTACCGGGTCTTCGAGAACGGCGACGTGCGTTGCAACCGCACTGCCTACGGTTTCTACGCCGGCCGCCGCTGGTACCCATTCCTCGACGGCGACGACCCGCGCGATCTCGCCGTGCGCGACGCGTTCTTCCGATACTTCGGGAAGGTGACCTTCACCGGCACCCCGCCCGCCCTCCTCGCGGCCAGGCTCCTGCGGGTGGTTGCCCGCCACCCGTCCACGGCGGTGACGGCGCTTCGCTGGCTGGGCCGCACCGTCCGCCGGGTCGGAGCGCTGCGACTGGTCCGGCACCGGATGCGCGTGCGTCCGGTGACCTTCGTGATGCACCAGTTCATGGACGCCGACGTCGTCGCCCCTGCCTGGGAGATGATGCAGCGCGGCGAGCAGGCCGAGGACCCCGGGCTGCGCGAGACCCAGGAGCGGCTGGCCGCCTGCCACTACGCCATGGCCCACCCCGAGAACGGCACCCTCGTCCCCGCCTGCGTACAGCACGCCGTACTAGACCCGGCCGAGAACGCCGCGCTGCGCACCCTGCTGCCGATCATCGAAGTCCGCACCCCGGCCGACGGATCGTCCGGCACGTCACCGAAGGAGAAATAGTCCATGCGCATCGGTGTGATCACCGGCTCCGGCAGCTACGACTGGCCCCACCTGGAGGGGGCTGCGGAGCGGACCGTCGTCACCGACCACGGCGTCGTCACCGTCACCGAGGGACACCTCGCGGGCACGGAGATCGTGCAGCTGTCCCGGCACGGCGCCGGTCACCACCGGCTCTCCAGTCAGGTCGACCACAAGGCGAACCTTTCCGCTCTGCTCGTGTGCAAGGCAGAGGCTGTCGTGTCCTTCACCGTCTGTGGCTCCCTCGACCCGGCCATCCAACTGGGCTCCCTGGTGGTCTTCGACGATCTGTACTTCCCCGCCAACCGGCTGCCCGACGGCACCCCGTGCACCTGGTACGACACGCCCGGCGCGGCCGGCTGCGGGCACTGGATCTTCGACCGGCCCTTCAGCGAGCCGCTGCGCCAGGCGCTGATCTCCGCCGCCGAGCTAACCGGGGTGCCCGTCGTGTCGGAGGGCGTGTACGGGCACGTCGACGGCCCCCGGTTCAACTCGCGCCCCGAGGTGGCCGCCCTGGCCGCGGCCGGGGTGTCTGCCATCAGCCAGACCGCGGGCCCGGAGGTCGTACTGGCCGGGGAGGCGGAACTGCCCATGGCCTTGGTCGGTTTCGTCACGGACTACGCCAACGGCGTCGCCACCGAACCGGAACCGGTGCAGGCCCTGCTGGACCGCATGGAGGCGAGCAAGGACATCTTCGCGACGCTGGCCAGGCTTGTGCTCCCTTCCCTGGACCGGGTGACCGGCGCCGGCTTCGTCTACCGGTTCGACGCATGAACACCCCCGGCCACCAGGGCACTCCCGCCATCCTGGTCATGGCCAAGGCGCCCCGTCCCGGAATGGTCAAGACCCGGTTGCACCCGCTGCTGGGTCCTCTGCGCTGCGCGATCCTCCAGGCCGAACTGATCCGCCACACCGTGGAACTGGCCACCTCCCACATCCCCAGGGCCTACCTCGCCTGCGCCCCGGGCGAGGGCGAGGGCGAGGGCGAGGACATCATCAGCACGGCAGTTCCCGCCGGTGTCCGCTTGCTGCGCCAGCGCGGAACAAACCTCGGAGAGCGCCTGGCCACGGCCGTGACCGACGCCTTCGCCGACGGCGCCGTACCCCTGCTGGTCGTCGGCACCGACGCACCGACCCTCACCGGCAGCCGTCTGACCGCCGCCTTCACCGCCCTGGAGAACCACGACCTGGCACTGGGACCCGCATTCGACGGCGGCTACTACCTGATCGGCCTGCGCGCTCCCCACACTTCGATTTTCGGCCTCGGCGCGGACGTCTGGAGCACCGACCGGGTCCTCACGGCCACACGCGCCCTCGCCGGAGATGCGGGACTGAGCGTGGGACTGTTGCGTCCACTGCGCGACCTTGACACCCCCGAGGACGCCGCCGCACTCCTGCAGGACCCGGCGCTGCCCGCGGCGCTCGCCGTCCTGCTCCAGTCCACGGAGACCCCATGACACAAGTGTCGATCATCGTTCCGGTCCTGAACGAGGAAGCCGGCATCCGCAGCGCGCTGAGCCGTCTGTGCCGCGACTTCCCCGACTGCGAGCTGATCGTCGTGGACGGCGGCTCCACCGACGCCACCGTCGAACTCGCCTCCCGCCACGCCACCGTGATCACCAGCGAACGCGGCCGGGCCCGGCAGCTGAACGAGGGCGCCCGGCACGCGTCCGGCGACATCCTGTGGTTCATCCACGCCGACACCGCCATCGAACCTGGCGCCCTGGGCCAGATCCGGGCCGCTCTCGCCGACCCGGCCATCGTCGGAGGCGGCCTCACCCTCCGCTTCGACCGCAGCACACCCGCCCTGGACTACCTCGCGTGGACATCCAACGCCCGCGCCCGCCGCCTCCACCACATCTTCGGCGACCAGGCCATGTTCATCCGCCGCACCGTCTTCGACGCCCTCCGCGGCTTCCCCGACCTGGCCATCATGGAGGACCTGGAGATGTCGCGGCGCCTGCACCGCCGCGGCCGGCTGCGCCTCCTGCGCGCGACCTCGACGGCATCCTCGCGCCGCCTGGTCGCCCACGGCACCTGGCGCATGATCGCCTTCATGCAGTACCTGAAGCTGCTGTACTTCGCCGGCGTCTCCTCCGAGACGATCTTCGATCGCTACACCGCGGGCCCCCGCCTCTTCGCGAAGAGGACCCCGCCGGCGGCGCGGACCAGCCGTACCTGAACGCGCCCCGCCCTCTCCCTACGACACCTTGGAGACCGACCCCCCATGCGCATCGCAGTCAGCGGAGGCCCCTACGGAAACCCGTACGCCCTCCAGGCATTCGTCGACGACGCCCGCGCCCGAGGCGCCGAACGGCTGTTCTGCCTGGGCGACCTCGGCGGATTCGGCGCCGATGTGAACGCTTTGTGGCCGATCCTCACCGACAACGGCATCGAGTGTGTCGCCGGGAATTACGACGTGGCCATCGCCCGCGGCGACACCGACTGCGGCTGCGGCTACCGGGACCCGAAGGACAACGAGTACGCCCAACTCATCTACGACCACACCCTCGCCACCACCCACCGCGACTTCGCCACCTGGATGGGCACCCTGCCCACCGAGCGCCGGGAGACCATCGACGGCGTCGACATCCACATGGTGCACGGCTCGACCCTGGCGCTGAACGACTTCTGGTGGGAGTCGCTCCCCGAGGACCAGCACCGACTGCGCACCGAGGCGTCCGGGGCCGATGTCGTGCTGTGCACCCACAGCGGCCTGCCCTGGCAGCGACACGTCGACGACACCCTGGTGGTGAACGTCGGAGTGCTCGGCAAGCCGGCCAACGACGGCCGCCACGAGGTCTGGTACGCGATCCTCGACCTGGACGGCGGGCACCCGACCGCCGAGCTTGTCCCTCTCTCCTACCACTGGCAGGCGCAGGCCGCCTCGATGCGCGCCGCCGGGCTGCCAGAGATCTTCACCGAGACCATCGAAACCGGCTGGTGGACCACCTGCCTGGAAATCCTCCCGGCGCGCGAACGCTCCAGAGGCCGCTACCACCTCTACCGCTCCACCCTGCCGTCCGGATTCAAACCCGCCGACGACGGCTGGGGCGAGAGCACACCACGGGTCCCGGAAGATGACCGGCCGGTGGTCCCCCTGTTCGGCACCCCGTACTTCCCGTCCCGGCTGTGGATCTACACCAACTTCCACTGCAACCTGGCCTGCGACTACTGCGCGGTCGCCTCCTCCCCGAAAGCGGTCGCGCGCAGCCTGCCCATCGACACCTTCCGCGCCCTGGTCGACGAGGCCGTACAGGCCGGGTTCACCGAGCTGTACCTCACCGGTGGCGAGCCCTTCCTGCACCCCGACATCGTCGGCCTCCTCGACTACGCCTCCGCCGAGCTGCCCACCGTCGTGATGACCAATGCGATGCTGCTGCGTGGACAGCGTGCCGGCGGCCTCGCTGATCTGGCCGGCCGGAAGCTCACCGTCCAGACCTCCCTGGACGGCGCCACCGCCCACACCCACGACGCGCACCGCGGCGCCGGCTCCTGGCAACGCACCATGGACGGCATCCTGCACCTGATCACCCTCGGGCTGCCCCCTCGTGTCGCCCTCACCGAAACCCCGGACAACATCCACGAGGTCGCCGCGGTCGCCGAGCTACTGACCGGACTGGGCCTGCCCGCCGACCACTTCGCCGTACGCCCGCTGCTGCGCCGCGGCTTCGCCGAGAGCGGCATGGAGATCGGCGAGGACTCCAGCATCCCCGAACTGACCGTCACAGCCGACGGCCTGCACTGGCACCCCGCCGGCGCCGACCTCACCACCAGCCCCGACCTGCACCTCGCACCCGCCGGGACCCCGCTCGCCGCGGGCAAACAGCTCGCGACCGAACACTTCTTCGCCGCCCGCCTGGACGACGGCAGCATGCCCCGCCCCGTCCACTGCGCCATCTGACCCGTACGGAAAGGGAGTCCACCATGCAGCGCCACGTCGCGATTCTCGGCGCCGGCCCCGTAGGGCTCGACGCCGCCCTCGCCTGCGCCGACGCCGGATGGCCGTTCACCGTCTACGAAGCCGGGGAATCCGCGGCCACCCACGTGCGGGCCTGGGGCCACGTCCGCCTGTTCACCCCGTGGGACCTCAACGTCTCCCACCGCATGCGGGCCCACCTGCCCCACGCCCCGACCGGCGACGTCTGCCCCACCGGGACCGAACTCGTGGCCCGCCTGCTCGACCCGGTCGCCTCACTGCCCGCCCTCGCAGGCCGCATCCGCCACCGCACCCGGGTCGCCGCCATCGCCCGCACCGGCCTGCTCAAACACGAGCAGGCCGGTGCCGACACCCGCGCCGCCGCCCCCTTCACCCTCCTACTCGACGCCCCCGACGGCGAGGACACCGCCGAGGCCGACCTCGTCCTGGACTGCACCGGCACCTACTCCCACCCCAATACCCTCGGCTCCGGCGGCATCCCGGCTCCCGGCGAACGTCCCCTCGCCGATCGCATCACCCGGACCCTCCCGAACACGAGCGACCCCGGCCACTGGGCCGGAACCGTCCTGCTCGTCGGCGCCGGCAAATCCGCCCAGACCGCGGCCCGCGACCTCGCCGCCCTGCCCGGCACCCGCGTCGAGTGGGCCGTACGCAGCCAGGCCCCCGGCTGGGGCGCCGTACCCGACGACACGCTGCCGGGCCGCCGCCAACTCGTCGACACCTCCCAAGCCTTTGCCGACGGCGCCCACGCCCGCGTCACCGTCCGCACCGGCGTCCATATCCAGAGCTTGCACCCCGACGGTGACCGAGTACGCGTCGCCCTAGCCACCGCCAGCGGCCCGCGCGAGATGCTCTGCGACCACATCGTGGCGCTGACCGGGTACACCGGCGACTCCTCTCTCTACCGGCAGTTGCAGGTGCACGAGTGCTACGCCACCGGCGCCCCCATGAACCTTTCTGCAGCCCTGCTCAAATCCGCGGGCGGGGACTGTCTCGCCCAGCCGTCCGCCGGGATCGAGGCCCTGCGCAACCCCGAGCCGCACTTCTTCATCCTCGGCGCCAAGTCCTACGGCCGCCTCAGCACCTTCCTAGTGCGCACCGGCTACGAACAGGTCGACGAGATCACTGGCGCGTACACCGGTGAAACGGTGCTGCTACCTGCCGGTACGTAAGCACCGTCACATACGTTCCCCATGCACCGGCCCTAGCGTCAGCGAGGAGGAGAGACATCCGCACCGAGAGGAAGCGCACCATGACAACCACCGTGCAGGTATCCCCGCGAGTCGCCATCATGCCGCTGCACGCCGCCTGGGGCGCCGCAGCCGGCGTGGTCGGGGGCATCGGTATGGGCATCTGGATGTCCGTCTCCAGGCCGATCATGGACACGGCGATGATCACCATGGTCGCCGGTCTGCTGGGCTCCACCAACGCCGTCGCGGGCTGGCTGATCCACCTGGCCATCGCCGTCTCCTTCGGCTTGGTCTTCGGTGCCCTGCTGGGGACCTACGCCCGGCGGATGGTTCCCGCGGCCATGCTCGGGCTGGGCTTCGGGGCCGTGGCGTGGCTGATCGGAGCGATGTGGATCATGCCCGCCAACATGGGTATGCCGGTCTTCGAGTGGAACGCCGTCACCCGCTCCAGCTTCGGCGCGCACCTCGTCTTCGGACTGCTGCTTGGACTTGCCTATGCCGGCATCGCATCGATGATGGGCAAGCAGCGGACGGGCTCGGCCTGAGCATGGGACACACACCACCGGAACCGGCCGGCACCCCGGGCGCAGCAGCGCCGCCCCGGGGTGCTCCACTCGGGGGACCCTCTCTGCCCCAAGGGGCACACGACAGCGGATATGCCCTTGTTGGCAACGAGGTGCCCCATTGTCTGGTTGCCGACGCCGACGCCCTGGCGGCCCCACCCTGGGGTGCGGCGCCGCAGCCCTGGGCCCCGGGCCGACGCGAGGACATAGGCCGCATGCGCGAAAGCCGTCACGAGGACGCCGACCGGACCTGGTGCCTGTCGGAGGTCGACATCTTCTGCGACCTGAACGAACCGGAAATGGCCGCCATCGCGGACGCCGCCCCGATGAGAACCTACACCGCGGGCGAGATGCTCTACTCACCGCCCCAGCCGTGTGAGGTGCTGTTCATCCTCAAGCGCGGCCGCATCCGCGTCTTCCGGGTCTCCGCAGAGGGCCGCGCTCTGACCACGGCGATCATCAGCCCCGGCACGATCTTCGGCGAGATGGTGGTGCTCGGGCAGCGCATGTACGGCAACTTCGCCGAGGCCCTCGATGACGTCACCGTCTGTGTGATGGGCCGCGACGACGTGCACCGTCTGCTTCTCTCGGACCCGAGGATCGCCGCCCGCATCACCGCGATCCTCGGCCGGCGCCTCGCCGACCTCGAACAGCGCCTGTCCGACACGGTCTTCAAATCCGTCGCCCAGCGCGTCGCCTGCACCCTGATCACCCTCATCCCGCCCAGCCCGCCGGCCCGGGCGCTGCGCCCGCTGGCCGGACATCCACAGGTAGCGCTCACCCACGAGCAGCTGGCCGCCCTGGCCGGGACATCCCGCGAGACGGTCACCAAGGTGCTGCGCGACCTGGCCGACCGGGGCCTGCTGAAGCTGGGCCGCGGCCGCATCACCGTCCTCGAACCGGACCGGCTGCGGGACGAGGCCGGGTAGCCGCCCCAACGGCGACCGCGACCGCGCGCCTGAGGCGCACGGACGAGCCGGCGGGGATCACGGTGCGAACGGCCTTCACCTCTCCTGCGATCAGCTCGGACCATGGTCAACACTGTGCCGGGCCCAGTCGCCGTTCCAGGTCCCGCAAGTCCTTGACCAGTGAGGAGCGGACCTTGTGTCCCATCAGCGGAGCGGCAAGTCGGTAGTGGCCTGATGCGTCACCCCGCACGCGGATCCGCGCGATCGTGCCTCCGTCCGGGCGCGGGGTGAAGGTGTAGGTCACGCGCATCGGCATCGGCCCGGCAACGGACACCATGTCCAGCAGCTGCCCGGGGTCGTGGGCGGCGACGCGGAGCACGTAGTCGATGCGCTTGCCGAGGAAGCACGCGGTACGCGTCACCTGCGCACCGACGCCGAAGCCGCCGCCGTCAGCCTCCGGGCCCTGACCCCGGATTTTGGACACCGGAGAGACTTGGATCTTGATGGTCCAGGAGAACGGAGTCCCTGTGGGGATGAAGCACTATCCCGCCGA
>NZ_JBVJGW010000046.1:0-27632 GCF_055587105.1 Streptomyces sp. NPDC048461 | reverse complement strand
GGTGAGGCTGGTGACCCTGAAACGGCGCGTGACCTCTCCGCCGACCTCGCCACCGACCGCGCACGGGTTCACGGCCCAGACCACCCCAACACCCTTGCCAGCCGACACCAGCACGCCTACTACACCGGTGAGGCTGGTGACCCTGAAACGGCGCGTGACCTCTACGCCGACCTCACCACCGACTACGAACGGGTTGACGGCCCAGACCACCCCAACACCCTCAGCAGCCGATACCAGCACGCCTACTACACCGGTGAGGCTGGTGACCCCGGCACCGCGCGTGACCTCTCCGCCGGCCTCACCACCGACCGCGCACGGGTTCACGGCCCAGACCACCCCAACACCCTTGCCAGCCGACACCAGCATGCCCACTACACCGGTGAGGCTGGTGACTTCGATACCGCGCGTGACCTCTACGCCGACCTCGCCACCGACTACGAACGGGTTCACGGCCCAGACCACCCCAACACCCTCACCAGCCGACACCAGCACGCCCACTACACCCGCGTAGCTGGCGACTCTGACACCACACGCGATGGGGACACTCGCCACTGATCGGGAGACTTCGTGCCGGATCCGAGCGGCACCTTGAGGACGAGCCCGCTCGGTGGGCGGCGGCCGGCCTCTGCTGTCAGTCCCATCAGGCGCCCATGTTCTTCTCGACCCACCTCGCCACGTCTTGAGCCCGGGCTTCCCAACCGAACCGTCCGAACATGTCCGCCAGGGGTCCGCTCAGCTCTACCGCCCCTTCCGGGTCTTCCTTCCCCAAGGCGCGCCACGCCCCGTGTGCGTTGCGGATCAGCGTCGCGGTCTCGGTGCGAGGTTCGGCGCCTACTTCGCCGCGGCGTAGGGCGGTCCGGATCAGCAGCTCGACTGTGTCGAACCAGTCGGCGCTCTGGGGTGCGCGGGCCAGCATCACCCATGCCCGTGCGCTCAGGGCGGTGACGGTGTGGGGGTGAAGGGGCCCGTACTCGGCTTCTAGCCCGCTTTCCAGCTTTTCCGCGAGGAGCAGCGCGGCGGAGAGGTCTCCGGTGGCGTGCGCCGCCCAGAGCTGCGCCCACGAATCCTGAGACGTGTCGGGCATGGGCGCGCCCCATTGGACGGGGTGCTCGTGCTGCGGCGCGGTCGGCCTGGCGGGCGTTGGCAGGGTTGGAGTGGGTGCCTGTGGCAAGGGCGGCGGTGACGTGGGAGCCGTCGGTTCGATGGATCGGGGCTCTGGGCGCAAGGGCGCAGGGTGCGGCTCGGAGAGGGTGGTCAGATTCCCTTGCCCGTCCACGATCAGGGGCCATGACGTGCCGTCTGGCTCTTTGGCGGTGACGCGTACCGGCCGCCCGCGGAGGGCTGCCCGCACGCGGATTTCGGCAAGGGCGGCCCTGCGGGCTGCGGCGGGGTCGCCGGCCGGTGTGTCGATGGGTTCCCCGTCGATCGATACGCCGGAGGCAGTGACCGTGATTGTGTAGACCGGCTCCGCCGGAACCTCCCGGGGGTCTGCTGGCATGTCTTGCTCCTTCTCATCCACCCTTGGGGAAATAGGGCGGGGCCCATCCCAGATAAGTGGAGCCCCATTTTGTTTCAATTTCCGTGGCGGGCACAACATCGATGTAACCGGGGCGCCTGATGTCGTTACTGGCAATCATTCCGCCGCCCAGGTAGAGAGCGACGTGACCGGCCCTTTGTCCAGTGTCCCAGTACATCAGAGCCCCGGGGGGAGGGTTTCTATCCTTGTCGTGTTTCATGTCCGCTGGCATTTCCTGATAATGGTCTATTGCGTAGCCCACACCGGAACTACCCCACCCGTAGGTACGAGCGACGAAAGCAAGACACATCCGATACCAGTCTTTCGGACCTGACTCAGCTTCCTCCCGCGCCCACGCAATGGCGTCCGCGGTCGTGCGGTGATTGACAACGTTCGGAGGCCAGCCGGCCGCCCCATCGGTGAAGGGGTCTCCGGGTGCACCTGGAGTGCCGGGTTGGGTCGGGCAGCGTCCCTGCGGGCGGGTGCTGCTGCCTGGGGTGGCGCTACTGCCCGGGTTGCCTCCGGCTCCGGTACGGCTCAGGTCGATGGTTGCCAGGCGTGCGATTTCGCGCGCCGGCTCTTCCTGCCTGTCGTACAGGTCGGGGTAGGCGCTCCGCTGTACTGCCTGAGCCGCCGCGCCGAGCGGCATCGTCTCCCAGCCCGGGATGTCCGTCAGTCCCGGGGGATCTCCGCTGTCTCCTCCGAAGAAGAACATTGCGGACGAGTACTTGGGCTGCATTATCTGTTCTTTCGTGCCCCATCCGGTTGAGGGGCGCTGCTGGAACAGGCCGACGGAATCACGGTCCCCGTAGTCGAGATTCAGGAGGGTGCTTTCTTGGAGGGCGGTCATGAGCGCAATCAAGGTTGCCCGGCCGGAGAGACCGCGTTCCCGGGCCACCCCGTCGATAGTCTCGGCATTTTTGATCTGCGCTTGCCGCATTCCTTCGCCCGGTTTTTCTGGCGTTCCGCCGCCCCCGGGGTTCCCGGGAAGTTCCGCGCCCGGCTTGCCCCTGCCTCCGCAGGAACTCGCGAGCGCTTCCCCGCTTGCGCTCATGCCGACGAGTCCGATGATGATCATGAAGATCAGCAGGAATACCGCACCGATTCCGCTGATCTTCAGCACGGCCCCCCGGCCCGCGACGGTGGCCGCGGTCCGGAGGACGTCCCTCCCCTCCATGCCCTAGACCCCCAGGACCGCGGAGACACGCCACCCGGAATCGGTGCGGGTCACCTCCGCCTGAATCGTGGTCGTCTCGGTGTAGGCGGTGTATCCCTGGACCTCGACCGTGGCCGTGACGGTGCGCCAGACCCGGAGCGGGGTGTCCGGCGGCAGCTTGCCGCCGGCGGGCTCTACCTTGACGGCCGAGACCCGGCTCACCCCGCCGCGGCTGACCAGCTTGTCGAATGCGGGGTCCGTGTTCTCTTCGAGATTCGCCGCGAGGGCGCGCGTAGCCCACGGCGCGGCCCTGCGCACCGCCGCACGGTGGGTCTCGTCCTTCACGGGGTCACGGGTGAGGTACTGCCGGACGAATGCCTCCGTCACCTTCCCCGGGTCGCTCAAGTCCGCGGAGGGCGAGGGCGACGGGCTGGCGGATGCAGGCGGCGGGGTGGCCGCCGGGCTCGGTGGCTTCGCGTCCCCGGCCGCGGTAGGGGACCCAGCACTGTGCGTAGCGGCTGGCTTCGGCGGCGCGCTGCTGCCCCTGATCCAGTCCGGGCCGAAGCGCGCGCCGGCGCCGAGCAGCAGCAGCGCGGCGACGATGACGGCTGCGCCTACGGCGGTGATCGGTTCCCGGCGGCGCTGCTGCCGGATCTGCTCCGCGGTGTGTCTGCGGTCGGCCTGCCGGTGCTCGCGGCGGGCGCGGCGCCGCTCCTTGCGCCGTCCCTGCTTGACCTCCTCCGGGTAGTCGTAGCTGCCGCGCAGCAGCTCGCGCCATTCCTGTGGGGTGCGGTCTCGGTCGTTGGTCACGGTTCACCTCCCCGTCGAGGGGCGCGGTGCGGGGACGGCCGGGCGGGGAGTGGTCACGGTTGTGCGGGTGGCTGGCGGCGGGGGCTGTGTGGCGGGCCGGCGGTGGCCGGGGCGGTTGGACCGGGCCGGGCCGGTGGGGTCGGTCCGGATCCGTGACTGGATTTGGCGCGGGCCCGGGGTGCCGGGGCGCGGTGCCTGGCGGTAGGCGGCGGCGGTGCTTTCGCTGGACGGGGTGGTGCGGTGCGGGCTCGCTGGTGTGGCGGTGGCCGGGGCCCGGTTGGCTCCGGCCGGGGTGGTCGGAGCTGCCGTGGTGCTTGCCGGGCTTGCGGTGCTCGCGGTGCCCGCCTTCTTGGGGGTCGCGGTCTTCTCGGCCGGCGGGCGGGGGCCGGCGGCGGCCGGGTTGGGTGTGCTGGCGGTCGGGTTGATGCCGCCTCCTCCGGGGACAGCGGCCGGGGTGGCGGGCGCAGCGGTTGGCGTGCCCGCTGTCGACGGGGCGTTGCCAGCTACGGATGTGCTGTCCGGGGTCGGGGTGGGGCGCCTGTAGGCCACCCGCATGACCATGACGGGTTGGGGCCTGAGGCGGCCTCCGCCGCCTCCGCCGCCCCGGGAGGTTCCGCCGCCTCCGCCGCCCCCGCCTCCGCCGCCGTCGCTGCCGGCGTCGCCCTCACCGCGGGTGGTGGGGAGGCTCCGGCCGCCACCGCCGCCGCGGCCCAGCAGTTTCGAGGCGCCGCGGGCGGCGAGGAGACCGGCCATAGCGCCGATCGGGGACGACGTCCCGGAGACTCCGACGATGGACTCGACGACCTTGCGGAACTTCATGGCGACGATCGCGGCAGCGATCGAAAGGCCGGTGCTCGGCCCCCATCCGTAGATGCCAAAGCTCTTTGTCGTGCCTACCTGGATAACGAGGACGCAGCCCAGCACCGTGGTGACCACGAAGCTTTGGAGGGTGAATCCGACCAGTTGATCGAACCAGCGCAGGCCCCATTGGCGGGTCCTGCCGGGGATCACCCAGAGGCAGGCGAAGGCGGGTCCGGTGACGAGGAGCATCATGGCGCCGAGGAGGGAGGCCAGTGACGCGAAGGCCAGGGTGAGGACGAGGACGGCGAAGATCAGGATCGCGACCAGGGCGAGCAGCATGACGACCACGCGCTGTACCGGCTGGTGGCCTTCCCACCAGAGTTCAGAGCTGCGGCCGACCGTCTCGCCCGTCAGGTTGTCCTGTAGCCACTTCTTGCGGTCGGATTCGTCGCCCGGGTTTCCCTTGTCGAGCACCGTTTTGCCGTACAGCTCGCAGGCTTCGAAGCTGCCGAATTCCGCGATGCACCAGGGGCCCGCGACGTAGCTCCTCCATACGGCATCGGAGGATTTGCGGATCATGTCATCGTGGCCGTTGCCGGTGTACTGGGGTGTGTGGCCCAGCTTGAACGGGAACTCGGCTTCGCCCTCACCGATGCCGGACGACGTCGCGTTGAGCGCGACGGACGCGCCGATCTGCCGGCCGGAGTCGACCCCGTCGACCCACACTTGCGGGCTGGACAGCAGCGAGACGCAGACCACTCCGGAGACCAGGACCCAGGCGATCTGTGAGAGCGCCCCGGATCCGCCGCCCTCCCGGTTCTTCACGAAGGCCACGAAGCCGCCGATGCACAGGCAGGTGGGCAGCAGGGTGGTCATCAGCCCCTTCGCCGAGCCCCCGATCATCGCGGCCAGCGCGTTCTGCAGCGGCGGGAGGGAGGTCACTTCGAAGACCCATTGAACGATCACGATCACGGCGGTGCCCAGCAGCGCGACCAGCCCGGCGAGGATGCTGGCCACCATCTGCACCGGCGGGTCGAAGACGTCGCTGACGCCGTAGTCCGTGTCCAGCATCCACAGGGCCGGAGACGAGTAGGTCTCGTACAGGGTCCCCTGACCTTCCGGCACCTTCATGTCCGGGGAGGGCAGGAGATCCCCGACCCCCATGGGGTCGATGGTTCCGGCGTGCGCGGCGCCGGCGAACACCATCAGCGTGGTGGCCGCGAACACCACGGGCAGGGCCACGGTCCGAAGGCGTGGCAGTCGTACGGTCATGCGGTCTTACCCCCTGGTCAGCGCAGCCCTTACCGGGTCCCCGTGGCTGATGTCCGTGTCTTTGACGTCTTCGCGCTGGTCAACGAGCCATTGGCCGCCTTCTTGGATCACCCGCAGGGCCTTGCGGGCCGTGCTGGTCTCGGTCGGCCAGATGACCGCGTAGGAGAACATCACGCCGTAGCCGGCGGGGTGGCTCTTGAACGCGACCACGGGCACCGGGGCCCCTTCGAGCGTGAGGGGCCCTGTCGATGCCCGGTCCGGTCCCGGCGCCTTGGACTTCGTCGCGCGGGGCTGGACGGTGGAGCCGTCCGCCCGGGTGGGCGGGCTGGCACTCCAGCCCCACCCGTCATCCGAAGGCGACGCAGAAGGCGAAGGAGAGGGCGATGCGGGCGGGGAGGCGCTGTCCGCGGCGGACGGAGAGGGAGAGGGGCCGATGTTGCGGCCCGCGCACTCCTCGACCGTGCCGGAGCGCTTCGCGGCCGTCGACAGCTCGCACGCCCGGTGCCAGTCCAGCCGGAGCGCAGCCTCCTGGTACTCGCGGGCGACCGCGAGCGCCGCGGCGGCGGGATCGGCCGGCTTCTTCGGGTCCGGGTCAGCGCCCTTCCCGGAGCAGCCGGCGAGCGCGAGCCCGGCGGCAAGGAGTAAAGCGGCGGCGGGGACGTGACGGCGGGTCATACGGATGCCTCCTGCGGGTGGGCGCTCACGGCGTCTTCGGCGTCGGTGGGGTCGGCCCGCGGAGTGGTGTCCAGCAGCCGCAGCATCTCTTCCGTGGGGATGTCCCACTGGGTGGTGGCGGCGCTGAAGCGGCGGTCTCGCACGATGGAGTGGCCGTGCCGGATCTCCCGGTCCCCCTTCATGCCAATGGAGGTGATCAGGGTGCGGGTGTGTTCGTCCACGGGGAGCCCGAGCAGTTCGGCCAGGGCGTCTTGCTGTGCTGCGACGGTGAGCTGAAAACCCACCACGGTCGTCAGCTGCTCGACCACACCGACCAGCTTGGCGAGCGATTGCGGGTCCTGCGTGTCGAGCAGCAGAGCCGTACTCAGCGCCCTGCCCACGCGTGCGATGTATTCCAGGAAGGACGATCCCTCCCGGGTCGCGGTGAGGACGTGGACCTCCGGTACCGCCACCACCTTTCGCAGGGACCGGAGGTCTTTGCGGCCCGCCGTGGTGACCCCGTAGGCCAGCATCGAGTGCATGAGCGCGACCGACATGCGCTGCAGGACGTTCCAGTCCTCGCGGTCGTCGGAGGCGCCGGGCAGAGAGATCCCGGGGATCTGCACCACCCAGATCCCGGGTTCCGGCACCAGGGGTGCGGAGCCCTCCCGCGGGCGGCCCATGAACGGGGCGCCGATGCCGGTCTGTCCCAGCTCGTAGAGGGCTTCGCCGGTCTCGCGCGCCAAAGGGTCTTCCGACTGCCGCAGGTGCTCGATGACCTTCCATGTGGCGGGGTCGCCGGACGCGATCACCTGGTTCACGGCGTGCTGCACCGGGGTTTCCGCGCCGCGGGCGCGCAGGTGGGGAGGCATCGCGATGCCGAGCTGTGCCGGCACTTCGATCTGGGCGCGCTCGCTCCCCTCCTTGTCGAGGAGACGGAAGAGGTCGGCGACGCCCGCGAAGCGCGGCCCGGTTTCGATCAGATGGGCGTTGAGCCCATAGCGCTTTCCGGCGGATACGACGCCTCCGAGGTCCCCCTTGAAGTCCAGCGCGAGCACGAAGGCGCCGCGGAACGCCGCGTCCAGCATGCTGAGCATCATGGCCGTGGTCTTGCCCCGGCCGCTTCGGCCGATGAACGCCGTGGTGGTCGCGTCACCTCGCTCGGAGCCGGTGGTGACGTCGTTCCGGAACACCCCGGGAGTGGACCCGGTGAGGTACCCGACGATCGGCCCCACGTCGTCACCGACTTTCGCGCCGCCCCACCACCAGGAGCCGGCGAGCGCGGTGACGTCGCGGGTGTGGCCCATGTCCGGCACACGCAGCTGGTCGCCGGGCTGCGCTTCGAGCCACAGCTCCCGCTGCTCCTCCTCCCCCACGGTCACCTCGATGCCCTGGCCTCCGAAATGGCCCTTCACCGCATCGACGCGGGCGCGGAGGTCTTCGATGCTGACCGTGCTGGTCACGATCAGCCGGGGGTGATCGTCAACGAGGGTCACGTCATGCCGGCCCATGTCGAAGATCAGGTCAGACATCACCTTCTCTGTCTCTTCGATCGCCCGGCCCGGGTCCTCCGCGCTGTGCTTCGCGGCGGACTTGCGCTGTTCCTTCGCGAGCCGGCGCGCTTCGTCCGCCTTGGTCATGGCCGCACGCTTGGGCATGACCTTGAAGCGGACCGATGCCTCCGGGCTCACCGGCAGGATCAGGCTCGCCGGGTCCACGTCGTCTGCCAGGTCCTCATCGTCGATGTCCGGGACGTAGGTGATCTCCGAGAGGGCGCGCAGCCACTCGCCGGAGCCCGGGGACTGCATCGCCTCCGGGAAACCGGACATGGTGAGGATCGAGACCCACGCCGCGGTGTCCCCCTTCGCGTCGATGACCCGCAGGTGATCCGGGAACGGCAGGACCCTGCCCCTGGTCAGGGCCGCCAACTTGGCGCCGGTGATGAGGCCCTTCGTGGGGGAGGGCGGGGGCGTGGTGCGGTGCTGCTCCCGGGCGATCATCCACGCGAGCAGCTCCACCGGGGCCGGCTGCGCGCGCCACGGGGTTGCCTCCAGCAGCCGGCCGAGCCGGCGCATGCTCGCATCGAGGCGGGCGAGCTCGCGGGTGCTGACGCTGCTGGACGCGACTCCGAGCCCTTCCGCGACACCGCGCCGGCTCATTGCCGCTGCCTGCCCGGCGCGTTCGGTGATCCTCACGCCCATGAGGAGGTGACGGACCGGCAGGGCGATCTCATCCATGCGGTCCACGCGCATGCGTGCCCATTCGTCCCACCGGCCGGCGGTGAACAGGCCGGCGGCTTCGTCCATGTAGTCCTCGGCGGACAGCGGCGACCACATGACCTTCAGGTGCACTTCGGCGTCCGCGAGCATCTTGGACAGCGCGTTCACCGCTTCGTCCAGCTCCGCATCCCGCGCGGCGTCGGACATCAGATCGGTGTTGCTGCTGGCCAGCGTGAACCAGGCTTCGCCGTGCGACTCGGTGATGATCAGCCCGTCCGCGAGCGCGACGTAGTGCGCCGGGTCCGCGGAGCGGTCCCCGCCCACGCCCAGGAAGTTGCCGACCCGCTGCAAGATCTTCATTTCGTCCCCGTCGTCTTCGTGCTGGTCTTGCCGCCCTGCGGCCGCGCCGCGAACACCGCATCCGGCCCGTACAGGCGCGGCCGGGCCGCGAGGCGGATCGGAGTCCCCGCGACGATCTCCATGTCCACCGCGTCTTCCTCCGCCCGCCGGATCCGCACCGACTCGCGGCGCAGTCCGTCGCCCTTGTTGCCCCACCGGGCGCGGCGGGGGATCCACTCGGCGCGGGTGGCGGAGCGCCGGCCCCCGCAGATGACCGGCCGGTGCCCGAGGGTCAGGTACCGGATGCTGAGGGCCCAGTAGGTGATGTTCCAGCGGCGGTCGTTCTTCCTGCTCCGCTGCGTGCCGAAGATCGCGACCAGCAGGGGAGGCAGGAAGTAGAAGGTGAACGTGATCTGCGTCGGGATCCCGAAGAGCGCGAGCAGCCCCCCGGTCCACACGAGGTAGAGCACGAAGCCGAGCACCAGGGCGCGGCGCGGTGTGCCCTCCCCCAGGTCGATTCCGAGCAGCTCATGCTGGCGCGTTTCAAGATCGAAATGCTTCGTGTAGGTACGTCCCACGCGCATGGCTGCTAGTCCTTGATGGTGTCCCAGAGACCCGACAGGACGGTCGTCATCTGGTCGGGGAAGTACACGAAGCCGGCGACGAAGACCGCGCCGACCGTCATCCGGATCAGGCCGCCCCAGTCGTCCTTGACGAAGTGCCGGAAGGCTTGCAGCGCGAGCCAGGCGGCGAGGAGGTTGCCGACGACCAGCAATACCGCCTTCTTCAGTTCGCTTCCGTCGGTGAGCGCTGCGAGCGTCACAAGATCATCCATGGGTCCCCCTTCGAGAGTTGGCAGGGCGGGAGGGCGTTACGCCGTGCCCCCGCTGACGCTGGCGACCTGCCAGCGCTCGGCGTCCGCGGAGGCCACGCGCGTGAGCCTCAGGCGGTACGTCTGGTCAAGCTGGGCGCCGCCGATCTGCCAGGAGACGCGGGCGGTGCCGGAGCGGTCGGAGCCCGAGCCCTTGTCCGCGGTCCACGAAGGGGTGCCGATCAGCACCACCCCCGCGGGAAGCGGCGGGATCGTGGCCCCGGGCGCGGTCACGGACTCCGTGTCCCCGCCGGCGTACGCCTTGAAGAACCGGGCGACCGTGTCCGCCGTCGCGGTCGAGAACGTGCCGTCCGTCTCCGGGACCGTGCCTTCCGCCACCTTCGGACCTTTCGGCGGAACGCCGATCAGTCCGGGCTGTCCCGAGACGACGACCCGGCCGCCGGTCTGGAGGACCGGTACGTCCAGCCCGATCCACTGCTCGGCCGCCGGGCTCGCACCCGGGACTCCGGGGGTGCCGGCCGGGGGCGGCGCGGTCGCGGTGCTGCCCGCGGAGCGGATCAGCACGTCCACCCGCACACGCGCTTGTTGGCCGGACGGAGTGACCCCTCCGGGCTCCACCGCCACCACGTCCTGTTTGCCCTTGCCGCTCCACCCGAGCGCGGTGTCCGCGCCGTCCGGAAGAACGGCTTGGAGCATGGCGACGCGGGCGGCCGGGTCTTTCTCGTCCCACGTGAGGTAGGCGCGCGCGAAACGGGCGGCGGCCGCCTGGGCCTCCGCCACCGGGTAGGCGGGCGCGGTCTGCGAGGTGCTCGGCGCGGCGGCCGGCGGCGGGGTCTTCTTGGGAACGACGATGGATTTGACCCCGGCCAGCACCAGCAGCGCGACCAGGGCCCAGAGCACACCGCGTCCGAACCGGCGGGCGAACGCCGAGCCCGAGCTCTCGTCCACCGGCGCCCACGGCGCGGCCGGCTCGGCCGGGCGCACGGGCACCGCGGCGGACGTCGTGGGCATCGCGGTCTGTTCCGCCTTCAGCTGTGCGGCGGCCGCCTCCCACGGGTTGGCGGGCGCGCCCGCGGAGGCCTCCGGGCCCCCGCCCTTGCCCCCGCCCTTCTTCGTCTTGCTCTTCGCTCGCGCCTTCTTCTGCTCCCACTCCCCGGGATCGGGAAGGCCGATAATCCGGCGCGCGGTTGGTCCCAACGGCATTACGCGACAGCTCCCCCGACTTACGCATGTGCTAGGCGACTGACCCTATGCCCCACCTGAGACAGGGTCAAAGAAATTCGTAGCCGTTCAATCGTCAACTCCCGTACAGCACAGCCCGGATGAGAGTGATCCGGCCGCTAGAGTGCGGGCCCATGCGGCATAACGACCGGACAAAATCCGGGGTGCGGATACGGGGCAACCACCTCAGGGAGCTGCGCCTCCGGAACGGTCTCCGCACACAAGGACATCTGGCAGAGGCACTAGGCTGCGCCCGCAGCAGCGTCACCACGTGGGAGGGCTCCAAAGGCCTCCCACGACCCGCGATGCTCGCACGGATCGCAACCCTGCTGGGCGTATCCCCCGATGAACTGATTGAAGCCTCGGGGATCACCTTGAAGGATCTCCGCACCGCCGGAGGCCTGCGACAGCGTGATATGGCTGCGGTGTTGGGCGTCGCCCCAAGCACCTATTGCGACGTCGAACGGTCCAGACAGGGAATCCCCCCGCGCTGGATTCCGGCCCTGGCCGACGCGTTCGGCAAAACTGAATCAGAAGTGAGGGGCTTACTAGGCTTCACCTAGCAACCCCGGATACACAGGAACGGCCGCGGGAGACTCCCCGCGGCCGTTCCATTTCTGACAGCCCAGGCCGATACCGGCATTCGGACCGGAGTTCCCGGTCACACCATGCTGATATACCCTCCCGTCGCCCAGATAAGGCCGACGAATATACTGATAGCGCCAACGGCCCTGAACGTGCCGACGGTCGCCCTGCCAGCACCCATGAACGAGGCGAAGACATCGAAGAGCCGACCAGCGAGGTCGCCTACGTTAGCCACCAAGCACACACCAAAAAGGATCAAACAGATTCCTACCGCAAAAAATATCAACTACCGCACCCCCGAATCCACTCTCATTCAACCATGGGCAGAATTTCCGCCGGCAGCCCTCTCATCTGAATGGCAGGCGGCTGAACGGATCACCCTGGAATTGTGAGTCCGCCCTGTGCATCCCGGGCTTTCCACCGGGCCAGCCACTCCGTCAGTTCCGCCTTTGTGTAGTAGGCGGTGCGGCCGTCGGTAATTCCCTCGGGGAAGTCGATACCCCGCTCTTCCGACCTCTTCTTGTACTGCCGTGCCGTGCCGTACTTCCACGGCAGGATCCCGGCATCACAGGCTTCCGCGAGCGAGTACGTCTCGGGGAGCTCCGCGTCCTCGGCGTCTCCGGCCGGGTCGCCGGCGGCTGTCACACCGGCTGTAACACGAGCCGTCACACCGGCGCCTGTAACACGCTCTGAGCTGGGAGAAGGGGCCCCGATCCCCCCGCCTGCCGCGGGTGTGACAACGGCCGGGAGGGCATCGGGGCCGTACTTGCCGCCGGGCAGGAAGTCGAGGACGGCCGTGGTCAGGTGCGCTTCCCTCAGGACCTCGGCCGTGATCCACGGAGCGGGCTCCCCCGCGTCGAACCAAGCCGGGGCCGGCGGGCAATCGGCCAGCAGCTCCGACACTCTCGGCGTGATGTAGCTGGGCTGAATCTCCCGCACATAAAGAGTTTCGCCGTCCGGAGTCTGCCTCTTGTCCGAGAAGGCACCGCGGCCCTTCACCTCGGTATCGAACTGGATCACTGGCGTGGACTGCCCGAAGGCAACGCCCCAGGACACCCGGTCCTGAAGGCCGACGATGATTTTCGTACCGATCTGTGACCGCTCCATGGTTCCACCGAAGAACGCATTGGCGAACTGCTGCGTTCCGACCACGATCCTGTGATTGGCGGAACGGCCCTGAAGAAGAATAATGGAGAACCATTCCAGGAACGGGGGTGCACCCTTTCCCTTCAAGCCGTGACGCCACCACGTATACGCCAGCTTGATCAGGGTGGGGAGTTCATCGATGACGAGAATGCGCGCGATCAGCTGGTCCCGCGCACCTTGCGGGGCATATTTCCCCTGGGCGGTTTCGGCCGCCATCATCGACACCATGAACTCACCGAAGGCGGCGACACACGCCCGCACATTCTTGTGAACCCGAATGCCCGAGTGTCCTTCGGCTTCCATCAGGCTGTTCTGTTTGGTATCGAGGATATCGACCAGTTCACCGTACTGGCGGCCGTGGACAATCGGAATATAGAGAACCGTGCTCTTACCCGCGCCCGTGTCCCCGCCCACACCCCAATGCGGGGTTGCGGTCTGCGTGCGGATGACCGCATCCACAACCCGGTCACCCTCAATGGCCTGTCCTACGAACACCTCATACCTGTTACCCGTCGACTTCCATTCGACGTATTCGGGAAGGCGGGGCTTCTCTGCGGGCTTCGGCTTACGGGTCCACTGGACGTACTGACTCGCTCCTGTGCGTTCCCAATGGGCCACCCACTCACCGGGAATACGCGTGTCAACGACGTGCCCGAGAGCGTTCATTGCCTCCTTCCCGCCCATCCACGTGAGCGGGAGCCGGAGCACGATCCGGCTGCCTTCAGCGGAGAGGTCAGGGGAAAGAACCAGCCATTTTTCCCGCCGCTCTTCCTCTTCTAGCCGGAGCACCTGCCGCACACCCGCCCAGACCGCCGGCCCCATCGTTTCATCGTCGGTCGGAACCCGCGGCTCCCACCATCCGAAACCGCCCGGACCCGTCACAGCGACCAGCAGCACCGCCACAGCGACGCCGATTAGCACCCATTGCGCGGGCTCCGGGTGGCGCCACATTCCCCACGCCGCGGGAAAAGGCGCGAGCCGGACCAGCGAACGCGCTGCGTGCGGCCACCGAGTCCACGCAGCAAGCCCCCGCCCCATGCTGGACACCACGCTCCATACCGCCCTGAAGGGAGCCAGCAGGACCCGCAGGGCGGGCGGAAGCCGACGGGGCGGCGCCGGCTTCGGAAACGGGATCCCCTCCCCCGCACCGGACTCCGGAGCGCGGGGCGGAGGGATCGCGGCGACGTCCGCGACCGGGCTGCGCTCCGCTTCGACCAGGGCGCCCGACCGCCACCACGTGGCCGTGCTCCGCGGCTCGCCCTTCAGGTCCCGGCCGGCGACGTACCGGCCGATCCCCCGGCCGATCCCGCCTACAACCCGTTCAATCTCCCGGTTGAGTTCCTCGTTCGGCCGGCGGCCGGACCGGCCCTTGTCGTTCATGACGAAAGCAACCAGGGCCAGCATCGCCAGCAGGCCGCCACCCCCCGGAAGCGCGTACCCCGGGAGGTCTGGCAGGCGGTCCCATGGGGCTGCAAGAAGTTCCACGTGTCCCCCGTTCTTCGTGATCAGACCCGACCCTATGTCTGAACACGAAAACGGCCCCCAGGTCGCGGGGGCCGCTTCACAGAAGGCGGATGGGGGGACTTCCAGCTCCGGAGAGGGCTCGGAGTACGGGGCTATTGCTGAACGCGGGCGGGCAGCGCGTCGGGGTCGCTGTCGCTCCATGCCCATTCGCCATTGTCGTGGTCGGTGCCGTGGCCGGGCTCTTCACCGCACTGCCACCAGTCACCGGCCGGATCCGCAAAAAACGCGGTGCAGGTGTCCGGGTCGGGGTCAGGCGCCGGGGTGAGGATGCCGACCGCCGCAAGCACCGCGGCCGACACTTCTGCGACCACGGCGGACCCGACCCCCCTCGGCCGCAGGATCGGGGAGGCGGCGCTCAGCACCACGTCGAACTCGTCGCCGGTCAGGGTCCTGCGGCTCATAACTCGCCCCTCGTGTGACTGCGGTGGATCCGGTACGACGACGCTACGTCCTGTGCTCATGGCCGGGGGCGGGCACCCGGAAAACCGCACGTCGCGCGCTGCTCCCGGTCCTGCGGACCACCCCTGACCACGCCCGCGTACTCCGACGTGAGCCGTCGTACGCCGCGTCGAAGAGGGTAACGGCCGGGGGCTGGCCCTCGGGGCCGGACGGGGCGCCCACCCGGCCACTCCGGTGCTGCGGGGACGCGCTCCTGTCGGGCGTCAGCGGCCGCCTAGAGCCACGCTGGCAGCGGGTATTCAGTGCTGCGCGTCACGGCCCTGATCATCGTCGGCCTCCGGGCCCCAGCCCGGGCTTCCCTTGCTCCGCCGGCGCCCACAACTCCCCAGCCATTCAAATGGTTAACCATCGAGCCATTGAGCCATGTGGACATGGTGTACACATTGCAACCATGGATGGCATCCTGGGGTTGCTAGTGGCTGCCCACTAACGCCGAGCAGCCGAAGCGCGGCCAAGGCTCACATCCAAACTCCTCCCGGCCCCAGTGGTGATTGGGAGGAACACGGAAGCTCCCGCCACTCCGGGATAGGACGCAGCGGGAGCCACCGTAGGAGCAGGATCGCTCTAGACGCTCCCTGGGTTCACGGCCCAGGGGGCGTCGCGCGTTTTACAGAAAGGCGCCAACGAAGTCGACACCCTGCTGGCCAGCCCAGATGAGCCAGTCAGCGACATCGTCCGCGAGGCTACTCAGAACGAGCTGAATCCCCCCGGCCGCGACGTTCTTCCAACGCTGCGAGTGGTCCGCCCCGGGACCCTCCTCCGGCTGCTCCCCGGGCCCTTGCGGGTCCCCCGGTTCGCCAGGCGCGGAGTCGGTGGTGTCTCGGGACATCTGATCCCCTATCCGGACCGCTTGCGACTGGGCTGGCCTGGTCGGGGCCAACGGTCCACAGACCCCGGCCGACCCAGCTCGCTCACGGTGCCGAACGGGTCGAATCTTACGCAGCACCAAGGTCTATACGGCCAGGAACGAACGTCCGATAGCCCGTCAAACCCCAGGTGGGATGCGGTATTTCCTTTTGTTCAAGGCTGTCGTGCCGAGCCGGCTTGACGTCGAACCACGCTGTCACGCAATCCCCCACCAGCCCGTTTCCATCGAGTGTCAGAGAGCTGGACGATCCCCGAGGAAGTTCCGCCTTCACCCAAACGGAGTAGCCCCACAGTGACGCACATCACATGGTGGCGGAGGTGCGGAAAAGGGGTGGTTGCGAGCACGCTCAGGTCACAGCTGTCGATGCTCTGTCAATCGAGGCCGCAAGCGCTACTTACGGGTGTGCCTTGACCGGGCGCGCCTCTTCTCCTCGCGCAGGCACGGGAGTCGCGGAACAGCACCGGGCCAAGCAGCGGCGCGATGGCTGGCGGAACCTCACCCGACCTTGCCAACTCTGAGCTTGGTTAGAAATCCCGTACGCAACGACGCAGCAGGCGGCAGGATCGATCAGTGATCGATTTTCTTAAGGCCCACCAGACGACATTGCTCGTTCTCGTCCCAGTGCTGGCTGCCCTCGTAGGCACCTGGATAGGTGCGAAAATCCAGGCCGGCGCTGGCATCGCACAAGCCAGGGCTGCTAAAGAGGCTGCCGAAACGGCAGCTGCCGCCACTCTCGGCGCAGTCCGAGAACAAGCCGACCGCGCAGCCGAAGCAGCCCACCACACGGCCCTTCGCGATCAACGGTCCGCTGCGGTCACCGGCCTGCTGCGGACCGTCCGTGAGTACACCCGAGCCGTAAACAGGTCCTATGGTCAGCCGGACCCCAGCGCGGTTGACCAGGCTCACAGCGACTTCGTCCATGCCCAAGGCATCATCGAACTCGTCGCACCTGCTGCCCTGGCCGCTGCCGCTGATCAGGTGGTGCACACTGCGCAGGACCTCGCCGAGTTGGCCGATAAGCGCTCCGACGCCGCACGAGCACAGGCGCATCTGAACCGCATCGACAACCTGACGAATGTTGCCCGGGCAAATTCCGCATTGTCCGGCCTTCGCGCTTCCTGCGAGGCCGCAGGGGACGGCCACCTGCCGCCCCAGTACCGGGATGTTTCCCAAACCCTCTGTCTGATCCCTGAACTCGAACCGGCTGAACGCGCTGCCTTGATCGTGGACTGTCTGATGCCTGAGCTTGCTTCTCAACGTGCCAGCCTGGAAACGGCTCACGAGGTAGCCCTGAGTTCCTTCATCGGTCGGGCACGCGCCATGCTGGGTGTCATGGACTAGAGGGCGCAGGAGTTCGGATGACCCATCCGGTGTACGCCGGAGGTCCAGCACGACAGCAGGGGACACGTAAGGCACAACGTGTGGGGTCCCCCGCTGTCACGTGAGGGTCAGGCCTCGGCGCCGATAGCTCGACGGGCCATCTTCTTCGCTGCCTCTACGCGGCGCTGCACCTTGGTGAGCTCCGCCTCAATGGCCTCGGCCTGTTCTAGGACAGCGGCCGGGTCTTCCTGGACCAGCTGCTCGACACGCTTCGGCGCGAGCACCCTGTAGGCGTCGGCGAAGGCCAGCCGGCCAGCCGCGTCAGCGGACGAAGCCGGTGCGGGGGCCGGCGGCTTGGGGACGGGGGTCCCAAGTGCTCGGGGTAGAAGCCCCAGGTCGCGCGCCGCCTCGGTCAAAGTCGCAGCCGACAGCTTGCCCGTGTCCTTGGCGGCCTGGAGGACCAGGCCGGCCGCTTCCGGGTCTGCCTTGTACAGCGGGGCGAGGACGGCGGCCTGGGAGGCCACCACGGGGGTGGCGGTCTCCTCGATGAGTGGGGCCAGCGCCCGGATGTCCTGGGCGGCGCCGATGAGGTCGTACACGTACTGCCGCTTGACCCCCAGCGACTCGGCGTAGTCCCCCACGGTCAGGCCGCGGTGCTCATGTGCGCGCCGGTCGAGGAGGAGTTGCAGCAGTTCTCCTTTGAGGACGCTGCCTCTCATTTTGGCGAGTTGGAAGCTGCGGACTTCGGCCCCGTCGGCGTCCCAGTAGGCCGCTTCCAGGGTCTCTACCTGCTTCGCGTGGTCCATTCCCTCCAGGGTGGACATCGCGAACGGGGTGGGCACCAGGGAAGGCGCGAGGGCGGGCGCCGCGGTCGGCTGCACCTGGTGAGGCAGGGCCGGGTCCCGGTTGGCGTCGGCTGCGCGGGGGATCCGGCTTACGCGCTGGGCGGTCTCGGCCTTCAGGCTTTCGACTCCCTGCGCGACGAGGTTCCTCTTGCTCACTCGGCCACCCCCGCGGCGGTAAGGATGTCGTCGTACGCCTTCATGAGGGCAGTTGCTTCCTTGCCTGTCTGCGTGGTGATGGGGACCTTGGCGAAGCGGGTCTGCTGCCGGACTGAGTAGCGGGGGATGGCGAGGTCGTCGCGGTACAGCGGTCCGTAGGTGTCCGCGAGGAACTTCCCGATGGCGTCCCCGAGGGTGCTCTTGCCCCCGGCCACGATGCTGGGCACGATCCCGACCACGTTCAGGCCGGGGTTGTAGGTCTCCTGTACCTGCCGGATCGTGTCGAGTGCTTCACGGGCGCCGATCCGGCCGTCCTCGTCGAGCGTGGCCGGGATGACGACGTGGGTGGCGGCGGTAAGTCCCGCCACGACCAGCTTGCCGCCCGCGCGGGGCGGAAGGTCTATCACCGCCAGGTCGTCGTCCTTCACGACTCCGTCCAGGCCGTTCCTCAGCCGGAACTCGATCCCGGTGGACTGGTCCGTCTCACGGTGGGCGAGGGGCCGTTCCGCGGCCAGTACCTGGATGCCCGACCAGGCCTCGGAGGCTTCCAGCAAGACATCGGCCGCCAGCCCCTTCTCGCCCTTGGGGTCAAGGGCGAGAAGGTCGTTGAGGCTGCACGGCAGTGCATCGGGGTCGAGGCCGAGTTCAGCGGTGAAGGTGCCGCGGGGGTCCAGGTCCGCCGCGAAGACAGATCCGAGCAAACCAGCCTGAGCGCGGCGGCGGGCTACCGCTGCCAGACCTCCGGCCAGCGCGCTTTTCCCCACCCCGCCCTTCTCGCTGTACGACGCTACGCGCTTACCTGCCATGCCCGCCCTCTCTCAAAATTCCATGGTGTACGGCCCGCAGCGTAACCCTCGGCCGCCCGCGGACGGACGCCGAACCTGGAGTGTCAGAATTTTCTGACACTCGTTTTTTGCCCGCGGCGGCCCCCCAGGCCAAGCACCTCGGGGCCCCTGGGTCCGGCATGCGGGACCCATGCCGGACCCGCGCTGTAGGACACCAACAGTGCGGTAGCGCACCGTGGCGGATTCGGGGTGTTCTCGAAAGAGGGGCGCCTGGCCTTACCGATGCGACACCGTAGGGGTCATGACGAAGAAGAACCCCTTCATGCTGACCACCGCCGATCAGTGGGTCGAGCTCGCGTCTGATCCGCTCGCCCGCTTCGCGCACATCACAGACCATGAGGAAGCACTCAAGAAGGCCGGCTACTCGGAGTGGGGCACCCTGTCCCAAACGGATCTCACTCCTCTGTGGCTGGAGATTTACCACCGCGTTGGGGGTCTGGAGACCGATCCGGAGTTCATGGTGGTGATCTGCAACCACGGCGTCTATGCGACGGTCTACGCGGAGAGCACGCCGGCGATGATGAACTTGCAAGCCCGGTGGGCGCCGGCGATCCAAGCTGCTGCGGTGACTGACCGCCCTTCTGGGCGAACTCGAAGACGACAGCACCCTCTCCGGCTTCGCGGGCCTGGTCCGTCAGGCCCTCTCCAAGGACTGACGCACCGGCCCCGACCAGAGCGTCCAGGGGCGGCCGCAGGACCACAAGGCCTATTAGCAGCACCTCATGATGGGCCGTACGGTAGACCAACGGGGCGGGGCCCGTGGCGATTCCAGCGCCACGGGCCCCGCTCTGTGTCGTGCTGGCCGGTCACCCACCGGCCTCCGGGTCGTAGTCGGTGAACGTCCCGCACCAGTGGAGCCGTCCCCGGGCCGGGAGCGTCTCCGGGGCGAGGCCCCGCAGCCAACCGCCTTCGGCCGTTTCCCGGTGCTGCTCGCATGCGTACACGGTGCGGTCGAGACTCATGCCGTCCTCGTCCTGGCCGTCATTCCTGTAGCCCTCGATCAGCCACACCGCCGGGGCGGTGCACTGTCCCGTTTTTCCGAACGTCGGCACGGTCGTGCTCCTCTCACTGCTGGGGGATGTCCGGGTCGAACCCGGTCTCGGGGTTGTAGCCGCGGCTGATCAGTTCCTCCGCGGTCTTCCTGTAGGTGCTGGCGGTCGACGGGGACGCCCCGCCGAGGGCGGCGGCGATCTGGGCGCCGTCCGCCTGGGGGTGGGCCAGCAGCAGCCGCGCCGCAATCCGGGTCTTGATCTGCGGGACGCTCATGTCCGCCAGCGCCTCGGACTGCGCCGCTCGCGCCCGCGCTGCGGCAGCCCTCTCGTTCGCTGCGTCGGCCAGCTGCCGGTCCTCGGCGGTGCGCCGGTCGTCTGCGGCCGCCCGGCGGCGCAGTTCGGCGGCCCGTGCGAGCTCTTCGGCGGTGCGCCGAGCGGCGGCCTGCGCCTTGGCCGTCTCGGCCTCTGCCGCGGCCGTCGCGCGCTCCTCGGCGGCCCTTGCTTCGGCGGCCTTCGCAGCCGCTTCGGCGGTGCGCTGCTCGTGTTCGGCGGCCTGCCGCTTCGCTGCGGCGGCCCGCTCCGACTCTTCGGCGGCCTCCTCTTCGGCGGCTCGGCGCTCCTCGATCGTGGCGGCGCGCTGCGCGGCTGCCAGTGCCTTGCGGGCGGTGAGTTCGGCGGTGGCGGTGGCGCCGTCCGCCTCGGCCTCGGCCACCTTTTCCGCTCCGGCGACCCGGGCGCGGAGCTGCGCGAGTTCACCGGCGGCCTCCAGGCGCTCGGCCTCGGCGGCCTGCTTCTCCAAGGCGGCCTGGTGCTCCAGTTCCCGCGCGTGGCGGGCAGCGTCGGCGGCCAGTTCACGGGCCTCGCGTTCAGCGTTCTGCGTGCGCTGCTGCTCGGCGCGCTTCATCCGGGCCGGCAGGGCGAGGGCCTGCTCTACGGTCACTCCGTGCGGGGCGAGCAGCACCGGCAGACGGTCCAGAACGCCCACCTTGCCCGCGGCCAGCCCCTGCTCAATCTCCCCGCGGTGCGCAAGCCACACCTCGTATACGGCCAGTTCACGGCGCTGCGTGCGGACCGTGGAATATCCGAAGCCCCACGTCGCCATGGTGCGGAAGATCGAGGCGGTGCGGATGGGGTGCATCATCCAGCGGTGCCACGGGATGGGGTCGCGGCCGATCCCCATCTCCAGGGCGGCTTCGGTCACCAGGTGGTGCCGGCCCGCCTCGACCAGGACCACGAACACGACCGGCATGGCCGCGTGGGGCAAGGCCTTGTCCAGGTTGGTCAGTACCGAGCCGTGCGCGATGGCGTTGAGGACGATGGTCAGCGCGGTGAACGCGTGGGCAACGGGCCGCAGCAGCCAGTACGAGCGGCCGAACGCGGCGAACATCAGGTCACCGATCAGGCACACCATGATCGTGCCGTCCACCCCGACGGCGAACAGCACCGAATCGGCCCCGGGGTCGAACCCGAACCGCTCGTGTGCGGCCGTGCTGAGGTTGTTGAACGAGAGGTAGAAGCCGATCAGACCGACCGCCACACCGCCCAGCAGGAACGCCAGCCCGAGGCAGATCCGGAGCCGCCGGCTTCCCTGCGGGGTGCCCTCGGTGTCCTCGGCGGCCGGCTCGGCGGCGGCGTGGTCCGCCCCGTCCAGCCACCCGGCCAGCCCCTGCGAACCGGCCGCCGAAACCGGGTGTCCGGCCGCCGCAACGGGGGCGGCCGCCGCCGAAACCGCCGGGGCGGGTGCCGAAATGGTGCTCCCGGGTGCCGAACCGGGGCTCTGAGCCGGTACGGTCCCGGGCTCAATCGTGGTCGTCATGCCTCTCCTTGCCGAAGTGTCCTGGGCGGTGGACCGGGCGGGGCCGTAGCCCCGCCCGGGTGGTGCTGGTGATGCCGCAGTGGCGATGCCCCATGGTGCCCGGGGTGCACTTCCGCGACGAAGGCCGGTCGGGATCAGTCGTCCGGGGTGGGATGGGGCCGCGCCGGCGGCGGCTGCGCTTCGGTCCGTCCGTCCCGCTCGTGCGGGGTGGGCTGCGCCAGTACGGGGGCGGCCATCAGCAGGCCCCGCAGTAGGTGCCCCAGGTCGGTGTCTCGACCCAGGCCCCGCACTTCGCGCACTGCCACAGGTGGGCGATCACGCCCCACAGCCGCCGCCTCACCGCGGGCCGCCGCGCAGGGCCAGCAGCCGTGTGGTCCAGCCGCCGCAGCGCTGGCAGACGTACTGCCGGGTCTTGTCGTCCCGCTTCATGGGCCGGCCGTGGCACATCGGCGCCGTGTGGCGGGCCATCAGTTCCACCACTTCCGGGCGCCGGAGGAGTCCTGGTCCGTGGTGCCGGTGCCGGCCTTCGGCTGGTCCTTGACCGGCTGCGTCCAGCCGCCGGTCTCGGCGGAGTAGGACTTGCCGTGGCGCGCCCGGTCGGCATCGGACTGCCCTCCGCCGAGTTCGGACTGACTGATCGACTTTCGGAAAAGTGCCATGATGGGAACTCCTGTTCCGTGAAAACGGGATTGGGGTCCCCCGGGGCGGCCGCCCATCTGCCAAGAAGTCGGCCGCCTCGGGGTGTCTTGTTTTGTGCGCTCCCGGCCCCTCTCGGGGGTCGGCGTTCGGGGTGTCAGGGAAGGGCGTCAGGGGCCTGGTTAGGGCCTGTTAGGCGCCTGATAGAACCGCAGGTCACACGGCCGATAGGCCGGTCTAACGGGCTCCCTGGGCCTGGCCTTGGGAGGGGGCCGGGGAAGGAGCCTGCCCGGGGTCCAGCAACCCCCCGGGAATCAGCCGCAGGGCGGCCGGGGCAGGGGCCGGAACGGGGGCGCTGGCGGGGGTGATTGCGGGGGTGCCGGGGGCCGCCTCGGAGGCGCCCTCCCCGACCGCCGGAACGGGCGCCGCGAAGGCCTCTACCGGGGCCTCCCCCGGAGGTGCCACACGGGCGTCAGAGCGGGCGTTCAGCCAGGCCGTGGGGCTCATGCCCAACGCCTCCGTCACCGCGTCCACACGCAGGCCCACGCGGGTCGTCGGCTGGCCTTCGATCCGCATGCCCAACTTGTCGACGCTGGGCAGGCCGGTGGACTCCACCCACCCCCGCAGGTCGGCTACCTCGGTCCCCTCCGCGAGCAGCCCGGAGGCCACCGCAGAGGACAGCACCGCATCCAGGTGCACCCCCTTGCGCTTGGAGAACTCCGCATCGGACAGCGCCGTCAGCACGTGCAGCAGCAGCGCCGTCCCCCGGTCGGGCGCCGGCCCGGCCCCCTCGGCATCCTCGGAGCCCTCGGCCGGCGCCTCGGCGTCCTCGGCGGCCTCCTGCTCCTGGCCGTCGTCCTCGACCGCGGCGGAGGCCAGCATCCACGCCGCCGCGCTCCACACCGCGACCCCCGCGGTGAGCACGTAGCCGCGCCACGGGCCGACCAGCTGCACGTACGGCCACACCGCGCCCGCGGCGGCGCCAAGCCCGCCGGCCGCGACCATCGCACCCACCGCGCCGATCATGAGCGCATCCGCAGCCGGGCGCAGGACCGGTTCCACCCGGTCGGCCTTGACCCCCTCGGGCGGGGGCATCTCCCCTGCCGAGATTGCGGCTTTGTCCTCTTTCGAGAGCTTGGCCCGGGCCCGGGCCGTGGCCCCCTTGTCGGCCCGGGCCTGCGCGGCGCGGGTCGCCTCCGGGTCGATCCTCAACAGGCGCCACGCCCCGCCGAACCCCTGCCAGACGCACTTGCAGACCCAGCGGCCCAGGACGAGCGAACCCGTCCACCACAACCGGGCGACCCCGCCGGACCCGCGCAGGACGGCGGCCGCGGACTCGACCCCGCCGGCGCTCACATCGCCCCCAGGGCATTCGCGGCCATCATCACGATGTTGTTCGCGATGAGCCACAGCCCGCCGATTCCGGCGGCGCTCGCGCCGAGGGAGATCCCGCCGAACGCCGGGACGCCGAGCTTGTTCCAGTCAGGCACGTACGTGCAGATCCCGATGCCGAGCGCGGCGGCGGCGAGTCCGAAGTCGCCGCCCCCCATCGATGCGCCGACCCCCTGGAACACGCTCGTGGGCACCGTCCCGACGCCGCTCACGGCCTGCCCGATGGTTCCGCCGGCCGCGACGGCCAGGGCGCCGAACACGGCGCCGAGGTTCGCGGCCTTGTCCCGGGTGAGCTTGGCCCGCTTGGCTCCGCGCAGGCCGAAGAACAGGTAGAGACCCGATGCGGCAGCGAGTCCGGGCACGCCGATCTGCCCGAGGATGGGGCCGGCCGCGAGCACGGTGTCGACGGCGATCTGCTGCTGAGTGCTCATGTGGCGATCCAGGAGGTGTAGAGGAGGGAGGAGAGGACAACCCCGGCCAGCGGGATGCGGGCGACCCAACGGGCCGGCAGGACCCACCCGCGGGAGCGGACGGGCCGCTCGATCAGGTACCAGCACGCCGCGCCGGCCCCGGTCACGAGGACGAACGGGGCGAGCAGCCCGGGCCACTGGCCCGCGTCCTCGAACAGCGGGCGCAGCAGGGACTCGGTCCCCTGCCCCCACATCGCGCACCCGGCGGCCGCGGCCGGGGACATCAGGGCCGCGAAGCACCCGCCCACCCCGCGGAAGATCTTGCCGAGCTGCCACCCGATCAGGGCGGCCGCGCCGGTCACGAGGGTGACCGACGCGGGCACCGGCTCGGCGGCAACCTGCGCGAGGTAAGCAGCTCCGCCGTACGGGGTCCCGCCGAGCCCGCCAAGCAGGGAGTACCCGACCATCCCGGCCGACAGGTTGAACGCGGTGAACCGCACACGGGGATTGCGGTGGTAGAACCAGCGCGCCTCCGGCTCCTGCTCCGGCTCTACGGCCGCGGGCGCCGCCTCGACGTAGTGGTGCTCGACGTAGACCGTCTCGCGCACGTAGTGCTGCTCGATGACGCCCCCCGCCGGCTGCTCCTGGCCGCGGTTGAGCCACCAGTCCGGCGGCGCGTCCGGCGGATCGGGCGGGATGTGGCCGCTGCCGTGGTCCCCCGGGCTGATCACGGCCGTGGGCTCGATCGGCGCCGTCACGGCCGCACCCCGTTCCGGGTCCGCTTGCCGAACGCCTTCACGTGCAGCGCCCGCCGGTCCCCCTGTCGCAACCCGCCCCGCACCCCGATGATCTTCGACGGGGTGGAGGAATCGATCAGGTCCCGCTCCAGGCACCAGTCACGGACCGGGCACCGGCCGCAGAACTCCAGCGCCGCACGCTCCGCCTCCGAGGGCACGGCCGTACCGGCCGTCAGCTCCCACGGCTCCGGGTAGAACACCTGCGGGGACACGCCCACGCAGGCCGCACCACCCGACCGCTCCCTGCGCACCACCGGAGCGGGAGCCAAGTCCTCGTACTCCCACAGCCGGTCCAGCCAGTCAGCTGGCTGCGCCGCGGTCCACCCCGACGGGAGCGGGGGAACCCCGCCCGCCCGGCTCACAGCTCTACCCCCAGCGCCCGGAGGCTGGCACGCATTCGCAGTTCGTCCCCGCCCAGGGCCAACTCCCCGGGCATCTCCGGGGCAGTCGCCCCCTGTCCGGCAATGCAGCATCGAGGTGGTAACACCGTCCGCGTCCGCACCTCCGCGACGCATGCACCCCACCTACGGCGCCACCAGCGCCCCACTTCTGCAACCATCACGAAGTCGGCCTCTCTACACGATGCACGGGTAGGTCCGACAGCCAGTCCGGCGCTTCAACGCCGGGCAATCTCATGCCCTTCGCGCTCCAACGCGGAGGACACCGTGCGGCCCCTGGCTCCAACCAGGGGCCGCACTGGCTGACATGAGATAACGTATACGTTAGAGATGACCCTACGCAAGATTGACGTATACGTTAAATCTCGTTGGGGTGATTAGCGGAGGGACCGGACGATGGCGGCTAGGTACGAAGAGATCGCTCGTGACCTGCGTGCACGGATCGTGGCGGGCGAGGAGGGGTACGCGCCGGGGTCCGCGCTGCCGCACATGCGCCACGTAGCCGAGGAGTACGGGTGCAGCGACATCACCGTCCGCAAGGCCTACGCGCTCCTGACAAGGGAGGGGCTCATCGAGTCCCGGCGTCGAGCCGGCGTCTACGTGCGCGAACACCCGGATCGAATCCTTCTCGCCGTACGAACCCGCCAGATCGAGCGAGACGCCCTCGGCTACTTCAGCGGGCCAGAATCACAGCACTGGCGCCCGCTGCCCCACCCGGACGGCGACCTCACTAAGGTCGACCAACTGCCCGTACCGGCAGACATCGCCGACATTCTCGAAGTCGAGTCAGGCATGCGCCTGACAGCTCGTCGCCGGATCATCGGAGATCCGGACCTTGAGGCGCATCGGCAGCTGGCCGATAGCTGGATGGCTCCCTGGGTGGCCGAAGAACTCCCACAACTGACCGGGAGCACAGGCATTGGGGGCACCTACGATCGGCTGGAAGAGTGGTCGGGACAGCCTCTCCAGTGGCGCGAGGAGATCTCTGCGCGCATGCCCTCGCCTGAAGAGGCCGCAACGCTGAGGATGCCGTTGGCAGGAGTGCCGCTGCTGCGCGCTCTCCGGATCACGTCCCTACCACCAACGCAGCTTCAACCCGACCGAGTCGTGGAGGTCCAGGACATCCGCATGTCCGCCGGTGTCTTCGCCGTTGGCTATCCGCTGCCGCGCGGCACTTCCGCCCAGTGGCCGGTAACGCCGGCAACAGGCGACTACTACCAGGCGCCGACTCTTGACGGAGACACCTGAGCAGACACGCCCTCATCCGACCCAAAACCTCGTAGCTGGTGTGTATCTTTTCCCTAATCGATGTTGGGGGTGAACCATGACGACCGCTCATAATCCGCTGGAAGCAGTGGAGCTGCTGCTGTCGCGGACAACCTGGCTTCCAGCCACAGGCGCCCGGGGGCAGCTCCGCCGCGCGGCAGGACTCACTCAGGCTCAGGTAGCTGAAGCGCTCGGCGTGGGACGTGTGCAGGTCGCGCGCTGGGAAACCGGATTCGCAGAGCCCAGCGGCGTGCGCCGTCAGGCCTACAGCCGGTTTCTACAGGGCTTGGCGCAGCAGCACCCCGGCGTTATCACCTAGACATGCTTGAGGCCGCCCCTGCGCCAACAGGAGCGGCCTCGATACAGCAACCGACTCACCCAGCCTGCAAGCTTCTGAGTCGTGTCCGGTGAGGTGACCTCGCCGGGGGTGATGCCCGGAGGCCCGAAGGCCTGCGTGGTCACCTATACCCAGAATAAGCAGCCTCTCCTCCAGAGGCCACCATCTCTGGGCCCTATCTGGTCACACCGCCGTCCACGGCTCCCCACCAGGGGAGACTTTTCCCGTGTCTGACCTGCATTTCCTCCAGGCCACACCAGGGCCCTACCGCCTTGCCCGCGTACCCGTCCCGCTGATCTTCACCGCCCTGAGCCGCATGGCCGCCAAGCGTGCCGGCCTGCTGAGTGTCGGGGGTGCCCGATGAGCGCGTCGGACACCACGGACCAGCACGTAGGCCTGTATGGCCCGGACCACAACCCGTTCTACGGCACCTACGTCCGCGACTGGATCGCCCTGTGCGATGACCTTCGGGACCCTGACGTTCGCGGGTACCTGATCCTGCGGTCCCTGGTGTTCGAGACCAAGGCCGTCAAGAACCCGGTGCGGGTGCTCACCCTCTCCGAGCTGTGCCAGCTCATCCCCGGCCCGAACGGCAAGCCCTCCAGCCTCACCCGGATTCGTGAGCTGCTGCGCCACCTGTCGGCCGTGGGACTGATCACGACTCCTGAGGGCAAGCCGATCACCACGTCCTCCGCCGGTAAGGCCCAAGGCCGCCCGCTGCGGATCAAGATCCACGACCAGCCTCAGAACGGCTACGCGCCCCGGTGGCCCAACACGGAAGAGAAGCTCTCGTCCATCCGTCCGGAGGCCACCCGAGCCGCCTCCGAGGCCGCCGAGCGAGACGCCGCGCGGGCCCAGGAACGCTCTGGTCGGAATTCCGACCAGGCTGGTGGGGATTACGCCCCCGGTGGGGGGGATTGCGCCCCGGACCCCGCCGCTGCCCGGGGGGAAACCCCCCCCCCCTCCAGCGGGTGTGGTTTTTGTGATTAGGAAACTGCTGTACAAACCCGGGGGTCGGGC
>NZ_JBVJGW010000045.1:0-28218 GCF_055587105.1 Streptomyces sp. NPDC048461 | reverse complement strand
GCTGGGAGCGAGCCACGACTTGTGCGCGGTGGGCTGCTGCCCGGCGCGCGCACCCCGGCCGGCGGCGGCGGGCGCCGACAGCCCGTACGCGTAGGTTCACGCTCGGCCGTCGACACCGGCTACAGGCGGTCGATCATGGCGCGGACCGCCTCGTGGGGGTCCGCGCCCGGGGGCAGTGACGGTGCCCGGCCCGCTGCCGGCCGGTCGGCGAAGCCGGTGTCGAGGTGGGGAGGACGGAAGTCGAGGACGCGCAGGCGCCGGCTGCGCGCCTCGCGGGCCAGGACCCCGAGCCAGCAGCCCAGCGCGGCCTTGGCGGCCGCGTAGTCGGCCATGCCCTGCATCGGCGCGTCCACGACGGCCCCGGTGACCGCCGCCAGGAAGCCGCCCCCGGTCACTTGGGACGACGCTCCGCGCAGTACGGCCGCCGGGCACAGGAAGTTCACCGCGCACAGGTGCTCCGCGACGGAGTCTGCCGTCTCCTCGGCCCGGCCGAAGGCCGCCACCCCGACCGTGACGAGGACGCCGTCGAGCCCGCCCAGTTCGGCGCGGGCCCACGGTGCCAGGGCGGCGCAGCCGTCGAGGTCGTACGCGTCGATCCGGCGGACCGGTCGCCCGCCGAGCCCGGCCCCGCGCTCGGCGAGCTCCCGCGGTGCGCGGCCTGCGAGCGCGAGGACGGCTCCCCTGTCGGCGAGCTCCCGGGCAGCCAGGCCGCCCAGGACCCCGGTCGCGCCGACCACCAGCACGCGGGCGCCCGACAGCGGTGTGTCCCTTACGTCCATGGCCCTGCTCCTCGCACCGGCGGCCCGCCCCTGGTCCGCACCAGGCTCGCGCCGCCGGGAATCCGCGTCACCTCGCATCGTTCGTGCACGGAAACCGGCCGGTGCGGGTCGAGGCGGTGACGCGGAGCGGGACTACCGCGTCAGGGGCGCGGGCGGGTCGAGTCCGGGTCCTCGTCGGGGGTCTGCCACGAGTCCTGACGGGCCTGTGCCTGGGGGCTCTGATCCGCCGGTCGCGCACCGGGGTCCTTGAGCTTGGCGGCGCGCCGGCTGCCGTACCAGAACGCGCCGATGAGGAGGGCGGCCACTACGACACCGGCCACGATGAGGAAGAGGGACGTCGAACTGTCGGCCGCGAGAGTCATGGAGGTGATCATGGGCTGCGTCTACCCGGTCTGGAGCGTTCTGCACACGGCGGCGATTCGCGTGTTTCCCGCGGGACCGCCTCACGGGTTCCGCGCGGCCCCGTCCCCCCGTCCCGGACTGGCTAGTGTTCGCCGTAGCGCATGCGGCCCAGCGCCGTCATGGGGTGGTCGTGGGCGGCGACGGGGGCCGGGAGACAGGTCGAACCCGTCAGGTACCGGTCCACCGCGGCGGCCGCCGCGCGGCCCTCGGCGATCGCCCACACGACCAGGGACTGGCCCCGTCCGGCGTCCCCCGCGACGAACACGCCGGGAGCCCGCCCGCCGCCGGCCGCGAACGCGGCGTCGCGGGCGAAGTTGCCGCGCTCGTCGCGCTCCAGCCCCAGCTGCTCGGCCAGCCCGCCGCCGCGCTCCGGGCCGGAGAACCCCAGCGCCAGCAGGACCAGCCCGGCCGGGATCACCCGGTCGGTGCCGGCCAGCGGCTTGCGCGCCGCAGGTTCCACGGCGGTCAGGTGCATGGCCCGCACCCGGCCCGAAGCGTCCCCCTCGAAGTGCAGGGTCGCGCAGGAGAACGCCCGGGGGTCGCACCCCTCGCGCCCGCGCGCCTCCTCGTGGGCGTGGGAGACCCGGTACACCTTCGGATACACGGGCCAGGGCTCGCCGTCGGCCCGGCCGGGTCCCGGTTCCGGGTTGATGTCGAGCTGGACCACGGACAGCGCGCCCTGCCGCAGGGCCGTGCCGAGGCAGTCGGAACCGGTGTCGCCGCCGCCGACGATCACCACGTGCCGGCCCTCGGCCGTCACCGGCGACCGGGCGTGGTCGCCCTCCCGCACCCGGTTGGCGAGCGTCAGGTAGTCCATCGCCTGGTGGATCCCGCGCAGCGCCCGGCCCGGAACCGGCAGCTCCCGCGGCTCGCCGGCCCCGACCGCCACCACGACGGCGTCGCACCGGCCCCGCAGCTCGGCCGCGCCCGTCGAGCCCCCGACGTCCGCACCCGTCAGGAACGCCGTGCCCTCCGCCCGCATCTGCTCGATCCGCCGGTCCAGCTGCGCCTTCTCCATCTTGAACTCGGGGATGCCGTACCGCAGCAGGCCACCGATCCGGTCGGCCCGCTCGTGCACGACCACGGCGTGTCCGGCCCGCGTCAGCTGCTGCGCGGCGGCCAGTCCGGCCGGTCCGGAACCTATGACGGCGACGGTCTTCCCGCTGTGCCGTTCGGGCGGGCGCGGCGCGGCGTACCCGCGGCGCCTGCCCTCGTCCACGATCGCCTGCTCGACGTTCTTGATGGTCACCGCGTCCCCGTTGATCGCGAGCACGCAGGCGTCCTCGCAGGGCGCCGGGCAGAGCCGCCCGGTGAACTCGGGGAAGTTGTTCGTCGCGTGCAGCCGCTCGTACGCGGCCCGCCAGTCGCCCCTGGCCGCGTACGCGTTCCACTCCGGTATGAGGTTTCCCAGCGGGCAGCCGGTGTGGCAGAACGGGATGCCGCAGTCCATGCAGCGGTCGGCCTGCCGGGAGACGAACGGGAGCAGCGCCTGGCCCGCGTACACCTCGTGCCAGTCGCCGAGCCGCTCCGCGACGGGACGGGCCGGCACCGGCTCGCGGGGGATCCTGAGGAAGCCGAACGGATCGGTCACGCGCCGCCTCCTGGATCGCTCGCGGTGTGGGCGCGGCACCGTCGCGTACGGCGCGTTCCGTGCGTGTGTTCCGTGCCGGTTCGACCAGATTACGCCGCCTTCGGCGCATGCTCCCAGGCGGAGAGCGGTGGGCCGTGCGGGGTCCGTCCTCCGTAGCGGCGGCGTCGCGGCGCGTGATGGCGCGGTGGTGACCTCTCCCGGGACGCACCGTCCCCGCCGTCCGGGCCCTGCGGGCCCGCGGCCGCCGCTACGGTGGGGCGGGTGATGGTGGGAACGCCGGATACCCGGCTCGTCGTACTGCGCGGAAACAGCGCCTCGGGGAAGTCCTCGGTCGCGGCCGGCCTCCGCGAGGGGTTCGGCCGCGGGCTGGCCCTGGTCGGGCAGGACAACCTCCGCCGGAACGTCCTGCGCGAGCGCGACCGGCCGGGCGGCGTGAACATCGGACTGATCGACGCCGTCGCCCGCTACGCCCTGGACGCCGGCTACCACGTGGTCGTCGAAGGGATCCTCTACGCGGACCACTACGGCGAGATGCTCGCCCGGCTGCGCGCCGACCACCGGGGTCCGACCCACGCCTACTACCTGGACGTGGCGTTCGAGGAGACGCTGGCGCGGCACGCCACCAAGCCGATCGCGGACGACGTCGGCGAAGCCGCGCTGCGCGACTGGTACCGGCCGCTCGATCTGCTGCCCGGCGGGGGCGAGGCGGTCATCGGCGCGGACAGCGCCCTCGCCGACACCGTGAGCCGCATCCTGCGGGACACCGGCCTGGACGGTCCGTCCGCGGGAGAGGGATGAGGTGCGCGGGGCCGCGCGGCCGCCTCAGTCCTGCGGGTCCCGTCCGGCGGGGGCGGCGCCGGGGGACCTGCGCGGTCGGGTGTCCAGCAGGGTCCAGACCCGGCGGCCGTCCTCGGCTGCGTCGCTGCCGCAGCTCGCCGTCCCGCTGACGGCGGCGATCCGGGTCAGGAACGCGTCGTCCTCCGGGACGGGTCCGGCGCGGTGGCTGAGCACGACGATGAGGATCATGTCGTCCTGGTCGGCCGCGTGCACGCTGACCCGCTTGCCGCCGTCCGCGACCGCGGCGCCGACCAGCAGCTCCACGGACTGCCCGATCGACTCGTCCCCCGGGTGCTCGTAGCCCCAGGCGCGCACCGCCCCGATGATCCGGCACGCCGCCTTGCCCGCGGCCCAGCGGTCCGCCGTGAGGGTCCAGCTGGCCGCGCGACGGTTGCGCACGGTCATCCGTACCCGGTCCCGGGTCGCCGTCCGGCCGTCGTGCGGGCGGGCGGGCGCCGAGGGGTCCGCCTCCGCCTCCCCGCTCGGCCGCGGGGCCTCGACCGGCCGCTTCGGCGGCGGCGGGGTCTTCGGGGGGTAGTTCGGCGGGACCTTGGGGCCCTTGGCGCTCTGGGGTTCCGACACCCTGCCCTCCCTCGCTGCCGCGGAGGGGCGGTCCCCTCCGCCCGCCCATCATGGCAGGCGCCGGCGGGCGGGGCAGCTGACTCCGGCATACCCCGCCACGCGTCAACTCGCCCTGCCCGGAAGGCCGGAGCTCCGGCGGGGCCCTGCGGGGCCACCGGATCGCGGAGCCCCGGCATTCACGCCATCGGGTGAACCCGCCGGACCCGCACGGGTTCCGGGGTCACGAGCGCAGCAGGGCGCACACGAAGTCCTCCTGGACCGCGCGGACGCGCGCGAGGAGTTCGGGGGAGTTGGTGAGGGAGGTCTGCGTGGTGATCGAGAAGGTCAGCGAGCGGCTGCCGTCCGCGGTGGCCGCCACCAGCTGCGTGTATCCGGGGGTGTTGCCCGTGTGCCCGTACACCACCCCGCAGCGCGTCGTGTAGCGGTAGATGGCCAGTCCCGCGTCGGTGCGGCCGGGGCCGGGCGGCTGCGAGAGCGCGCCGGGGATGAACCTGAACTGCTGCTCGCGGGTCCGGTTGGAGACCAGCGCGCCGCCCGCGTAGCCGCGGATGAACTTGGTCAGGTCCTTGGGCGTCGAGACGATGCCGCCGGCGGCCCAGGCTCCCGAGGCGCTCACCGCCTCGCTGACGTCCACGGGTTCGGCCGGCGGGGCGACCTGGTAGCCGTGCAGGAAGGGATCGGGCAGCCGGTACCCCTGGGGCAGGCTCGTCCGCTCCATGCCGAGCGGCTCGTAGACGAGCTCGCGCAGCAGTCCCTCGTACCGGCGTCCCGTGACCGCCTCGGCCATGAGCGCGACGGCGATGTTGTCGGAGTTGGAGTACTCGTAGCGGCTTCCGGGGCGGAAGACGAGGCCCTCGTCGGCCACGAAGCCCAGCAGCCGCCGGGAGTCGAACCGGTGGCGCGGATCGGCGGAGATGATGTCGACGAAGCCCTGGGAGCCCGAGTAGTCGGGCAGTCCGCTGGTGTGGTTGAGGAGTTGTCGCAGCGTCACCCGGTGCCAGGCGGCCGGCTGGCCCGGCAGCACCTCCCCGATGGTGGAGTCCAGACGCAGCCGGCCGCGGTCGACGAGCCGGAGCGCCACCGCCCCGCTGAACGCCTTGGCGACGCTGGCGATCCGCATGTGGTCGCCCGCCCTCGGTGGCCGGCCGCTCTCCACGTCGGCCACGCCCGCCCGGTAGACCTCCGTACGGTCGCGGTCCTGCAGGACGGCGATGACACCGGGAGGACCGCCCGGGGAGGCCACCAGGTCCCGCAGCTCCTGCCGCAGGGAGGGCGCACCGGGAGGCGGATCGCGGTCCTCTCCGGCCAGGGCGGGCTGGGCGAGGCCGCCGAGTACCGCGCCGCACACGGCGGTCGCCGCGACCAGGCGCAGCGACGGGCGGATCCGGCGGTCGTGGCCGTACGGGCGTGGGGACACGGAGGTACCTCCCGGGGAAGACGGAGCGCGGGGGCCCACGATGGCAGGGGCCGGACCGCCGACGAGGGCGACACGGCCGCCCGCGGGCGGGCCGTGGCCCGTCCGGCCCTGCCTGGTCCGCGGCGCCCGATCCCCACGGCCCCGGGGATCCACGTCCGGGGATGCGCGTCCGGGGATTCACGTCCCGGGATTCAGGTTCCCGGCGTGATGATCTTCGCGATCTGCAGGAAGAGCTCGGTGGCGTGGTCCTCGTCGAGCGTCGCGAACGACCGGTTCATCTCCACGATCACGGTGGCGCCGCTCCCGGGCTCGTAGAACATCGCCGTGTTGTAGCCGAGGATCGTCCCGTTGTGCCCGATCCACCCGTCGAACGACCCGACGCCCAGGCCGTAGGACACCTTCACCGGCGTCGTGGCGATCGGCACGAACTGCAGCCGTTGCCGCTGGAGTTCGGGGGTGAGCAGCTTCGCGCCGGTCGCGACCTCGCGGGCCCAGACCCGCAGGTCCACGAGGTTCGAGAGCATGGCCCCCGCGCCCGCCGCGTAGGAGGGGTTGGAACGGGTGGTGTCGGTCATGGCGCCGTCCGGACCCGCCGTGTACCCCGAAGCGAAGGGCTTCAGGATGTCGGAATCCGTCGGGTAGCTCGTGGCGGTCAGGCCCAGGGGCCGCGCGATGTCGGCCCGCATCCACTCGGCCAACGACTTCCCGCCGACCTTCTCCACGATGTCGCCGAGCAGGACGTAGTTCGTGTCCGAGTACCGGATCCCCTTGCCCGGCGCGAAGTACGGCGCGTGGCGGCGCGCGATGTCGAGGGCGTCCTGTGTGCGGAACGGAGCGTCCGGGTGCTCGGTGTACCGCTTCAGCCAGGCCGGATCGTCGGTGTAGCTGTAGATGCCGGCGGTCATGTTCAGCAGCTGGCGGATGGTGATGTCGCCGCCGTTCGGCCAGCTGACGTAGGTGTCCAGGGTGTCGTCGAGGCGCATCTTGCCGGCGCGCACGAGCTGGAGCACGGCCGTGCCGGTGAACGTCTTGGTGATGCTGGCGATGCGTACCTTGTCGTCGAGGCCGATCGGCTGCTTCGTCTCGAGGTCGGCCGCACCGACGGAATGGCCCCACTCGCCCTTGCCCGGTACGTGCACGTTCGCGCGCACCCCGGGCACCTTGTTCGTCCGCCAGGCGGCGTCGACCGCCTCCCGCAGCTGCCGCTCGACATCGGCCGGAAGCGGTTGCCGGGCCACTGCCGTGCCGGTGGGCTCACCCGAGCCCGTGGGCGCTGCGCTGCCGCTGCCGGTGGCGGCGGAGGGGCCCAGGGCCTTCGGCTCGCTCTGCGGCGCACACCCCGCGGTGAGGCCCGCCAGAGCCGCCAGCGCCACCGCCGCAACCGCGGCCATCCTGAATCCCCGCCGTCCCACATGCTTCACCGCGCCGCCTCCTGTGGCCGCTATGTCCCATTCGTCACGCGACCATACGTCTGAGGCCCGCCGGAAGGGGCGGTGCCACGAGCGGGGAGGGGTGACCGGGTGCGGGAGGGGTCGGGCGAGTCGGGGCGCGGGCTTGCGGCGGGCGCCGGCGAAGGCGGCTGCGCCCGTCAGAACCGGGCCAGGCCGCTCGTGATGCGGCTCCACACGGACCGGGTGGCCCCGAAGCCGCTCTCGTGCACCCACACGTGGGTGCAGCCGGGGCACTGCAGGTGCAGCAGGCTGCCGGTGTTGGTGAGCAGGTAGCGCCAGTGCGCCGAGCACGCCCGCCGCTCCTCGCACGGTGCGCACCCGCGGGTGTCGCGGCAGTTCGGGCAGGCCACCCAGGCGCGGCGCCCGATGTCGGCCTGCGGGTCAAGCGGCAGCACGGCCGCCCCCGCGTCGTGGCAGGACCCCGGCCTCGACCAGGTCGTCGTACAGCCGCTGCTGCTCCGCGTCGAGACCCGAGTACAGCAGGTCGTAGGCGGCCTCTTCGCCGCGCAGCACCTCGATCGGGTCCCAGTCGGGTCCGAGGGCCTCCATCACCTGGGCCCGGCGCAGTACCTCCTGGGACGTGAGGTCGACGGTGAAGGCGACCGTTCCGGGGGTGGCGGACCCGGGCGACGGGTCGGCGGGAGGGGTGGGGCGGTCCGGGCTCATGGATCCGAACTTAGGTAACCCTTCCTTCTTCGGTCAAGGGAGGGTGGGCGGAGTCACAGCAGGTGGGAGTGGTCGCCGCCGGGTCGGCGCGGCGGGCCGACGGCGACCGTGGTGCCCCGTGGTCCGCGTACCCGGGCTTCGGCCGGCGCCCCCGCGGACATGCGTTGCGTCCGGTGGGGGGTGGTCGCAGGCGACGCGCGTGGCGGTGGCGGACGTCCTCCGTGGCGGGTTCTAGGCTCCGGCCGTGGCTGACATCGAACTCGCCGACGAGTTGATCGTTCTGCAGAAGCGCTCCGACACGGCGTGGGCCCAGGTCCGCGCGATCCAGGACCGCCACGGTCGGCCCACGCGTGCGGGCGGCTGGCCGTCGGAGGCGCACGCCGAGTGGCGCACGGCCTGGGACGAGTGGGGTGCCTGCGTCGACGCCGTGCGCGGAGCGATCGACGCGTGGGCGCAGGACAGCGGGCAGCGGCCGATCGACGTCGACGCCAGGCTCAAGGGCCTGGTGCGCGGCGGGAAGCCCCCTCAGGTCTGGCCCGAGGCCGGATAGGCGGCTCCGCGCGCCGTTCCGGACGTCCGCCCTCGGGTGTGCCGGGATGGGACAGGGCGGCCTCTCGCACGCTGTGGTGAGCACCCCCGTGGTTCGCCACGTCGTGGGTGAGGCCGCCCTGGATCTGGGGTCAGCCGGCTGTGGCTGACGAGCGGGCGGCGGGGAGACCGAGCCCGGCCCGGCATTCGGGTGAGCCCTCCGGCTCGAGGAGGAGGGCGCGGTCGGCGGGAGTGATGCCGGGGAGGAGGTAGTTCCACAGGTCGACCACGCGCGCGTGGAGGTCGCCGCGTGCCGTGCGGACGTGTGAGGTGACCTGGATCCCGGTGAACGACCCCACGAGGAACGTCGAGAGGTCGTGGGTGTCGTGCTCGGGGTGGATGTCGCCCCGTTCCTGGGCCGGGACCAGGCAGCGGTGGCAGGTGTCGATCCAGGCGTTGTAGGGGGAGGGGTCGGGGTCGGTGAAGGAGCCGAACTCGACGAGCAGACGGATCCCCGCGCGGACACGGGCGTTGGTGCGCAGGGCGTGGGCCATCTGGTGCGTGAGGTCGATGACGGTCTGCAACCCCGGGTCCTCGATGGCGTCTACGCCTTCGGAGACCTGGAACTGCTCGTCCATCAGGGCCCGGGCGAGGGCCTCTTTGGACTGGAAGTGGAAGTAGAGGGCGCCCTTGGTGACCCCGGCGTGCCGGACGACGTCGCTCAGGCTCGTGCCGTCGAATCCGGAGTGGTCGAAGGCCACGGCGGCGCCGTCGAGGATGGCCCGCCGGGTGATCTCGGCCCGCTCCTGCCTGACCCTGGCCACGTTCTTCTCCTCGTCGACGGCTGCTTGTCCGGGGTCAATGTAGTGGAACCCAGGGGAAGTAAACCAGTCAACCAGTTTGTTCTTGCGTCAAGATGGTTTTGTTTAATGAGTAATTGACAGCTTTTACGCTATTACTTTTTGGTTGCTGCCTGATGTACCGGGGTATGAGGAGCCGCGGTGAGACCGGTGGTTCGGGTCCTCCCGGAGGGGCGGGGGAGGCAGGCGGGGTCAGGCGGGTTGCGGCGTGAGGCGCTTGTGGCCCTTGCGGTCGTAGTAGGCGGTCATGGCGAAGCCGAAGACCAGGGCGAGGACGGTACCGATCGCGATCATGACCCAGGCGCGCGAGAGCCCGGCATCGCCCCGGGCATCGAAGTACAGGATCGCGCGGACCCCGTCGCCGAGTTGGCGCATGGGCTCGAAGTGGGACAGGAAGCGGTAGAACCCCGGAACGGCCTGGAGCGGGATGGTGGCGCCCGACGAGGGGAGGCCCAGGACGATGAACACGAACATGGACACCAGCTGGCCCAGACCGCCGAACGCGGCGTTGATGGCCTGGACCCCCAGGCCGACGGCGAGGGCCGCGCAGTAGGAGTAGACCCACAACAGGGGGACGTGGGAGGCGTCCATGCCCAGGACGACGACGCAGGACAGGAGCACCAGAGCGGTGCTGACGAGCGTGATGCCCGCCGTCATGAGCATCTTCAGCAGCAGGGTCTGCGTGCGGTTGATCGGTACGGTCGGACGCCGGGTGTGCCAGGGGCCGATCTCGTTGTCGGCGTAGCCCAGGGCGGTGTCGACCGCGTTGCTGATGACGTTGCCGCCCATGAAGCCGGCCAGCACGAGCAACAGCGTGTAGTAGAACGCGGTGAGGCCGAGCCCGCTGTGTGCACCGATCGGATGGCCGACCCGGGTGACGACGTCGACCGGGTCGGCGAGCAGCAGCCGCGCGGTGGCGTCCGCCTGCGCGCCGGCCGACGCCGTGAGCTGTCGGCCGAGCGCAACGGAGGCCTGGTGCGCGGCCTGCGTGGTGATCTGGCTCGCCAGGGAGGAGCCGAGGCTGCCCTTTCCGGGGTTGGTGAGCACGGTGATCGTCGGCTGCCGGGTGGCCCCGGTCGTCGTGAGCGCGGTGACGGAGTCCGTGAATCCGGCCGGGACCACCAGCGCGCCGTAGATCTTGCCCGAGTCGAGCTGGTCCTGGGCCTGCGCGCGGGTCAGCGTGCGCCAGTCGGCCTTGCCGCCCGCGCTGTCGGCGGCGATGGAGGCCGCGATCTGCGCGCCGAGGTTCTCCCGCTGCCCGGGCGGCGGGGCACCGCGGTCTTCGTTGACCACGGCGATGGGCAGTTCGCGGAGGTCCGCGTTGGGATTGACGACACCGCCCATGTAGAGCAGGGACAGGAGCAGGGCCAGCAGTCCCGTGAGGATCGTGGGCACCAGCCACAGTCGGGGGTTGCGCAGCAGCGTCGCGGCAGTGGCTTCGGGGGCGGCGGACGTGGACATGAGTCTCCGTGGGTTCCCGGCGGCGCGGGGATCGAGCGGGGGCCGGGGGCGGCCGGGCAGGGTGCCTCTACCGTGCGGGGCGCGTCTAGCGTTCGAGCGCGGTGCCCTCGGGCGCGTCCGCCCCGGGCGGGGTGGGCTCCGGGGCCGCGTCCGGGCCCGGTACGGCGGGCACGAGGTCGTACTGGGGGCAGGGCGCGGTGAAGCACTGCTTGGGCGCCGGTACGCAGACGAAGCCCGCGGCCGGCTTCACCACGCCGCACGGGCCGAGGCCGGCGGTACCGGCGTACGGGGGTGGCGGCGGGTCGGCCCGCGCCGTGCCCACTGCGGTGAACAGGAGCGGTGCGACGAGCAGGGACAGGCCGCCGGCGAACCGGGCCGGGCCGAGGGACGTACGGAAGCGGGCCATACGGGGCAGCCAAGCACCCGCACGACCCGCGGCGGGGCAGCCGTGCCCCGGAAGTCACCCGTAAGAAGCGCGAGGGGGCCTCAGCCCCCGGGCCGGGCGGTCCCACCGGCGCGCCGCGCGGGCCGCGGCCCGGCCCCCGGCACCCGTCGCGGAGCCGGACGGGCCGGGCTCGCTCGACGGAGCCGCCACCGCCGCAGCTCGACGGAACCGTCACCGCCGCATACGGGAGCTGTAACGGTCCGCGCGGGGGTGTGAATCCGCGGTGGGGGCGGGCATCCTGCCCTGACCATCCCAGCACGTCAGCAGCCACGGGGGCTCGTGATGCGCACCTTCCGCAAGACCACCCACGTCCGGGCGCTCGGCGCCCTCGGCCTCACCGCCGCGGCGCTCCTCGCCGCCTCGGCTTGCGGGCCGGGAGACGACAAGGCCGGCGGCACACCGCCGGCGCCTGCCTCCTCCGCCTCTTCGCCCGCGCCGCCCTCCGCAACCCCTTCGTCCTCCGCGCCGGCGCCCGCCGCTCCGTCGACCTCCGCGCCGGGGCGTCCGGGCGAGGCCGAGGGCGCCCCCACCGGCATCGACGGCAACTGCCCCGACGAGTACACCGAAGTCACGGTGGAGTGGGCCGTACCACCCGCCAAGGACGACTCGAAGCTCCTGCTGACCGTGACCAACACGGGCAGCGAGCCGTGCAGGCTGCGGACCCATCCGGTGCTCCGGCTGGAGGACGGCCACGGCCGGCTCGTGGGGGTCTTCGAGAACTCCCGGCCGGAGCGCGAGGTCACCCTCGATCCCGGCAAGGAGGCCTACGCGGGTCTGCTCCTGCGCCAGAGCAACAAGGAGGTCAGCACCCTCGTGCGGAACATGGCGCTGGCGCCGCACGGACAGCGCCCCACCGACAACACGGGCGAGGGCGTCCTCCTGGAGCTGCCGAAGGGCGGCGTGTACGTGGACGACAAAGCGCGTGTGACGTACTGGAACAGCAGCTCCGAGGCCGCCGTGTCGCCGCTGTTCCCCCACTGACGGGGCCGGCCGCCCGGGCCCGGGGTCAGGGCGTCGCCCCGTCGTCGACGGGGACGGCCAGCCGGTCGGCCAGGGCGGTCAGCGTCGTGCCCAGGGGGAGCGCGACCCGGGTGACGGCGTGCCCGTCGCCCCGGGTCGGGTCCCGGTTCACGATCAGTACGGGCGTCCCCTCCCGGGCCGCCTGGCGGACGAACCGGAGCCCGGACATCACCGTCAGCGAAGAGCCCAGGACGAGCAGCGAGGACGCCGCGGTGACCAGCTCGCGGCAGTGCTCGACCCGCGAGGGCGGAACGGCTTCGCCGAAGAACACCACGTCCGGCTTGAGGACGCCGCCGCACGCCGAGCAGGGCGCCACCGAGAAGTCCGCGACCTGCCCGTCGCTGAGGTCGGCGTCACCGTCCGGGTTCAGTGCGGCGGCCACCGGCGCGAAGCCCGGATTGGCCTCCTCCAGGCGCACGGCGAGTGCGCGGCGGGCGGTGAAGGCGCCGCAGGAGAGGCAGACGACCCGGTCCAGACTCCCGTGCAGTTCCACCACGTCCCCGCTGCCGGCGGCCTGGTGCAGGCCGTCGACGTTCTGGGTGATCACCCCCGCGAGGAGGCCGTGCCGCCCGAACGCGGCCACGGCCCGGTGTCCGGCATTGGGCCGGGCACGGCCGAACGTGCGCCAGCCGAGGTGGCTGCGCGCCCAGTACCGGCGCCGGGCCCGGGGGTCCGCGATGAACTCCTGGTACGTCATCGGCGTGTGCCGCCGCAGGCTGCCGCCCTCACCCCGGTAGTCGGGGATGCCCGACTCCGTGGAGAGGCCGGCCCCGCTGAGCACCAGCACGCCGCCGGCCCGCAGTGCGGCGGCGACCGGCTCCGGGTCGGTGGTGCCCGGCCGGAGGTCCCCGGTGGGCGTCCAGCTCAGGGTGGGGCGCATGCGCATGCCGCCAGGGTACGGAACCCGACCGGAGCGCGCGGGCCGGCCGGGGCGGTGGCCACCCCCCCCGGCCCCGGGACGAGGTCACCCCTCGCGGTCGGGACCGGCCGCGCCGTCCAGGCAGAACCACAGCCACTTGCCGAAACCGTCCGTGCTGATGCCCCAGGCCGCGCTGAGGGCGTCGATGATCCCCAGGCCCCGGCCGGACTCGCACACGGCGCTGTCCACGGCCTCGACCGCGGGGCCCGCTCCCGGACTCCCGGTGCGGCCCGCCACCTCCGCGCTCGCGTCCCGTACGGCGCACATGAGCGCGCCCGTCGCCGTGTCGTGCCGGATGACCAGGCGCAGCCGGTCGCTCTCCGTGTGCTCCACCGCGTTGGCCACCGCCTCCGAGAGCAGCAGGGACCCCTCGTCGGCGAGATCGCGGTCGCTCACGCACGTGCTCAGGGCGCGACGGGCCTGGCCCGCGGCTTGCAGGGTGCTGGGCAGGGAGATGTCGATGATCTGGGGGGACACCACGTACTCCTGGCTGTGAGGACGGGACCGGGGGTGTGGCGGAAGTCGTTGCTCCGCTTCCTTCACGGTAGGCGTCCGGCGGTGGCCGCCACCACGGCCGAGAGGCCACCGACGACCCGGCCGTACGGAGGATGCGCCCCGTCCGGGAGGCGCCGTCCGGCCACCCGCGGGGGTCAGGTGCCGAGGTTCTGCTCGGTCCAGACCGTCTTGCCGGAGGCGGTGTAGCGGGTGCCCCAGCGCTCGGAGAGCTGAGCGACGATGAACAGGCCGCGGCCGCCCTCGTCGCCGGTGCGGGCGTGGCGCAGGTGGGGACTGGTGGCACTCCCGTCGTGGACCTCGCAGGTGAGGGCGCGGTCCTTGATCAGGCGCAGGCGCAGGGGAGGGCTCCCGTAGCGGAGGGCGTTGGTGACCAGTTCGCTGACGATCAGCTCCGTGGCGGCCGCGGTGTCCTCGTCCACGTTCCACTCCTCCAGCGTCCGCCGCGCATGCCTGCGGGCGGTGGCCGCCTCGGTGAGGTCGTCGGTCAGCAGCCAGGTGGCCGCGGAACGGTCGGGGAAGGCGGAGGTGCGGGCCAGCAGGAGGACCGCGTCGCCGTCCCTCGCGCCGGTTCCGAACGTGTACAGGACGTCGTCGCACAGGTCCTGCAGGGACCGGCCGGGACGTGCGAGGAGATCACCGAGCCGCCCAGGGGCCTCCCCGGAACCCGGCAGGGCACCGGAGGGGAACCGGGGGGTGTGCAGGGCGACGACGCTGCCCTCGGCGAGCTCGACGGTCGTGGTGGCGAAGGGCGAGCCCTCCCCGCTGCCCAGGAGGGGCCCGCCGGCCAGGTCCACGGTCTCGGCGGCGCCGTCCGGGCGGACGATCAGCGGCGGGGGCGGGTGGCCGGCGGACGCGAAGGTGCAGGTGCGCGGGAAGGGGTCGTACACGGCGTACAGACAGCTCGCGGACAGCGGCTGCCGGTACGCCGGGTCACCGGACGGCCGGACGTCCCGTTCCGCCGCCAGGAAACCGGCCGTGTCGCTCAGGCGGGCCAGGAGCTCGTCCGGCTCCAGGTCCAGGGCTGCCAGGGCGTGCACGACGGTGCGCAGCTGCCCCATCGTGGTCGCCGTGTGGATGCCGTGTCCGGCGACGTCGCCCACGACCAGGGCCGTGCGCGCGCCCGAGAGGGGGATCACGTCGAACCAGCCGCCGCCCCCGCCGTCGCCGGGGACGTGCAGGTGGGCCGTCGAGACGGTGCTCTGCCCCGCCGGATCGCGGGGCAGCAGGTGCCGCTGCACCGTCGCCGCGATGGTGTGCTCGCGGGTGAACCGGCGGGCGTTGTCGACGCACAGCGCGGTGTGGGCGCTCAGGTCGCGCACGAGACCCAGGTCGCCCCGGCTGAAGGGAGCCGAGCCGGCGACGCGGTAGAGGCTCACCAGTCCCAGACCCCTGCCCCGCAGGTCCAGGGGTGCCACGAGCAGGCTGTGGGCCCCGGCGGCGCGGATGGCGCCGGCCCGCTTCGGATCGGCCCCCAGCCACGGGCTGTCGTCGTCCAGGGCGACGATGCGGGGCCGGAGGTCGGTCAGGGTCCGGCTGTAGGGCGTGGGATTGCGCAGGCTCCGTACGTCGCCCACCGGATGGGCCTGCGCCTGATCCGGGCCGCCGCGCGCCCGGAACGCCGCACGCCGCAGCGGCACGTCCTGGGCGAACGGCCCCGTCGGCGGCTCCTCGCCGCGCACCACCGCCTCGACCACCTCCACCACGGCGACGTCGGCGAAATCCGGGACCAGGACCTCCGCCAGCTCCTGACACGTGGCGATCACGTCGAGGGTCCGGCCCACCCGCTCGCGCACCGCGGACAGTACGCTCAAGCGGGCCCGCGCCTCTTCCGCTTCCGTGACGTCGACCGCCGCGACCGCCACGCCGAGGACCGTGCCCAGCGGGTCGGTGAGCCGGAAGGCCGACACCGAGCGCGCCCTCTCCCGCCCCCCGTCGACAGCGAGCCGAGAACGCACCAGCCGCTCCCGCACGGGCACCCCGGTCTCCAGCACGCCGCGGATCATCGCCGTCACCTCCCCGGGCGCATCGAGGGCGGAGAACACGTCGTCGAAGCGCCGTCCCAGCAGCTGTTCGACGGGCACGTCGTGCATGGACCGGGTGGCGGTGTTGATCCGCACCAGCCTCAGCTCCGTGTCCAGCACGTGCAGGCCCACCGGGGACTGGCTGAACAACGCGTCCAGCACGGCCAGGTCCACCGCCCCGGGAACGCCCGGCCGCGCCTGCCCGGACGGCTCTTCGTGCGTCACGGCGACCACCTCCGCCACCCACCCTGCCCGACGGGCATACCGGCGGGCATCCGCGGAGCCGTGATGTAGCTCGTTCAGCCTCCGGCGATGCCCGGGTGCGGGGTCCCGCCGCTGGTCGGGGCCATGCGCCCGGTGACGCCCCGCACGCATGTCCGGGGCCGTGTCGTGGTGGATCGGAGGTCGTTGGGGAAGGTGTTCCGCATCACCCGAGGTCCGGTGCCGGACGCGGAGCGACCGCCCCCGGCCCGACTTCGGGTCTCGCTCCGGCCGCGGCCGGAGCTGTGGAGGGCGAGACGGTGTCGGCGGTGAGGAGCGGACGGATGGGACAGCAGGTGAGGGTGGAGCCGGACAGGGACGGCGTCCGGATCATCGCGTGCACGGGCGAGTTCGAGTACGGGGCCCTGGGCCCGCTCAAGGCCGCGGGCGAGGCGGCCGCCGCCGATCCGGGCGTCTGCCGGATCGTCCTGGACGTCCGCGGGGTCACCTTCGCCGACTCCTCCATGCTCGCCCAGATACTGCTCATGCTGCGCACCGGCCGCCTGGTCCTGGCCGGCCCGCTGCCCCCGCAGCTCGACCGGCGTCTGAACCTCACCAGGGTGCGCGACATGTTCACCATCGCCGACGGGACCGCCGCGGTGCGCGCTTTCTAGACCCGACGTCCAGACCCGACCCCGTTGCTCTGTTCGGACGCGCCGGCGGTTCGCGATCGGGTGGGTCGCGGCGTGGCCCCGGGCCGTTGCGGGCGGGAGGGTCAAGCGTGACGGCCATGAAGACACTCCTCCGGATCCGTACCCTGGCGGTCTGCTGCGCCGTCTCCACCACGCTGCTGGCCGGCGCGTGCGGCGGCAGCCCGGCCCCCGGCACCGCGGCCCCCGCCGCCCCGTCCTCCTCGCAGGCCAGCCCCACGGGAGCCACCGCGCTCACGGAGGACCAGCGCGAGCGGAAGGACCTGGTGCCCGCTGCCAAGGTGGCGTGGAACCAGGCCGCGGACACCGCGGTCGCCGCCGTCCCGAAGGGCCGGCTCGTCGAGATCGAGCTGACCACCTCCCGCGGCACGCCCACGGACACCCCCACGGGCAGTCCGAGTCCGTCGGGCTCCGCACCGGCCGCGGGCGCGCCCGTGTGGGACGTCACGGTCGCCGCGCAGGACGGGACCACCCACGACGTCCAGGTGGACGCGATCACCGGCAAGGTCACCCGCTCGCGGGTCGAGCCCGGACAGGACGCCGACGACAAGAGCGAGGTGGCCGAGCAGCTGAAGGCCGCGACGACCACCGCCGCGCAGGCCGTGGGGACCGCCACGGGCCGCACGGCCGGTACGGTCACGGCCGTGGAGCTCGACGACGACGTCTGGTCCGTCGACATCGTCACGCCGGACTGGAACAAGACGACCCACGACATCGACGCGGCCAAGGGCACCGTCGTCCGCACGCACGTCGACCGCGACTGACCCCGGCCGCCTACGGGCGGTACTGGACCAGGCAGAACTCGTGCTCTTCGGGATCGGCCATCACGACGACCACCCCGGCGTCGTAGTCGTGCCGCTCTCCGGTGGACCGGCCTCCGAGGGCGATGACCTGCGCGATGCCCTCGTCGACGTCGTCGACCGCGATGTCCAGGTGCAGCCGCACCTTGCCGGTCCGCGGCTCGGACACCGGCTGGAAGACGAGACGGGGCTGCGGGTCGCCGGGGAGCCCGAGGTAGACCCAGCCGGGCCGGGACGGACCCGCCGGGCGGTCCAGCAGCCCGCTCCAGAAGGCCGCCACCCGTTCCACGTCGACGCAGTCGACCGTCACCCCCACCCAGCGGTTCGCCACGGTGTCCTCGCCCTTCGTCGTCGTGTGCGCGGTGCCAACCGTCGCACTTCCACGCCGGGTTCCGCAGCGGACCGCGTCAACTGCCCTGACCCGGACCGAGGTCGACGCGGTACGGCCGCTCGCGACCCGGTGGAACGGCGGACAGGAGCTCCCGGAACACGTCCGAGGAGCGCGGGTTCTGCCCGCACTGCCACACGCCGTGCGGGCAGTAGTCGGTGATGCTGTGGTAGAGCGGCTCGTGCCGGGCGATCCACGCCAGCATGCGGCGCACGTACTCGGGGTTGTCGCCGTTGCGGAACAGACCCCACTCGGGGTAGGAGATCCGCTTGCCGTGGGCCCTCGCGAAGTCGACCTGCTGCTGCAGCCCGTAGGGCTGGGTGACCTGCTCGTCGAAGGTGTGGCCCGGAGGCTGGTCGTAGCTGTCCATGCCGACGACGTCGACCACGTCGTCACCCGGATAGCACCGGGTCCAGGCGATGGCGTCGCCGCCGCGGTTGGGGGCGAAGTCGAAACGGAACCGCTGCCCCTTCACCCCGCGCATGGCCGTCACGATGCGCCGCCAGTACGCCTTCCAGTTCGCGGGGTCGGGCCGGCACCGGTGGGTGTAGTCGAAGCCGTTCATCTCCCAGCCGAGCACGATCACCGTGTCGGGTACGCCCAGGCCGACCAGGCGCGTCGCCAGCCGCCTGAAGTGGTGGTCGTACGTACCCTTCGCGCCGGTGCGGATCAGCTCGGCGACCCGGGCGTCGGGGACGCGGGCCTCGTTGCCCTCCAGCATGGGCACGTTCAGGACGAACAGCCGGTCCGCCCGGGCGTTGCGCCACCGCGCCCAGCTGCGCAGCGAATCGGGTGCTCCCTCGATGTTCGACCAGGTGTCGCCGGGGAGGTAGGTGTGCCCGGCCCGCAGCTCGGTACCCCCGAGCCAGCGCGAGAACTCCTGCATCCGCTCGACGCCGGGCGAGCCGTAGTGGAGATAGGCGCCGACCGCGATCCCGGTACCGGCGGCGGCGCCGGAGGAGCCCCGCGGCGGTGCGGAGGGGTCACCGCCGGTGCAGAGCAGGAGGAGGCCGACGGCGACGGTAGTGGCACAGACGCCGGTCAGCCGGCGGACCCGACGGGACATGCTGCCTCCACGAGCTTCGCGAGCCGATGTGTCTGGCAGTGACGGTAGGCACCCCTCCCGACCGGCGGCCCGTCCTGTCTCCCCGCACTGGGCCGTTCGCGGCACCCGCCCGCCTTCGTTTGACCCGACCGGGCGACGAGCGCCGCCCCCGCACCCGCGCGGCGGCGGGGACCGGGCGTCCGTGCCGTTGGCTATCGGCCGGTGCCGAGCCAGTCCGTGTAGTGCGTGGGGGCCAGACGGGTACCGGGCCCGCCGATGAGCACGCCGTCCTCGACGGCGGCGAACAGGCCCGCCCGCTCGTCGGTCACGACGGACCGGGTGTCCCCCCTGGCCGACAGCGTGAGGCGGCCGAGCTCGTCCAGGGGGAACACGTCGGGGCCGGCGATGTCGAGGGTGCCGTTCAGGGGAGGGCCCGTCGCGACCTCGGCCAGGACGTCGACGATGTCGGCCGCCGCCATGGGCTGGAGGGGGGTGGAGGGGAGCCGGACGGTGGCGTCGTCCGAGGTCCAGGACAGGACGGGGTCGATGAACTCGAAGAACTGGGTGGCCCGCACGATCGAGTACGGGGTGGACGCGTCCTTGAGCAGGTCCTCCTGGAGCGTCTTCGCCCGGTAGTAGTCCAGCTGCGGCACGCGGTCGACGCCCACGATGGAGAGGGCGACCTGGTGGCGGACCCCCGCGCGCGCGGCCGCGGACAGCTGGTGCTCCATGGTCGTGCGGAAGAAGGCCGGTGAGGCGTCGTCGAAGGTGGGGGAGTTCGTCACGTTCACGACCGCGTCCACGCCTTCGAGCGCCTCGTCGAGACCCGCTCCGGTCAGCAGGTCGACTCCGGTCGACCGGGACGAGGCGGCCGCGTCGTGCCCCGCGCCGCGGAGCTTCGCGACGAGCCGGGAGCCGATCAGTCCGGTGCCGCCGATGACCGAGATCCTCATGATGATCGTGCCTTCCCGAACCGAATGCGAGGTGGCCCGCTCGGGGCGCCGTACCGACACGACACCGTGCGCAGCCGCGCGGCGGGTGTCGTTGCAGAGCCTAGCCATGGCGGGTCCCGTCGGCTCGGCGGCGCGGGACAGCGCCTCCCGGGCCCTCCTGACGCCATGCCTTCGGCTCGGCCCGGCCGCTTCCCGGGGCTGGGGCGCCGGCGCGGATGTGAAGGAGCCCGGCCGGCCGCCGGTCCGGACCGCGAGCTGCACCGGCCGTACGCCGTGCGGGGCGGGTCGGGCCAGAGGACACTGAGAGGGCGGATCGCGGTGGGGCGGGCGATCTCGTGGATCTCGGGACAGTGGAACGTACGGCCGTGGAGGAACCATGACGGCGACCACACGCGACCAGACCCCCGTGGCCATCGCGGGCGACGGCGTCGAGTTGCGCCTGAAGGAGATCGGCGGCGGCTTCTCCGTCGCCTTCATGCAGCTCTCCCGGGGCATGGCGATGGCCCCGGCCCTGAAGGGGCTGCCGGACGACCTGTGCCAGTGCCCGCACTGGGGCTACCTGCTCAAGGGCACGCTCAGGATGCACACCAAGGACGGTATGCGGGACTACTCGGCCGGTGAAGCGTTCTACTGGGCGCCGGGCCACGCCCCTGAGGCGATCGAGGACGTCGAGTACGTGGACTTCTCGCCCACCGAGGAATTCCGGACGGTGATCGACCACGTGACCTCGCAGGCAGCCTGAGCCCGCCGGGCGGCCCGCGGCGGGCTCAGGAGCCGGGCGGGAGTGCCGTCCCGCCGTGGGTCAGGCGCGGCAGCGCAGCATCTCCAGCGGAGGGTTGGCGTGGAAGTCCGCCCAGAAGTCCGCACCGAACGCGCGCAGGCCGGCCTCCGACACTGTCAGCGGTACCCAGGTCAGCTCGCCGAATCCGGCAGCCTGCAGGCACTTCTCGTAGACCTCCCGGCGCGGACGGTTGGCGACGAACGAGACCGGCGGGTCCAGCAGGGCCGTGGTCCGCACCCGGGGGCCCGTCTCGCCCTCCTCACCGGTGAGCACGGTGCGGAAGCCGTACCGGTCCGGCGGCGGTCCGTCGAAGCGGAAGTCGGGCGACTGGTTGAGGAGGAAGAGCGGGGCGCCGGGCTTCAGGCTCCGGTGCACGTTGCGACACATCCGCTCCGTGGTGGCGAGGTCCGGCGCGTAGTTGAGCAGCTGGACCGCCAGGCCGATGTCGAAGGGCCGCTCGAACACCCGGAGGTCGGACGCGTCTGCGACCTCGTAGCGCACCCCCAGGGGATCGCGCTGCTCCAACTGCTGCGCCACGGCGACCATTTCGCCGGAGATGTCGACTCCGAGCACCTCCGCGGCGCCGCGCCGCCGGAACTCCCTGCTGTAGAACCCGGTGCCGGACGCCAGGTCCAGCACCGACGCGCCCTCCACGTCCCCGACCATGGCGAGGAAGCTGGGTACCACTGCGTACTGCTCCAACGGCAGGGCCTTGAAGCCCTCGTACGCCTCGCCGATCTCGTCGTACTGCTCGTACGCGCTCATGGTGATGTCCTCCCCGTTCAGACGTGTACCCGGACGCGGCCCCGTACCCCGGGGACGCCCCGCGGCTTCTCTCCGGCAGTCTCTACGGGGCCCGGTCGAGCCTCGTACTGGCAGAAGCCACAAAGATCCAGGTGCCGTCCCGGCATCGGGCACGTGGCCCCGGAGCGGTTCAGCGCGCGGGGGACCGGTCCAGGTCGAGCACGCCCACCCGCTGTCCGCCGCTGAGCTCGCCGGTGGGCGTGAAGCCGAGGCCGAGGTAGAACGGCTCGGGAGTGTGCACACCCGTGTCCCAGCAGACGTACGCCCGGTCGGCGCCGCGGCGGCGGATCTCCTCGACGGCGGCGCCGACCGCGAAGCGGCCGTAGCCCTTGCCCTGGTGACGGGCGTCGATGTTCAGCCGCCAGATGCCCGAGCGAAGGTCGTCGGGGTCCTCGGCCGGGTTCCAGCCGATGTCCAGGAAGGCCATGACGAAGCCGACCACCACGCCGCCGTCGACCACGGCCCGCGGCCAGGCGACCTCGCCGTGGGCGTAGGCCTCCGCCAGGGACTTCATGACGGGGGACACCAAGTGCCCCTGATCGGGGCGCACCTGCACCGCCAGCACGGCGTCGACGTTCTGGGTGGTGACGGGCACGAGGCGAAGTGCGTTCGAGGACGGGGCTTCAGACATGACCACAGGGTAACTACGGCCGCGGGACGCAGTGCTGAGAGGCCGCCCGGAGCGGACGGCCGCCGTCGACGCAGGACCCTGCCGGGCGCTCGCGGGGCGCGGCGGGCATCCGCGCAGCTCGGGTTCGGTGCCCGTCTCCCGGGTACGCCGCCCGCGATGCCCGTGGCACGGAACGGGAGCACAATGGGGAGGACCGGCGACCGCGGGACGGAGGGCGACATGGCGCGCAGCGAACGGCACGCGGGCGGCAGCCCCGCCGACCCGGCCGCGGTGCGGTGGCGGATCACCAGTGGCTCGCCCGAGCCCGAGGAGGTGGCCGCGGTCGCGGTGGCCCTGTCGGCGGCCATGGCCGGGCGGATCGCCGAGGCGATGGACGAGGTCCGGGAAGAGGCGGCGGCGGAGCGCGAGGCCGCCCGATGGGCGCCGGCGGCGGCCCGCCGCAAGTCGGCGACCTCCTGGACCGCCGGCACGCGCCCGGGCTGGCGCGCGGGCCACTGAGCCGACGCCACCCCGCACCACTGGGCCACCACACACCTCTGGACCACCGTGTCCGGTGTAGGGGCGCGCGGGGGGTATGTCCGGGATGCGTGTCCGGGGTGACCGCGTCGTCCCCGTAGGCTGTGGCAGCACACTTTTCGCTGTCTCGTCAGGGGAGTTGCCGCCATGTTGACCGCCCTCACCGGTGTCCACGGGGATCGCGCGGACGCCGTCACCGTCGCGGGCCGCTCGGCCTCGTACGAGGAACTGCTGGGCGCGGCCCAGGGCGTGGCTGCCGACATCGCCGGCCTCCAGGCCGTCGCGGTGAACGCGACACCGTCGCTGGAGACCGTCGCCGCCGTGGTGGGCGCCCTGCTGGCGGGGGTGCCCTGCGTACCGCTGGCGCCCGACGCCGGACCGGCCGAGCGCGAACACATCCTCCGCGACTCCGGCGCCGTCATGGTCGGCGCGGACGTCGGCCGCCGTGCCGAGGGCCCGGCGAAGACCTCCGTACCCGTGTCCGGGGCGCCCGCGCTGATCCTGTACACCTCGGGGACGACCGGTCCGCCCAAGGGTGTCGTGCTGAGCGGCGCGGCGATCGCCGCGGACCTCGACGCACTGGCCGACGCCTGGCAGTGGAGCTCCGAGGACACCCTCGTGCACGGTCTTCCGCTGTTCCACGTCCACGGACTGGTCCTGGGCGTGCTCGGCGCCCTGCGCACCGGCAGTCGCCTCGTGCACACGGGCCGTCCCACCCCCGACGCGTACGCGCAGGCGCGCGGCAGCCTGTACTTCGGGGTGCCCACCGTGTGGTCGCGCATCGCCGCCGAACCGCGCGCGGCGACCGCCCTGACCGGAGCGCGCCTCCTGGTCTCGGGGAGCGCCGCCCTCCCCGCCCCGGTGTTCCGCAGCCTGGAGGCCCTCACCGGGCACCGGCCCGTCGAGCGGTACGGGATGACCGAGACGCTGATCACCGTCAGCGGCCGCGCCGGCGGCGACGTACGGCCGGGCACGGTCGGCACCCCGCTGCCCGGCATCCGGACCCGTATCGCGGCCGAGCCGGGAGCGGAGATCGGGGAGCTCCAGCTGACGGGTCCCACCCTGTTCTCGGGCTACCTGGGCCGCCCCGAGGCGACGGCCGCCGCCTACACCGAGGACGGATGGTTCCGCACGGGCGACATCGCGGCCGTCGACGAGGCGGACGGTGTCCACCGGATCGTGGGCCGGGCCTCAGTCGACATGATCAAGTCCGGTGGGTACCGGATCGGGGCGGGAGAGGTGGAGAACGCCCTGCTGGACCACCCCCGGGTGAGCGAGGCGGCCGTGGTCGGCGCTCCGGACCCCGACCTGGGCCAGCGGATCGTGGCCTTCGTCGTCGCCGAAGGGGTCACGGGCGCCGAGCTCACCGACTTCGTCGCGGCGCACCTGTCGGTACACAAGCGGCCGCGCGAGGTCCGGTTCATCACCGCCGTACCGCGCAACGCCATGGGCAAGCCGCAGAAGAAGCGGCTGCTGACGGACGAGTTCGAGGAGCGGACATGACCACCGCGCACACCACCACCGAGGGCGCCGGCCGCCCGGGCCCGGGGGCCGACCCGTGGCTCCGCCGGTTCCACCCCGCACCACCGGGGCCCGTGCCCCGGCTCGTGCTCCTGCCGCACGCGGGCGGCAACGCCTCGTACTACTTCGCCCTCTCCCAGGCGCTGTCCGCGTACGCCGAGGTGCTGACGGTCCAGTACCCCGGCCGCCAGGACCGGTTCGGCGAGCCGCTCGCGGGCAGCATCGGGGCCATGGTGGACGGGGTGCACCACGCCCTGCGGCCCTGGCTGGACGGCCCCCTGGTGCTCTTCGGGCACAGCATGGGCGCGCTGGTGGCGTTCGAGCTGGCGCGGCGGCTGGAGGCCGAGCCGGGTCCGGGATCCGGGTTCGGTTCCGGCGCTGGTGCTGGTTCGGCTTCCGTTTCGGCTTCCGGTTCCGGCTCCGGCTTGAGCGCCGGGCCGGATGGCGCCGCTACCGGGCCCCTGCGCGGGCTGATCGTGTCCGGGCGGCGCTCTCCGCTCCTGCAGCCCGCCGATGACGACCTTCCGCAGGACGACGACGGCCTCCTCGCGCACCTCGGCTCGCTCGCGGGCACCGACCCCCGGCTCCTGGCCCACGAGGGGTTCGCGGAGCTGATCCTGCCGGCCCTGCGCGCGGACTACCGGGCGGTCAGGGAGTACCGCTGCGCACCGGGGCCGGCCCTGCGGGTTCCGGTGAGCGTGCTGTGCGGTGAACAGGACCCGCGGGTGACCGTGCCCGAGGCGATGGCGTGGCGCGAGCTGGCGGCGGGGGCGTTCACGTTCCGCGGATTCCCCGGAGGGCACTTCTACCTCGCCGAGCGCCAGGACGCGGTGGTCCGGGCCATTCGCGAGGACCTGGCGTCCTTCGGGGCCTCGGTAGCGGGCAGCGGTAGCCGGTAGCCGGTAGCCGGTAGCCGCGGGGCCGTGGGGGGGGGGGGGGGGGGGGGGGGGGGGGGGGGGGGGGGGGGGGGGGGGGGGGGGGGGGGGGGGGGGGGGGGGGGCCCCCGCCCCCCCCCCCAGGCCGGGGGCCCGTGGGCGCGCGCGGGCGCTCCGCCCGGCGCCGCCCGAACGGTGTGGGCAACCTGTCGGCGGTGTGGGTACGTTGACCCGTATGGATCAAACGGCTGGCGACCCCAGAACCGATCACCGCGCCCTGCTCGCAGCCGGCATCACCGTCGTGCTGTGGGCTTCCGCGTTCGTCTCCATCCGTGCCGCCGCGGCCCACTACGACCCGGGCGCCCTCGCCCTGGGGCGCCTGCTGACGGCCTCGCTCGCCCTCGCGCTCGTCCTCGCCGTCAAGCGGGTGCCCTTCCCGCCGAGGCAGGCGTGGCCCGGCATCCTCGCCTCCGGGGTCCTCTGGTTCGGCCTCTACATGGTGGCGCTGAACTGGGGCGAGCAGGAGGTCGACGCCGGCACCGCCGCCATGATCGTGAACATCGGCCCCATCGTGATCGCCCTGCTCGGCGGCTGGCTCCTCAAAGAGGGCTTCCCGCGCATGCTGCTCATGGGGATGGCGGTGTCCTTCGTGGGTGCGGTCGTCGTGGGCCTGTCGACCTCGCAGGGCGGCGCGTCCTCCGTCGTCGGCGTCCTGCTCTGCCTGGTGGCGGCCCTCACGTACGGCGCCGGCGTCGTCTCCCAGAAGCCGGCGCTGAGGCACGCGAGCCCGATCCAGGTGACCACGTACGGCTGCTTCGTCGGCACGGTGGTCACCCTGCCCTTCGCCGGCCGGCTCCTGGCGCAGCTGCCCGAGGCCCCGCTGTCGGCCACGCTCAACATGGTCTACCTCGGCCTCTTCCCGACCGCCCTGGCCTTCACCACCTGGACCTACGCCCTCTCGCGGACCACGGCCGGGAAGATGGGCGCCACCACGTACGCCGTGCCCGCCGTCGTCGTCCTCATCGCCTGGATCGCCCTGGACGAGGTCCCCGGCTGGCTGACCCTGCTCGGCGGCGCGATCTGCCTGGCCGGCGTCGCGGTCTCCCGCCGCCGCCCGGCTCCTCCGGGTCCGCCCGCTCCGGCCGATGCCGGAAAGGCGCCCACCGCCACCTGACAGCCGCCGTGCGCGTGGCCTGGGACTCGGGTGGCGCGGGGCCCGGCGTCGTCGGTCCGGGGTGGCGGGCCGCGGAGGCAGGCCTTGGCCGGGGGGCCGCTCAGATGATGCGAAGATTCGAGGGGGACGGCAGCGAGCCGGCCCGGCGAAAGGTGTCTCCACATGGCCGCAGGATTCTCGGAATGGAAAGTCAACCGGCAGTACGCGGAGAACGACCGCGTCGTCCACCTCGGCCAGCAGTACCGCTGCCTGGCGCCGCACAAGTCCAACTCCGCGAGCAACCCGAAGACGACCGTGAAACTGTGGCGCAAGTACACCGGCTGAACCAGCCGAGCCCGGGACGCCGCGCTGCGTACGCCGGGCTGGCCTGCGGCGACGGCCCGACGGCGTAACCGGGCTGACAGGCTCGCCGGCTCCCGCTGGCGATCCCGTAACGCGCCGGCAGCGCTCGCGGTGACAGGCGGACTCGGGCAGCGCCCGGACCCCACGCGGGGCTGCAGAACACGCCCGCGGTCTCCTCCGACCTGGCCGACACCGGCAGGGGCACCGGCACGGGGAAGGTCGCCAGGGTCCGATGTGGGCATTCATCCGCTTGGCGGTGCCCGGCGTGCCGGGTGGTGAGGGCCGGGGGAGGATCCGGGGTGTGGGTTGTCGGTCTGGATGCCTTCTGGATGGATGGGGTCACTGTGACGGTACGACGTCGGTGTGTGGGTGTGGTGTCGGGGGTCGTGGTGGCGGTGTCGCTCGTGTCGGGGTGCTCGGGTCTGGGGCGCAGCACGGTCGGCATGCTGAGCTTTCGCGGTGAGGACGAGCGGGTCGAGGTGTCGTACTCGAACACGCTGGTGAAGGGATGCCACAAGATCGGTGTTCCCGGCGGGGCGACGCACGTGGCCAACAACACCCTGGTGGACGTCGTGCTCTACCGGACCGCTGACTGCCGTGAAGTCGCGGGAGGCAAGGGCATCTACACGGCGACGACGCTGTCGAACGTGACGGCCCCGAACAGCCTGCCGTGGCGGAGTTTCAGCGTCATCCACTGATGCCGTGCTGGACGTTGGGTCTTCACCCGGCCTCCCTGCCGCCCGCGAGCCGACGACGCCACCAAAGGTCAGAGCGCCACTGCCTGCGGTCGGCGAACGGATCGGGGAGAGTCCGCCTGCGGTACACAGAGTCCAGCGAGGCCACGTGGCGTCTCAGCTCGGACCGGGCCCGGACCGGCAGCTGTTGCAGGACCAGCTCGAGGACGTCGCGTGCATGCCTCACGTCATCGAAGGAACATCCGCGACACGAGCACTCCGCATCCTGCGGATAGAGGGGCCGACGTCCAGGCTGCTCCAGGAACGCCTGGTAACGCCGAAGCGTACGGTCCGTAGCACCGGGATGGACGTAATAGTCGACCGATAGCCTCTCTGCTCGCTGTATCGCGAGGCTGGTGCGGACAGAAAGTCCGCGGAGGCGATCCTGCGGTGGGCCCTCCCAGGTGCGAGGGCTGCGCTGTACGAGACGCAGGATGCCGGGCCATCTACGCGGCATCGGCCTTTCGGTATGCAGTCATGAACCTCATGATGCCAGGACGCGTGCTCCCGCAGCCAGGAATAACGGCACACCCCTGAGGGCGCCTGTCCCGCGTGCCGGTGGATCCCGGTGGATCCACGGGAGCTACTCAGCCGTCTCGCCGGGAAGCAGACGAGTGATCGTCTTTCCCGCTTCGGTCTCGACCAACGTCAAGGAGCCGGTCAGAGATCTCTCCAGACGCCGGGCAGGATGTCGCTCGCATATGAATTGACCATGAAGGCTTCCTCGGCCTTCGTCAATGCGCCCACTCCTACTTGCTCATCCCCAATGATCGCCGGCGGGAATATGCGCAGGAGGGCTCCCCCGGATATCGCCGCAGCTCCTGGAAATGGGAAGAGTTCTCGCCGACAAGTCGGACGGAGCGGGTAATCACACCCCGGCCGGGGAACTCTCGGTTTCCGGCACCACGACGAGGAACGCGTCCCGTTCCAGGTCCATCACCACGCTCGCCACCACACCCCGTGCACGATGCTGAGCCGCAAACTCCTCAGCCGGCCAGCTTCCCCGCGGGCCGCCGGCGGGAAAACACTCCAGAACCTTCAGACCGGACATCACAGCCACCTCCAACACCCGTACGCTCCATCAGCGTTTCCCGCCTATACCCCGCGACCACCGAGGCATTCACGTGGGCCCGATCGCTTCGCGATGGTTGGTGGGTTGGTGGGTTATCGGGTGGTCCAGCCGCCGTCGATGGAGAGGGTGGTGCCGATGACGAAGGTGGAGCGGGGGCTGCAGAGCCAGGCGGCTGC
>NZ_JBVJGW010000044.1:0-28460 GCF_055587105.1 Streptomyces sp. NPDC048461 | reverse complement strand
TCGATACGACAAGACCGCGACCACCTACCAGGCGGCCCTCCACCTCGCGGCCATCCACATCTGGGCCGCGAGGTGATCGCTAAGAAACGGCCTAGTACTCCCGCTGTGGCTCGTGATCAGGGATGCGGAGGGTGCTCGTCGGCGGCCTGGGGACCGGCCCGGTCAGTACCCCTCGTCGGGGTAGCCCCACTGGACCTTCGCGCTCGCATCGGGGGCCACCTGTGCGACGGTCGACGCGAAGAGTCCTTCGAAGTGCGGCTGCCACAGGTAGAAGCGGCTGATCCCGAGCGGAAAGTCGGATTCGCCGGACACGAAGAACGCGCCGTCGTCATCCACGGCCACCCCGAGGGACACCTGAAGGATCAGGGACTCTTCGCGCAGCAGTTCTTCCAGAGCGCGGACGATCTCCCAGGCCTGCGGCTCACCGCTGACGCCTGTAACGGTGAAGGCAAGATCAATGTTGACAGACATGGGAGGAGGGTAAAGGGCTCCACCGACAGTGGCAGACAGCGGTGCATCACGTCGGCGCGGGCTCGCGGGTGCCCGTCGGCGAGTTGGCGGCAGTCACGAGCGGGCAGATCCTCCGACCGGCCCGATGCCAGTTCACAGTCGGTAGGGGTCGGTGAGGCCGGTTATCGGGACACGGGAACGCCGGGAGATGTGTTCGGTGAGTTCGTGTACGCCCACGTACGTGGTGTTGAACCTCCACACGGCTTGGTGGCCGGTCACCCGCGACGTGATCGCCACCTCGTAGGCAAAGGCGCTGCCCGCCGGAAGCGAGTTGATGGCGAACTGCGTCTCGTCGGCCTCTATCGACCGGATTTCCGACCACGCCACGCTGACCATGCGCCTGCCGGCGGCATCGACGAAACCCTCCGAGAACAGGTAGAGGCCACCACGTACGCGATGAAACCAGACATAGCCCCATAGGGTGACGATCAGCAGGCCGGTCACCACAACGGCGCGGCCCCAGGCGTTCTCCGGCCCGTTGACCAGGAAGTTCATGACGACGACGAGGATCACCAGGCACGCCGCCGCCCCGCCGAGGCCGGGGCGGCGGCGCACCCGCTGCTCGAACTCGCCGAGGTTCTCGCGGGCGGCGCGGGCCACCACGCGAGGCGCTGGCGTTTCGGTTGGCTTGCCGGTCCCGGCCATCGGGTCATGATAGCGAGCCGAAGCTCCCGACCGCCGGGCCCGTCGTCCGGCAGTGCGGCGAACTGCACGCCTCCGCCGCGCACTCGGGGGCGCTGGAGCTGCCCGGCTCCTCCTACAGGGTGCGCGCCGCCTCGATGCCGTCGGTGGTGCGGAGCAGGTCGCGTACCTGGGTGAAGTCCAGGAGACGGCCCAGTTGCACGGGCACCGGGCCCGCCACGACCAGGCGGCCGGTGTGCAGCATGCGGACCATCAGGTTGAGCATGGAGGAGTCGGCGAAGGTGATCCGGGTGACGTCGAGGACGATGCGTCGTACGGCGGGGTCGTCCGCGGCGGCTGTGCAGGCCCGGTCGAGGGGTTCGAGGGTGTCCTGGTCGAAGTCGCCCGCGCACACGATGACGCGGATACCGTCCTCGTCGGGTAGGACCCGGACCTGCTGTTCCACCTGCGTACTCCCCAGAATCTGCTTGCGGCGCCGTAGTGCGGCGCCGCTACCGGCTGACAACATACCGGCGCAGACAACACCGGTTGTCGGTGGTCCGGAATCCAGGCTCTTCCCGACCGCAGCCGGGTGGATGCGGCCGCGGTGATTCCGCTTCTGCGTTCCGCTGCGGCTCGTGGGGCGGGGCCCGTGAGCAGCGGGCGGTCGGGTGCTGCGCTGACCGATCGGGGGCAGGCGGTTAGAGTCCTTCGGTGGCCGCGTCCGCAGCGTGGCCGCGCCGAGAGGGCATAGGAGGCCGAACAGCCCGTGGTGACCCGTCCCACCCCCATAGCGTGCTCCGCCGCGTACGCGGGCAGCGAGCCGATCGCCGCAGCCCGCCACCTCGCCCGTCGTTTCCTCGCCGACGTCCAGGACGTTCACCACCTGCCGGTCAGCGACCGTGCCCTGGACCTGGTGGAGCTCGTGGTCAGCGAGCTCGTCACCAACACCCGCAAGTACGCGCCCGGCCCGAGCCGGCTCGATCTGGAAGTGCGGGACGGGTGTGTGGAAGTGGCGGTGTGGGACAGCAACCCCAACCCGCCCGCACTCCTGCCCCCCGACCCCCTGCGCATCGGACAACAAGGGCTCGCGATCGTCATGAGCGTCGCCCGCACCTTCGGGATCGAACGCGAACCCGCCGGGAAGCGCATCACCGCGGCCATCGCCCTCACCGACGGCTGAAGGACGCGGGCGGCGGGCGCGGAAGCCGCGGCCGCGGCCGGTACCTCCGCGGGCCGTCCCGGCAGCACGTGCGAGGATCACGGAGAGTTCCGCCTTGTCCGCTTTCGCAGAGGCCCGCACATGAACAGCACGTTCCTCCCCTTCCGCCGCAAGCAGGGCACCAAGGTCACCTACGAGGTGACGGGCACCGGCTCCTTCGAGGTGACCTACGCCGTCGGCAACCCTCTGAAAGGAGAGGAGAAGCGGGTCAAGACCGGCGTCACGCCGTGGAAGCAGGACGTCGTGATGTCGGGCATCAACGCGATACCCATGCTCACGATCGTCACGTCCAACCCCGAGCACCCCGACGGCTGGCTCCAGTGCACGATCTCCATCGACGGAGAACTCGCAGTGGAAGGGGCGGTGTCCTCGCGGTCAGCCAGCGCGACCTTCACGGCTCTGCCCGGCGCGACGGGCTGACGGGCTGACGGGCTGACGGCATCCGTGCGGGACCCGGTGGGCCCTCCCGCAGCGAGTGACCCCGGGGCCGGTGGCGAACACCCGGTCCGCGGCCGCCGGCAGCGGCCGTTCAGTGCCCTCGCAGGTGGCCTTCAGTCCGTGAGGAAGGCTCCCGTTCGGCAAGGGCGGCAGACGAAGACGTAGCCGAGCTGACCGCCGAGGTTCATCGAGGTCTCCCGGGTCATCCCCTCCTCCAGGTGCGCCGCGAACTCCATGGTGCCGGTGCAGGAGGGACACGCGGGCAGCCGGTCGTCCTCAAGGTAGGAGGGGCTGCCTCCGAGCGACCCGAGTACTTCGCGCTGCTGCCCGAACCGTTCGTCGGGTCCCCGCTTCCATCCCGAGCGGGCAAGGTCGTAGGCGTCAGGCTCGACCCCTTCCTCGTCGCAGGCGTCTTCGGGGTCGATCGTCACGACGTGGGTGCGGATGGCGGAGGTGGCGGGCAGCAGCGTCAGTCCCGCCACGGGTACGGCTACCGGTCGCAGTTCCTCCCGGGGAAACAGATGGACCCTGTTCGCGCTGGACCTCGCGTCCCAGAACTCACACGCCCCCGGGTCGTTCTGGCACAGGAACACCGACAGGACATCGTCCTCGACGGGGAGATGGGCGAAGAACTGGAGCGGTCCCCCGCAGCCGCACACGGGCCAGGCGAATCCGGCAGGAGCCAGCGGCACGCCCCCGGTACGCGGGACGTCGGAATCGGCCGGTGCGGAGCCGTCGTAGATCATCAGCGCTGTCTGCATGGCGGGAGGCTACTGGCCGCCTGTGACAGGCCCGCCGGAGAGGGCGCCTTACGCGGGACACCGCGGATCAGCCCTCGCCCCGGCAGACTCGGCGAGTCTGCCGGGGCGAGCCGGACCACGGCGGTTCCCGTGCGGTCGTGGTCGTCGGGTCGTAGGCCCTGCCCCCGAGGACCGCACGACGGCGCTACGGCGCGACGTCGCGGAACGTCGCGGTCAGGAGGAGATCGGGTCAGCGGACCTCGGTGACCCGGTGCTCCTTGCGCGCGCCGCAGTTGGAGTTGTACACCTGCACGTGCACGTTGCTGATGCCACCGCCCCAGTCGACGCAGTGGCCCTTGCCGTACACGTAGGCCGGGCCTGCGTACGACGTGTACCGGCCGTAGTCCTCGCCCCGCTCCGAGGTCGCGTTGACCTCGATCCACAGCGCCATGTCCACGGCCGCACCCGGGTTGTTGCGGATGGTCGCGACGCAGTTCTTGCCGCTCGCGGCGTTGTACGTCAGGTAGACGGTGCCCAGCGAGCCGATGGCGGCCGAGTTCACGGTCTTGAAGGCGCTTCCACAGACCTTCTGCGGCGTGGTGTTGGGCGCGGCGGTGGCGGGCGCCGCCAGCGCGGTCGTGGCCCCGAGGGCCAGCGCGGCGAATGCGGTGGTGGTAAGGACGGGACGGGTGAGCCTCATGTTTCCCCCTGCTGGTCATAGGAGTTGGTCGCTCCTGCATGGTGTGACATGAAGGGCGGCGGAACGGTTGCACATCGTTCGCAAAAGATGCGACCGCTTCGCCTCACCACCCCGCCCGCAGGTACGACGCCGGGCCTACCGCCACGGCACCAGCGTCCTCGCAGCGGTGCGCAGCACGTCATCCGAGCGGTGGGAGGCGAGAACGACGTCCGCAGACGGCCGACCGGCGGCGACTGTGAAAATCGCTGTCCGATCATCGGAGCGCGGTGATAGACATCCGGCGTGGAAAAGAATCTTGATTTCCCTGACCTGCTGCGACTGATCGATGAACGGTCGACCGCCTTCCGTACCGCGGTCGCCGCGGCGCCCGGTCTCGACGCAGAGGTGCCGACCTGCCCCGGGTGGACGCTGTTCGATCTGGTGAAGCACCTGGGCGGAGGGGACCGTTTCTGGGCCGCCATCGTCGGCGCGGGGCCCGCCGGCGCTCCCCCGGCCGAGGCCGTTGCCGCGCGCGCCGCTCTGGAGGTGCCGCGGGAGCGTGAGGCCCTGCTGGCCTGGCTGGCCGCGTCGACGCGGCTTCTGCTGAGCGCCCTGCGCGAGGCGGGACCGGAGGCCGGCTGCTGGGCGTGGTGGAGCGCCCTGCAGACGCCGCGGACCGCCGGCGGGGTTGCCCGGCACCGGGTCCAGGAGAGCGCGGTGCACACCTACGACGTCCGGCTCGCCTCGGGCGCCGCGCAGCCGCTGCCGTCGAAGGTCGCACTCGACGGTGTCGAGGAGTTCCTGTTCACCTGCGTCGCGACGCCCAGCGCCTGGCCGCACGAGCCCACGGCCTTCGACTTCCACGCCGCCGAGGGCCGCTCCTGGCGCCTCACGGTCGACGGCGACGGTGCACGCTCGACGCGCGTCCCCGCGCCCTCGCCCTCGCCCTCGCCCGCGGCCGAGGCCGGCGAGGACTCGGACGAGGCCGGCGCCGCCGTTCACGGCACGGCCGGTGAGTTGGTCCTCTACTTGTACGACCGTATCTCCGCCGGCTCCCTGCGCGTTGACGGAGACCCGGGGCTGCTCGACCTGCTGCGCGCCTGGGAGCCGGAGGGGTAGGACGCAGCGGGGCGGTTGGCCGTGCCCCGAGCTCGAGTCGGCAGGACACGGCTCTCGGGTTCAGGTGCTCGCACCCGCGCGTTCACCGGCGCGGCAGGAGCGCGCCCGGACGCACGGCCGGAGCAGGGGGCACGGCCCGGGGCCGGGGCTCCCGGGGCGCTGCCGCCCGGGGTGATCGGCGTGGTGGGAGACTGCCGGTATGGATATCCGTCGCAGGAACAACGTGAGCGTCGTCGGCCGTACGGATGGGTCGGTGCTCCTGCTTGCGCACGGGTTCGGCTGTGACCAGAACATGTGGCGCCTGGTCGTCCCCCGGCTGGCCGAGGATCACCAGGTGGTGCTCTTCGACTACGTGGGGTCCGGGCGCTCGGAGGCCTCGGCCTGGGACGAGCAGCGGTACGGCTCGCTGGAGGGTTACGCCCGGGACGTGCTGGAGGTCTGCGAGGAGCTGGACCTGCGGGACGTGACGTTCGTGGGGCATTCGGTCAGTGCCATGGTCGGGGTGCTCGCGGCCGCGAAGGCACCGCAGCGGTTCGCGCGGCTGGTGATGGTCGCTCCCTCTCCCCGCTACATCGACGAGGACGGGTACCGGGGCGGGTTCAGCGAGGACGACATCGACGAGCTGCTGGAGTCGCTCGAGTCGAACTATTTGGGCTGGTCGGCGGCCATGGCCCCGGTGATCATGGGCAACGCGGACCGGCCGGAGCTCGGCGAGGAGCTGACGACGTCGTTCTGCGCGACCGACCCGGGCATGGCGCGGGTCTTCGCGCGTACGACGTTCCTGTCGGACAGCCGCGGGGACCTGGGGTCGGTCACGGTGCCGACCCTGGTGCTGGAGTGCAGGCAGGATGTGATCGCTCCCCGCGAGGTCGGCGCCTACGTCCGCGACGCGATTCCCGGCAGCCGGCTGGTCACGCTGGAGGCGACGGGCCACTGCCCGCAGTTGAGCGCGCCGGAGGCCACCGCGGGCGCGATCGTCGACTTCCTCGGAGCGGCCCGGTGATGTGCCGCACCGAGGAGGACCGGGAGCCGGACGGGAAGGCGGATGCGGCCGCCGGGGACGCGGCGGTCTTCACTTCCCTGCTGGAGGACAGTGCGGAGGAGCTGTACGAGCAGGCGCCGTGCGGTTACCTGTCGACGCTGATGGACGGCACCATCGCGAAGATCAACACCACGCTGCTGGAGTGGCTGGGCCTGGAGCGGTCCGAGGTGGTGGGACGGATGCGGTTCGCCGACCTGCTCACCGTGGGCGGCAAGCTGTACCACGAGACGCACTTCGCGCCGATGGTGCAGATGAAGGGTGAGGTCAGCGGGGTCGCCCTGGACCTCAGGGCCGCGGGCAGGAAGCGGATGCCGGTCCTGGTCACCTCGCGGGTGAAGACCGGCGGCGCCGGCGAGCCGCTGCTGATCCGCACGACGGTCTTCGACGCCCGGGAGCGCCGCGCCTACGAGACCGAGCTGCTGCGGGGCCGCCAGGCCGCCGAGGAGGCCCGGCGGGAGGCCGAGGAGGCGCGGCGTCAGGCGGAGGAGGCGCGCCGTCGGGCGGAGGAGGACCGCGAACGGCTCCAGGAGGCCCTGGCCGTCCTCCAGCAGAACCTGCTGCCCCTCGCGCTGCCCGAGGTGCCGGGGCTGGAAGCCGCCTCATACTACCACACGGCCTCCCCGGACCTGCTCGGCGGAGACTTCTACGACCTGTTCCCCCTGGATGCGGGCCGGTGGGCGTTCTTCCTCGGCGACGTGTGCGGCAAGGGCCCCAAGGCCGCCGCGGTCACCTCGCTGACCCGCTACACCCTGCGGGCCGCCGCGCTGCACGATCCCGACCCCGTCACCGTGCTGGCCACCTTGAACACCGTGCTGTACGACCGGTACAGCAGCGGCGGCGACCCCCGCTACTGCACCGCCGTCTTCGGTGTCCTGGAGCCGGGCGGCGACCACGTCGGCGTGCACCTGGCCTCCGGCGGCCATCCCGCCGCGCTGATCCAGCGCGCCGACGGGCACAGCGACTACCTGCCCACCCCGGGCGGAATGCTGATCGGGATCCTCTCCTGGGCCCGGTTCACGGCCGCCCGCACCCGGCTGTTCCCCGGCGACACCCTGCTGCTCTACACCGACGGCCTCACCGAGGCACGCACCGGTCCCGCCCGTGAGCTCTACGGCGAGGAGGCCCTGCGCGCCTTCACCGGTGCCCAGCCGCCGGCGGGACCGCAGTCCCTGATCACCGCGCTGAGCGGCCTCCTCGCCGGGTTCGGCGACGGCCTGGACGACGACACCGCCCTCCTCGCCCTCGGCGTGCCCGCACCCCCGCGCACCGCCGGGAGCGGGACCTGAGACGAGCGGGTCGCCGGGCGCAGCGTGCGGCTACACGGTGCGGGCGGTCTCGATGTCCGGGGTGACCTGGAACAGGGTTCGGGCCTGGGTGAGTTCCAGGACCCGTTCCAGGGAGTGGGGCAGGGGGCCGACGAGGACGAGGGTGCTGCCGCGGCGGAGGCGGAAGAGCTCGTTGAGCATGGAGGAGTCGGCGAAGGTGATGCGGCTGACGTCCAGCACGATCCGCCGGATCGCCGGGTCGGCGAGGGCGGCGGCGCCGGCCTCGCGGACGGCGCCGAGGGTCTGCTGGTCGAACTCCCCCGCGCACACGATGACGCGTACCCCGTCGTCCCGGTCCGGCAGGGGAAGGACCTGCTGCTCCCCCGGCGCCTTGTCGTCGGTTCGGGGCGCGGGGTCGGTGTCGGCGAGCAGGCCGGCGTGGCGCAGCGCGCGGAGGATGACCTGGGCGAGGGCGTCGGGGTCCGGCTCGCGGGGACGGACCACGGCGAGGTACGCGGCGATTCTGGTGGAGATCGTTTTCGCTACTTCTTCATCGCTCATGCGTACCTGTCTGCTGTGTTCCACTCGTGCCGGCCATTCCGGCATGGGCGGTACGCGCTTTATGTCTGGGTTGTTATGAGGCGCTGGACGGTGGTGATCGTCTTCCCGCCGCCGTGGCGGGGGGTGATGTCGACGTGTTCGGCGAGGCGCCGGACGAGGGGCCACCCGTATCCCCCGGGGTGCCCGTGGGCGGTGGGGCGGGGCTCGGGGTGCCGGGGGCTGGCGTCGCTGACGGCCAGGTGCAGGGTGTCGCCGTCGAGGGCGGCGTGGAAGGCGGTGATGCCGCCGCCGTGGCGGATCGCGTTGGTGACGAGCTCCGAGGTGACCAGGAGGGCGTCCGCGGCGCCGGTGCTGTCGAGGGCGGCGCCCGCGGCCCGGAGCAGCTCGGCGACCCGCCTGCGGGCGGCCGCCGCGGTGCCGATCGCCTGCGCCGCGGGGCGGCCGTTGCCGTCGCCTGGGGTGCCGTCGTCGTCCGCGGGCGGATTCACGCTGTATCGCCTGCCCTTGGTGAGGGGGTTCGAACCGGTGGGTGTGCCGTGTTCAGCATGTCATCCCCGCGTGGACACTGTCGGCCCACCGGAAGGCGGGCCGGGTGCTGGTGACCTCGAACAGGCGGCTGACCGCGGTCTGCAGCGGGCCGGCGAGGACGAGGAGGGTTCCGGCCGCCGTGTGGGCCTGCCGGGCTGCGAGGAGGGCGTGGAGGGCGGAGGAGTCCGCGAAGGACACCTCCGACAGGTCGACCACGGTCCGCGGGGAGCCGCCGGCCGCCGCGGCGGACAGGGCTCGGGTGAGGGCGGGGCTGGTGCCGTCGTCCAGGTCGCCGTGCACGCGGACGACGGTCGTGCCGTCGGGTGTGGTCTCGATGGCCACCGTCTCGTCTCTGTCTCCGATCATGGCGCACATCCTCGTACACACGTCCGCAGGTTGAGGGTTGCGGCCGGAGGGGCCGACGGTGCGGCGGCCGAATGGTCTGACGGCCTCTGCGGCCCGGTAGAGCCGTTCCGGGCCTTTTCGGGGGCCTGTGGTTCCGCCGGCGGGGTGACGGCTCTCACTGTGTTCCGTCCGTGAAGGGGGCGCGTGCGGGCGGTGGGAGACGGTGCGCCGAGGGGTGGCCGGTTGCCAGGAGGGTGCCGGATGGAGGATGGTTGCCGCGAGGCAACCATTTTCTCCGAGAGGCTATGAGGTGAGGGGTTCGTCCAACGGGCCCTCGCATTTTGGTGAATACCACTCAGGAAGCTGCCACCGCGGTACGTACGCCGTGGAGTGAGGCCCCCTACCCCGTGCTTGTCGCCGACGGCAGGGGAACCCTGCTGTTCGCCAACGAGGTTGCCGGCCTCCTCTTCCCCGGCGCCCGCCCGGGGTCACCGATCGCGGGCAGCGTGCCCGCCTGGCTCTCCGACGCCCACGTCCGCTGTCTCGTGCCCGGCGCTGCCGGGCCCGGGGCGGCCGGAGCCGAGGGGCTGGTGGAGGGTCCGGTCGGGGAGCGTTCGTACGAGGCGCATCCGACGGTGCGCGAGGACGGCACGGTGGTGTGGTGGCTGGTCGACGACACCGACCACCGCCTGGCCCGTGAGGCCCTGCGGATCGAGCGGGAGCGCACCGCGTTCCTGGGGCAGGCGTCGAACCTGCTGCTGTCCTCGCTGAACCTGGAGCGGTGCATGGACGTCACCGCGCAGATGGCCGCCGAGCACCTCGCGGACGCGGCCCTGGTCATCTCCCCCGCCCGTGGCCGGGAGCTGCCGGTCGTGTCCTGCCTGCGCGGCGGGACGCCGAAGTCGTCGCGGGTCACCGCGCTCGCGGACGCGGTCCCGGGTCTGGCGGAGGCGCTGCAGGGGTTCCCGCCCGTGCCGTCCCGCTGGATCGATCCCGCGACCGCCCCGGCCTGGCTGATCCCCGAGGGCTTCGGGGAGGTGGGGTCGATCGTCATCACGCCGCTGCCCGGGCACGGCGTTCCCGCGGGCGCCCTGGTCCTGCTGCGCCGTACCGGGGGCGCCGGGTTCACCGAGGAGGAAGAGGTCTTCGCGCGCCTGTTCGCGGCCCGCGCCGGGGCGGCGATGTCGGCGGCCCGGCTGTACGCGGAGCAGGCGTCGATAAGCGAGACGCTGATGCGGGACCTGCTGCCCCCGTTCCTGCACCAGGTCTCCGGTGTCGAGTACGCGGGCGGCTACCGGGCCTCCCAGGACCACGAGCGGATCGGCGGGGACTTCTACGACGTCCACCCCGCCGCCGTCGAGGGCGACGCCTCGCTCGTCGTCCTCGGCGACGTCTGCGGCAAGGGCCTGGAAGCAGCCGTGCTGACGGGCAAGATCCGCAACACCCTGCACGCCCTGCTCCCCATGGCGGACGACCACCAGCGGATGCTGAAGCTCCTCAACACCGCCCTGCTGAACACGCACAACGCCCGCTTCGCCACCATGGTCCTCGCCTCCGCGGCCCGTGAGGGCAGCACCGTGAAGCTGCGGCTGACCAGCGCCGGGCACCCCGCGCCGCTGATCGTGCGCGCCGACGGCCGCGTGGAGGAGGCGGCCACGCACGGCACGCTCGTCGGCGCACTGCCCGACGTGACGGCGGCGACCGTGCTCGCGACGCTGGCACCGGGTGATGCCTGCGTGCTGTTCACCGACGGGATCACCGAGGCCCGCGGCGGGCCGATGGGCGACGACATGTTCGGCGAGGCCCGCCTCCAGCGCGTCCTCGCGGAGTGCGCCGGGATCCCGGCGGAGGCGGTCGTGGAGCGGGTGCAGATGCTCGCCTCCGAATGGGTCGGCACCGGGACCCACGACGACATGGCCGTCGTGGTCGTCTCCGCCCCGCCGACCAACCATCTCAGCGCGGTGAACGGCCGCACGCGGGGCAGGTTCACAGCGTGACGGTACGACCGGCGGGCCCCGGAGCCCTTGAGGACCTGGTGGAACGGCTGTGGGCGGTGGTCCTGGCCGGCGACGAGCGCGGGGCGGCCGCCGTGGTCCGCCGGGCGCTCGATGACGGCACGGGCCCCGAGGCGGTCCTGCTCGACGTGATCGCACGGGTGCAGGGCCGGGTCGGCGAGGAGTGGGCCGGCAACCGGATCACCGTCGCCCAGGAACACGCCGCGACCGCGATCAACGAGCGCGCCGTCGCCGTCGTCGCCGAACACCCCGCGGCCGCCACCGAACCGTCCCTGGGGCGGGTCCTGGTGGCGTGCGTCGACGGCGAGTGGCACGGCCTGCCGGCCCGGCTCGTCGCCGAAGTCCTCCGGCTGCGCGGCTGGCACGTCGACTACCTCGGCGCCCACGTCCCCACCCCGCACCTCGTCGCGCACATCCACCGCACCGGGCCGGACGTCGTCGCCCTCTCCAGCTCGATCCCGACCCGGTTGCCGACCGCGCACGCCACGATCACCGCCTGCCAGGCCGCCGGCACCCCCGTCCTCGTCGGCGGAGCCGCGTTCGGCCCCGATGGCGAGTACGCCCGCCTGCTCGGCGCCGACGCCTGGGCTCCCGACGCCCGTACGGCCGCCGACCGGCTTCAGGGCCGCCCGCTGCCGCGCCCGCAGCCCGACCACCAGCCCATCGACGACCTGCCGCACCTGGCCGACCAGGAGTACACCCTCGTCACCCGTACCCGCCGCCAACTCGTCCGCAGCGTCTTCACCGGGCTGGAGGAGAGGTACCCGGCGATGCGCGGCTACGACGAGGCGCAGCGCGAGCGCACCGCCGAGGACCTGTCCCACATCGTGGAGTTCCTCGGGACCGCCCTCTACACCGGCGACGAGAAGCTGTTCTCCCGCTTCCTGCTGTGGACGGCCGGCATCCTCGAAGCCCGCGGGGTCCCCGCGCAGAGCCTGCCGCCCGCCCTCGACGTCCTGGGCCGCGAGCTGAAGGACTTCCCCCGGGCCACCGACATCCTGCGTCACGCGACCGTGCGCCTGACCGGTACGCCCCTCACCGTGGGCGGAGTGGCCGGATGAACCCCGCACCGGGCCCGCTCCGCCTCACCCGCACCGACACGGGCACGGGCACGGGCACGGACATGGGCAGCGCGGTCCGCATCGAACTGCACGGCGACTTCGACCACCACCACGCCGACGCCCTCCTCGACGCCGTCACCGAAGCCCTCGCCGAACCGGGCCGGACGCGCGATCTGCACGTGGACTGCGCGGGGGTGAGCGCCGTCGACTCCAGCGGCCTGTCGACGCTCCTGATGGCCCGGCGCGCCACCGACGCCGCCGGCGTACGGCTCCACCTCCACAACCGGCCGGCGAAGCTGGACCGGATGCTGCAGATCACCGGCACCCTGGAGCACCTCACCGGCCACAGCGACAGCGGCCGCCCGTCCACCGCCGCCCCGGGGCGGATCAGCGCAACAGCGGCACCGGTTCCGGCCCGCTCCGGCGGACCGGAAGCGGTCACCTGACGCGCGGAGGCGGACACCGCGCTCCCGCAGAGAGAAACGCAGATGCCCGTACAGGCCTCCGGGCCCCCCGTCCCCCGCCACGGCGGCGCGCACCCGATCGGCGACATCGCCGAACTCCTCGACGTCCTGTACGAGAACGCCCGCCAGGGCGCCGGCACGTCGGCGGTCTCCGCGACCCAGCTGCGGCTGCTGTTCCTCGTCGACCGCCGGCCCGGCCTGCGCATGCGGGATCTCGCCCAACTCCTCGGCGCGACCGCTCCCTCGATGACCCGGCTCTGCGACCGCCTCGAAGCCACCGGACTCCTGCGCCGCCGCCCCTGCCCGGGCAACGGCCGCGAGGTCATCCTCGGGCTGACCCCCGCCGGGGAGTCACACCTCGCGGAGATACGCGCAACCCGTGAGCGCCGGCTCGCCCTCGCCCTGGACGCGATGCCCGCCGACGGCCGGCAGGCACTGGCCCGGGGCCTCGCCGCCCTGCGACACGGCATCACCACCACCACCGCCGCCACCACCGGCACCGCCGGACGGGCGCGGTGAGGTCGAGGCGGCCGCCGTCAAGGGCGGTTACGCGCGCAGTACCTGGTCGAAGTAGCCGGGTCTGGTGGGCGGCAGGACGCGGGGGGCGCGCGTGTAGCGGTGGGTCCGGGTCTGCCAGGTGTGGTAACCGCTCATCCAGGCGCCCATGATCTCGACGTAGGTCCCTGCCGCGGCCCGCTCCTGCCCGCTCAAGCCGAGCCGGGAGTACAGGCCGGGCAGCTGCGGCGCGAGTTCCCGGAAGCGCTCGACCCGGCGGCGGACTTCCTCACGGGCCTGCTCGACGGCCTCCTCGCGGGTGCAGCCCTGTTCGTGTTCGATGACCAGGACGAGGTTGTCCATGTCGTTTCGCGCCTCCTCCTTCTCCAGGGAGTAGACGTCGTTGCACATGAAGGTGACGTCGGTGGCGGCCTGTCGCATGATCCGCAGCTGCGGGCTGTGGAAGGCGGCCGCCGGGACGGTGATGCCCGCGGCCCTCTCGCCCAGGGAGAGCGGCAGGTCGGTGCCCGCGATGCCGCGGCGGACCTGGAGATACGTCTCCATGTCACCGGGGGTCCCGCGGAGGCGGCCGATGGCCTCGTGTGCCTGAGTGGCGAAGTAGTACTCCCACTCGTGCGCGCACCGCGCGACCCAGCCGCGATCGGCGCCGTCGGTGCAGCGCGTCCAGATGTCGGCGAACGCCGCCGTACAGGCGTCCGCGCCCCGGGCGGGGCGGGCGCCGTGGACGAGGTCGATCATCTGCCGGCAGACGGCAGCGGCCCTGGCGGGATCCCGGCCCAGAGCGCCGTCGAACTGGTCGTCGAAGACGAAGAAGAACGCCATCGCGTCCGTGCACAGATCGAGCGCCGGTCCCCGGGCGTAGGGGAATCCCAGCGCGGCCAGCCGCGCCATGTCCCATGACGCGTACCACTCCAGCGAACGGCCCTCCCCGACCAGGCCGGTCGCGGCCACCCAGGACAGGTTCCGCTCCCTCGCACCCTCCACATCCGCGCTGAGGGCAACCGGAAAGGGGAGGTGGAACTCGACGTCCTGCGGCATGTGAACCTCCGTGAAGCGCACGGCTCGGTGGAATCCCTCGGTCACCTTCGGCCGGGCCCGCCGGGATCGTCCGGCTTCCCCGATGCGGCACGGCGGCCGCCGATCCGGAAGATCCGGAAGATCCGGAAGACGTCCTGCCGGAGGCCCGGTCCTGTGTCACCGTTCGCGGTGGACCTCTTCGCGGTGGACCTCTTCGCGTACCTGCTCGGACCGGTCAACGGCGCACTCGATAGCGCAGGTGGAGTACCCGGTTGCCCTGAATCACCACGTCAGGATCCTCCAACAGGTGCTGCGCGTGGACCGACCCGAAGTAGCGCCTGCCGGACCCGAACACGACGGGTACGACGTCCATGCGCACCTCGTCGACCAGGCCCGCGGCAAGCATCTGGCCACCGACGTCGCCGGCGGCGACCTCGACCGTGCGGTCACCTGCGAGCTCCTGCGCCGTGGCCATGGCCGCCTCGACGCCGTCGGCGAAGTGGAACGGCGCCTCGGGGTCCCAGCCCTCGGGCATCGGCCGGTGCGACACGACGACCACGTGGTCGATGCCGCTCGGGGGCTTCCCGTCCCAACCGTCCGTCAGGTCGAAGACGCGGCGGCCGGCGATCGTGACGCCGATCCGGTCCCAGTACGGCCGGGTGTAGTCGTAGGACGTCTGCGACACCTTCAGCAGACCGCTCTCGTCCAACGGGACGTCACCGCTGGACAACCAGTCGAACAGCGGTCCGGGCTGGTCGTTCTCGTCCGCGACGAAGCCGTCCACCGACACCGAGCCGTACATGACAACCTTGCCCACGGGGCTCTCCTCTGCTTCGGGATGCCTCAAATTAGCGCGTCGTGAGCTGTCGCTCCGGTCCGGCGGGATTCTCGTGCGGTGCGTTCGAGCAACGCCCGGCGGGCGGTCGGGGCCCGTACCCCCTGCCGTGTGCAGCGCTTGCCGGGCGTTCAGCTCCGCCCGAAGGTCCACGGCACGCCTTCGCAGACCGCGTCCACGCCCTCGCGTCGCAGCACGGTCACGATCTTCCCGAACTGCCGCAGGCTGAGCCCGCTGAAGGGGGCAGAGCGGGACGGCTCCGGCGCCGTGATCACACCGGCCGCAGCGCGATCGTTTCATCTTGATGATGCTGCGGGCCGGCGAGCCGTTGGTGGGACACATCTCAGTCGTGTGAACGGATTCGGCGTGAGAGCCTCACGTCCGTGGCTACTGAATCCGAAGTGGGAGAGCTGTTGCACCAGCGCGGCTGGCGGACGGCATTCACGGTCGCTGACAGGGTGAACGCATGGGCCGCCCTGGCGAACATCATCGAACACGGCTACGGCGACGACATCTACGAGTACACCAACGACCTCTACTGCCGGAACTGGCTGCACGAGGCGTGGGTCCTGCTGGACGAGCACATCGTCCAGCTCTGGACCCCGCAGATCAAAGCTCTGGACGCTCGGTACAGGGCCGCGACCGTCGACGACGACGGCCAGGCACTCGGTCAGTTCCACCGGCTGCCCGGCCCCGACCTGTGGTGGTGGCGGCGCCACCCCCGCATCCTCACCGGAGACCTCGGGCGTTCGCTACGCGGGGTCGGTGCCATCGGCACCGACCCCGACGCGGCATGATCCTCAGCCTGGGTGAGGCCTCACCGTGACCGGTCGTCAAGCGAGGGGCGGGATCGCGGGGATCGGAGGGTCTACGGCTTCCTGAGGCGGGAGCGCTGCCACGATCGGATGGTCCCGTTCGATCGGACCGACCTTCGAGCTGCTGCCGGGGGCGCCGAGGTCGGAGAAGAACTCGGCGTTCACGGTGCTGAAGTGCTGCCATTCCTGCGGGGTGTCGTCCTCGAAGAAGATCGCCTCGACCGGGCACACCGGCTCGCACGCTCCGCAGTCGATGCACTCGTCAGGCTGGATGTAGAGCATCCGCTCGCCCTCGTAGATGCAGTCGAGAGGGCACTCGTCGATGCATGCCTTGTCCTTGACATCCACACAGGGCAAGGCGATCACAAACGTCACCGAACTGCCGTCCTCTCCACGTGGTGTTCCTGCTTGCCGTTCCGGTGCAGCCGACCGTATGGGCTCAAGTAGCCTTGAGGTCAACAGGAGGCTTTGCATGACGAGCGACCGTTCCGGCGGTGTCCGGGCCACCCCGGACGACTGGCTGAGCATCGGCGAGGTGAGCGCGCGGACCGGGGCGGCCGTCTCCGCCCTGCGGTTCTACGAGGAGCTCGGCCTGATCGCGTCCGAACGCGACGACCGCAACCAGCGTCGCTACCCCCGGCACATGCTGCGCCGTGTTGCATTGATCTCGGTGGCCAAACGGATCGGCATCCCGTTGCAGGACCTTCGAGAGGCGTTCGCCGACGTGCCGCTCGACCGCCCGCCGAGTCACCAGGAGTGGCAGCGCGCCTCGCGGAGCTGGAAGCGTCGTCTGGAGGAGCGCCGACAGACCATCGAGCGGCTCGAGGCCGAGCTCACCGGATGTATCGGATGCGGATGTCTCTCGATGAAGGCGTGCGCCCTGCTGAACCCCGGCGACACGCTCGCCGAGGACGGTGTCGGCCCCCGACGGCTTTGAGGCGGAGCAGCGCGCACCAGAGCGCTCAGGCTCAGCAAGGTCGCTCATCGGTCTGACGGGACACCGCCTGGGATAGGCCCTCGCTCAACTACGCGGGCGACGTGTGCGTCTGCTGGCCGTCGTCGCGAGCTCGGGGAAGGTGTCCTCCCAGACCTCGCGGAGGTGCCGGCTGACCAGGGTGCGCAGGACGGGCCACTGGGCGAGCAGGAGGTCGCGGTTCAGGAGGGCTACGAGGTCCTCGTGCTGCCCCTCGGCCAGGACGGTGCGGTAGAGCCCCATGCGCAGGCGCGGGCGGTCGAGGTCGTAGGAGCGCAGTCCGGACCAGGCCACGTGCAGCGGCAGCTCGACCACGCCGTGCCGGGGCCCGGCGAGCTTCTCCAGCGAGGCGGGCAGCCGGGCCGCGTACCGGGCGTGGAGCACCTCGGCCGCCGAGGGCTCCGTACTGCTGGAGGAGGGCGTGACCATGCACCCGATTATCCCGCGCCCCGTGCGTCTCCGGTACCGCAGAGGCGCGTACAGCCCTCACGGGCCGCCTGGGCCTCGTGCCCGTGCTAGCGGTTGCGGGCCTGTGGGGCGCAGGGGGTGACCGTGGGCGTGGGGCTTGGTGTCGGGGCGGGGCTTGGCGTGGGGGTCGGGCTCGGCGTCGTGGGGGCGGGGGTCGGGGAGGTCGCTGTCTGCGGGCTGGAGGAGGGCTTGGGGAAGTCGGCGGGTTTGAGGTTGGTCATGAAGATGATGTCCGCCGGCTTGGCGAACGCCGCCCGCTGCACGGTTTCCCGGCCCGGGAGGCCGGCGCGGGGCATGAGCTGCCCGCCGGCCCGGCTCTGGCCGGGCGGGCAGAGGCCGTGTGTTCCGGTCAGGGAGTCTCCGGCCAGGACCGCGGCCAGCGCCAGAGCGGCCACCGCACTCGCCGCGGTCAGCGGTCGCAGCGCGGGGCGCAGGACAAGACCCGCAGCCCGCCGCAGTCCGCCGGCGCCGGCGGCCGGCTTCGGCGGGTGCGGGACTGTTCCCTCGTGGGTGGGCGGCCCGTCCTGACCGGTCGTCCGGCGGGCGTGGTGGAGGAGCTGTTCGGCTTCGTGCCGGGCCTGGGCCCGGATGCGGGCGGCTTCCGCCTCCGCGGCGGCGCGGAGGCGTTCGGCGTCGGTGCGGGCGTCCTCGCGCAGGGCTTCGGCTTCCTGGGCGGCGGCGTCCAAGCTCTGCCGCACGGTGGCACGGAGGCGTTTGCGGGCCGGATGTGACGCGTGCTGGAGCAGCTTCACCTCCTGCCACCGGGCGCGCCATGCGGCGACGAGTACCGGGTCCGCGCGGAAGCCCGTTGCAGCGGCGGGCGGGAGGCCCGGGGGGATCGTGACGACCCGGACGAACTCGAGCAGGGCCTCCAGGGAGCTGAACCGCTTGCCGGTCAGCATCTCGTTGAGGCCGGCCCTCGTCAGCCTCGGCCGGACCGAGGCGCCTGCCATGACCGAGTAGGACGGGGCGCCGTGGGCGATGTGGATTCGGTTCAGCTCCCCGGCGAACGCGCGCAGCGCCGTCTCGAACGCGTCCACGGCGGCGGCATCGTTCGGCTCGATCCCGGGGTCGTCGTCTGTCACCGGATCACCCTCCCCTGTCCGAAAGGCAACGCTAGAGGGCCTGGGGCCGTACGTACGCGGAATGCGTCGGACGATGCCGAACGCTCGGCGGCGTTCGAGTCCGGCCCGCGGTCGCCCGGCCCGGGAGGGGCGGCGTCCGGGTCCGTGCGGGCCCGTACGGATCACTGGGGATACCGCCCCGCCGGCCGCTCTCCTGGAGGCATGACCCACACCGAAGCAACACCCCCGACGCCCGTCCCCACGGCCCCGGACCCCGACCCCACGCGGTCCCCCGCGCGACAGGAACCGGCCCCGTCGCCCGGCACGCCGCGCAACCGGCATCACGACACCGTCGTGCTCATCGCTCTCCTCGCCACCTGCGCCGGCATTTACCTCACCGTCGGCGAGGCCGGCTTCGCCGGTGTCATCACCGCCGTCGCCGGCCTCTACGGAACCCTGCACATGCGTCGCTGACCACCCCGCGTGACGCCCACCCCACGGGCGTCACGCAGGCAGGGTCGCCGGGTCGAACGCTCCGGAGAACGCGATCACGCGTGCACATCGGCTCGTGAGGGTGCGTGAGGGCGGTACCGGTCAGGCCGCGGTCCGGGGCTGCGCCGGCGCAGCGGCCGTGGTGGCGGTGGCGGTGGCCTGCTGGTGCTCGGCGTTGATGCGCTGTGCCTCTTGCAGCTGGTCTTCGAGGATGACGATGCGGCAGGCGGCCTCGACGGGGGTGCCGTGGTCGACGAGCTCGCGGGCGCGGGCGGCGATGCGCAGCTGGTAGCGGGAGTAGCGGCGGTGGCCTCCGGCGGAGCGGAGCGGGGTGATCAGACGGGCGTCGCCGATCGCGCGCAGGAAGCTCTGGGTGGTGCCGAGCATCTCGGCGGCCCGGCCCATCGTGTAGGCGGGGAAGTCATCGTCGTCGAGACGGCTGAAGGAGTCGTCTGCGGTCATTTCACCTCTCTGTGGAACATGCGGAGGGGCCCGGGCGCCTGATGGCACCCGGGCCCCGAAGGAACTGCTACACCATCTGCCGGCCCTGATACTGCGCCGGCCTACTTACTCCGCTCGCCCGTCCGGGGGGGGTGGACGGGGGGTGCGGGGATCGCGGTTGCTCGACCGGAGACCACCTCGCTATCGATGTCCTGCGGTACCCGGACTCAGACCTCGGCCCGGGCGATCCTGATGGCGCCCCATTCCTCCGTTCATCCCTCGGACGATCAACTACTCACCACTGGGAACTGCTCGCGGCCTGACCGAGCGCCACGCTTCCGGCAGCCAGCCCCGTCGCCCGTCCTGCGTCTGCTCTGGCTTGGAACCCCACTGCCGAACCTCCCGGTGCGCGCGTCCGCAGCCCGACGCCTTCACCGAGGTACTGCCCATCGACTTCACTGCTGGTACTGCACCACTGCGGTACTGCCCACGGCGGCCCCTGATCACTGCGGGCCACCCGGTCCGGTGACCAGTCCCGTCGCCGACCTGCACAAACCCTGGCTTCGACACTCCACCACCGCACCGCACTGCAACTACGGGTACTTCGGTACTGATTGCCCGGCAGTTCGTCTCTGCCAGGCCCTTCGGTCTCTCTGGGCTACGAGAGAAACCATAACCACGCGATCGCCCAATGTCTACTCTGGCCGTCATAGTTTTTCGCGTGCGCGTCGTTGAGGTAATCGGGTGCTGCCGGGTTGAACGGCTGCGGGCCGGGGCACAACGACCGGGCAGGCAGGGCCGGACACCGACAACAGACCCCGGAGCGCGTGATGACCACGACGAGCGCCGAGCGCACAGCCCCTCGTTCCCTGTCCGCCGTCGCCGAGGCGCGCCAGGCCGCCCGGGCCTTCCTCGGGGCCCTCGGGCAGCCGGCCATCGGCCGGGAGCAGGCCGACACCGTCGTCCTGGTCGTCTCCGAGCTCGTGACGAACGCGCTGCGCCACGGCGGGGGCGCCTACACCCTCCGCTTCGCCGCCCGCCCCGGCACGGTCGAGGTCGCCGTCGGGGATCCCGGCCCGCGGATGCCGCGGATGCGGACGCCCGACCTCGTCGAGGGGACGGGCGGGTTCGGCTGGCACATGGTCAACGACCTCGCCCACCGCGTCGTCGTCACGCCCGAGCCCGAGGGCGGGAAGACCGTCCGGGCCTTCCTCCCCCGGTAACCCGCCGGGCGGCACCCGCAGCGCCCGCGGCGCCCGCGGCACCCATGGGGCCCGGCAGGCGGCAGGGCGGGCTGCGGGCGGTGGACCGTGGAGGGCCGGGAAAGCGGTGTCGCGGTCCCCCGAACGGCCTGGCTAGGCGGCGAGCATGCCGCTGCGCAGGCGGGTCAGGATGCGGGTGAGCAGGCGGGACACCTGCATCTGCGAGATGCCGAGTTCGACGCCGATCTCGGACTGGGTCATCTCCTGGGCGAAGCGCATCCGCAGTATCTCGCGGTCGCGGTCGCTCAGTTCGCGCAGGAGCGGCGCGAGGGTGTGGATGTCTTCGAAGAGCCCCATCGCCGGGTCCACGTCACCGACCGTGTCGCTCAGCGGCCTGCTCTCGCGGGTGGCGGCCGTGCGGTCGGTGGCGCCGGTGGCCGAGTCGACGGAGGCGCTGGTGTAGCCGTTGGCGGCCACCAGGCCTTCCATGACGTCCTCCTCGGAGAGTTCGAGGTGCTCGGCGATCTCCTTGACGCGCGGTGCCCGTCCGAGGACCTCGGTGAGCGCCTCCTGGGCCTTGGCGAGTTCGACGCGGAGTTCCTGCAGGCGGCGGGGGACGTGGACGGCCCAGGTGGTGTCGCGGAAGTACCGCTTGATCTCGCCGGTGATGTACGGGAGGGCGAGGGTGGAGAACTCGACCTCGCGCTCGGGTTCGAAGCGGTCGATGGCCTTGATCAGGCCGATCGTGCCGACCTGGATGACGTCCTCGATCTCGATACCGGCGCTGATGCGGGCGGCGAAGCGGCGGGCGGCGAACCGGACGAGGGAGATGTTCATCTCGATCAGGGTGTTGCGCGCGTACTGGTACTCGCGCGTCCCCTCCTCCAGCTCCCTCAGCCGCACCAGGAACAGACGCGACAGCTCCCGGGCGTCCGCCGGCGCCACCTCGCGGGGGTCGTCGATCTGCGGCAGGGGCCCCGCGAGGCGTCCGGAGACGGCGGCGGGTTCGGTGCGGGTGAAGGTGTCGGGGGCTGCACTCCGGGCGGTCGTGGTGGCTGCGGCGACGTGGGACATGAAACCGTTCCTCCCCTGCACGAATGGTCTGCGCGGGCCGTGTGCCCACACAAACGGAATCCCAAGCAGACGCACCCGGGTCGTCGGCCCGGTCACGGCACGGCGGGCCCGGTTCCTCCAGGCGGGGGCCGGGCCGCACGGCCGGCCCCCGCACCGCGTCCGCGGGCCCGCGCCGGCTCCTCAGGCGGCCGTGGCCAGCGGCTGGGGACGGCGCAGTTCGACCTGGCCGAAGAGGAGGGCGTAGCCGTCGGGCAGCCGGCGCAGGATGCGGGCGAGGAGGTCGGGGCCGGCGAGGCGGCCGGCGACGGCGAGTACGGCGCCGGTGTCCCAGCGGGCGACGGCCGGGCTGGTGCCGGTGCGGGCGGCGAGGTCCTTCACGAAGCCCCAGCCGGTGAGGTGCTCGGTGTCGGGGACCTGGGCGGTCAGGGTGAGGGCCGCTTCGACGGGCAGGCACTGGGCGAGGCCGGCGCGTTCCCCGCCGGTGAGCTGGCGGCCGAGGGCGGCCAGGACGTGGTGGACGGCTTCCGCGGCGCGTTCGCGGGTCGGGTAGGCACCTTCGTAGCGCACGCGTTCCAGCAACTGGTCGAACGTCATGAACGTCTGGGACGGGTTCGGTCGCGGCTGGTCGTACACGGCTGCGGTTGCCTTTCTCTGCGGAGGGTGCGGCCTGCGGCCGGTGACGGCCGGCCGGGCCGGGGTCAGGTGGGCTGAGGCCGGGTGGGCCGGGGTCAGGTGGGCTGGGGGTGGCCGAAGAGCAGGTCGTAGCCGGGCGGGAGCTGGAGCAGGACCTCGTGGGTGAGGTCCTCGCCCGCGGCGGCGGCCGCGGTGGACAGGACCGCTCCGATGTCCCACAGGGCCGTCTTCTCGGTGGCGCCGTCTATCCAGGCCGCGGTCGCGCGGACGAACCGTTCCGGCGAAAGGGGCTCCGCGGCCTGGAGGGGGTTGAGGAGGATCAGGGCGTACGTCTCGGGGAGGCGGGCGGCGAGTTCGGCCCGCACGGTGCCGACCAGGTGTGCGCCGAGCAGGGCCAGGACGACGCGGGCAACGCGGTCCGCCTCTTCGGGGGTTTCGTACTCGCCGCGTTCCTGGACGTGGGCCAGGAACGCTTCCCTGCGCATCGACATCACGTCACCTCCGGAAAGGGGTGAAGGGGTCAAAGGGGGTGCGGAGGGCGGGGTGCCGGAGGGGGAACCGGGTCTTCCCGCCCTCCGCTGCCGGCTGGTGCCGGAGGGTTCAGCCGGAGATCTGCCTGCGGCCGGCCTCGCCGCCGATGCTGATCTTGCGGGGCTTGGCGCGCTCGGCGATCGGGATCCACAGGGTCAGGACACCCGCGTCGTAGTCGGCTTCGATGCGCTCGGTGTCCAGGGTGTCGGCCAGGACGACCTGGCGGGAGAAGACACCGAGGGGACGCTCGGAGAGCTCCATCTGCACGGTGTCCGCCTTCGCGGCGGGACGGCGCTCGGCCTTGACCCGCAGCATGTTCCGCTCGACGTCGATGTCGATCGCCTCCGGGTCCACGCCGGGGAGGTCGAAGGCGATCACGTACGCATCGCCCTCGCGGTAGGCGTCCATCGGCATGACGGACGGCTTCGACCAGGTCCCTGACGTACCCGACAGCTGCTGGACGATCCGGTCCATCTCGCGGAACGGGTCAGTGCGCATCAACATCGCGAAACACCTCCAGTTGGCTCAGGCAGAAACTGCCAATGCGCTTCAACGTGCATCCGTTGTAACATGTCATCGAAACGATGACAAGCACGGAGTCATCTGGAGGATGACGAGACGACGGAGAGTCCCATGACCGAACCCGCCCCGCCGGCCACACCGGTTCCCTTCCCCGCCGCCGCAGCGGCCCTGGAGGCCATCAACCAGTCCGTAAGGGACGCGCAGCAACCGTCCGCGCACCCGCCTGCCGCAGCGCCGCCCGCGGCCGGCTCCGGCCCGCACCCGGCCCTGGCCGCACTGCTGACGCTGCGCGAGGTACGCGAACAGCTCGCCGGCTGGGAGAGCGGCCTGATCGAAACGGCCCGCGGCGAGGGCGCCAGCTGGGCCGAGCTCGCCGGACCCCTCGGAGTCGCCAGCCGCCAGGCCGCCGAGCGCCGCTACCTGCGACTGCGCCCCGGCGCGGCGGGTTCCACCGGCGAAGAACGCGTCCAGGCCACCCGCGACACCCGCGCCGCCGACCGCACCGTCACCGCCTGGGCCCGCGACCACGCAGCCGACCTCCGGCGCCTCGCCGCACAGATCACCGCCCTCACCGGCCTGCCCGCCGACGCCGCCGACGCGATCGGCGCCCTGAACCTGGCCCTCGGCCATGACGACGCCGCCCGCCTCGTACGCCCCCTGACCGACACCCGGGCCCACCTGCGCCCCCAGGACACCGAACTCGCCGCGCACCTCGACGCCCTGACCCGGAACATCGGGCAACTCCGGCAGAACGCCCACGACCAGCGCGGCACCTGAGCAGCACCCGCCGCACGCGGGCCCGGGCACACCCTCCCCCGCACTACAGCCGACCCGACGGGCGAGTTTGCGCCATGCGCGGTGCGGACATGACCGAGGATGCCCGTCGCAGGCGGCGGGCCGGGGTGGCGGGGAGGGGCGGATCATGGCGGCTGAGATCACTGCGGAGATATTCCTGAAGGCCTTCAACACCGTGGGGGGTGACAGCAGCTCGGCCGGGACCGCCGCGGCGAACTACGCGACCCTGCGCGGTTGGCGCACCTCGCAGACCGCCCAGGCGGCGGCCGCCGGCGCGGTCGCGATGGCGGTGCCGGTGGCCCATCTGGCGGCGCTGGCCGGTGACTTCGCGGTGCTGTTACGGAAGATGGCCGTCTGCGCCTGGGGCATCGGCTACAAACTGGGCGCCCCGGTCGACGCCGAGGACGACCTGGAGGTGATCCTCGGCCTGTGGTCGGGGGCGCTGGAGCCGGACGCGCTGAGCGTGAGCGCCGCCGGGGCGGCCGGAACCGCGGGCCTGATCACGCTCAACGCGGCCTACCCCGCCTACGCCCAGGCGGTCATGGCGCAGGTCCTGTCGAAGGGCGCGCACACCGGCGCGGTGGTGGTGGGCGGCAAGCTGGCCGGGAAGTCGGGGGGCAAGGCGATGGCGAAGCTGTCGAAGCCGTTCCTCCAGAAGATCACGCAGAAGGTGGCGCTGAAGTTCTCGATGATGCTCGGCTCCAAGGCGGCCACGGGCAGCGTCCCGCTGCTCGGAGCGCTGGCCGGCGGTGCGATCAACGCCTACTTCGTCCGCAGGTTCGCCGACGCGGCCGAGACGTACTACCGGGCCAAGATCGCCTACGGGGACGGGCCGGCGGACGTGGCCCCGGTCCCGGAACACTGACGGGAACGCCGATGCCCCGCCGTCGGCCCGCGGGCCGCGCGGGCAGCGACAGCGACAGCGACAGCGACAGCGACCCGGTCGCCTGCCCGCCTGCGCGGATAAGAAACGGATAAGATCGTGTGCATGGTGGGGTCGGGGTCGGGCACACGGTGCCTCGGAGGTTGATAACCATGGTTCCCCTGCTTCTCGTTCTTCTGCTGGCACTGATCCTCTTCGGCGCGGGTTTCGCGGTGAAGATTCTCTGGTGGGTCGCCATCGCCGTCCTGGTCCTGTGGCTGGTCGGCTTCGTCGCCCGCCCCAAGGGCAGCAGCGGCCGCTGGTACCGCTGGTAGCCCTACGACAACACCGCAGCCCCGGACGCTGCATGCCGGTGGCCTGGACCCCCGTCCCGATCGGGGGTCCAGGCCACCGGCATGTCCGCGTACCCGAACCCGCCCGGCCGGCCCGCTGGACGCCCCCGATTCCGCCGAGGCCGATGCGGCGCCGTGGTGCCGGGCGGGCTCCCTTCTCCCCCGTCGCCGTGATTCTGGGCGCACTTGGTGTCCCGCCGGGCTCCGTGCTCGTAACGTGGGTGGCGGTGGACATCGCGCTGGACCACGTCCGATCACGTCATCCAGCGATGGTGACGGCCCCGCGGACGGCGGGGGTAACGGGCGGGAAGGGCACGGGGGATGAGCGGTACCGGGAGCGGGGCATCTTGGGATGCGCAAGGGGGAGGACGACCGTCGGGCGCGGGTTCACCTGTCGGACCTGCGGCGGGGCCCTGGCCACCGGTTGCGCGCCGGCTGACCTTCCGACGTCTTTTCAATCCGATCGCTGTGGGGCGTGTGGTGTTCACACCGTCCCGGCCGGACCGGATCGACGACCCGGTGGTGAAGAGGGTGCAGTTGCTGCGGACGGTCGTCGGGCTGGTCGCCGTCACGTGGATGCTGTTGTCCTACGGGCTGGCGTCGGACGCCGACGCCGTGGTGGACGACCGCTTCGGTCAGATCCGTACCACCCTCATCACGCTGGGGGTGACGTTCCCGGTCGCAGTCGCCGTCTTCGTCGCGGCGGCCCGCCCACCCCACCGGCGCCTGTTCCTGCGCCGCGTGGGCAAACCGGCCGGAGCGCTGCTCGCGCTGGTCGTCGCGCTCGCCGTGCCACGGCTGATCACCGGTCTGGGGTACGTGGACGAGACCACGGACTGGACGGCGTCCGCCGGGCGGGTGGCACTGCTGTTCGCCCTGGGCGCCTTTCTCCTGTGGCTCGGCCCCTTCGCCCTCTACGGCATCGCGCAGTCGCTCGTGCACGTCTTCCGGACGGCGGACCTCCACGAGACGGTGCCCCCGCTGCTCGCGACGCTGCTCGTGTGGGAAGTCGCCCTCGTCGACGTGTTCCGGGGTGCCTACGACGGCGTGTCGGTCGGTGTTCGGGTGGCCTTCCTCCTCGGAGCCCCGCTGACCGTCACGGCCGCGGCACTGTGGGAGCTACGGCGGCTGCGTACGCGGCACGGCGTCACCCTGCGCGCGGCGCTGCTCCGCTGAACGCTCCCCGCTGCGGGCATGCCCCTCCCTCCCGAAGGAGGAGGGGCGGCGCAGCCCCCGGGGCTCCACGCCGTGCCGGGGGTGGTGCGCGTCGGGGGCTTCTCCGGGTGGCTGCGGGAGGGTTCAGATGCCGATGTTCTGGCCCTTGTAGTACCGGCCGAGCTCGTCGCGGTAGGTGGCGTCGCCGCGGTGCTTGTCCTTGTCGTACTCGGGAGAGTCCTTGATCTGGTCCTTCGTCAGGGCGACGTAGACCTTCTTCTCCTGCTGGTCGATGCGGTGGATCGTGCCCGCCGGCAGCAGGACGTGCTTGCCGAAGATCCAGAATCCGGTGTCGACGACGATGTGGGCGGAGCCGACCTCCGTCGTCTCCTCGTCCACGCTGCCGATCTTTCCGTCGGTCGCCTCGACGTCGAAGCCGACCAGGTCGAGAGCGGTCCCGGGGCGCGCGGTCGGGTGGTAGTTCCAGAGGTTGGTCACGAGGGCGTTCTCCTTGAGAAGGGCCGGGGGTGTCCTCGCGCCCCTGCCCGCCCCGACACCCCTGACACCCGCGGCCCCACCGGCCGACCCGCTTACCACCCGGACAGCCGAACCGGAGGGACCGGTGCTCGTGCGCGGGGGCCGTGTGGCCGGTCTCCAGCTGGAAGCCGGGGCCGGGGCGTCCCCGCCGGGCATGACGGCCTTCTGGCCTAATGCCCGGCGTCCGCCCCTGTTCCTTGCCGGGAAAAGGGCGGGTCACCACCTAATTTCGGATCGAAGCAGCGGTCGTCAACCATCGGAGCTCACACATGAATGCCCTCGGCAAGGCGAACGGCATGCCCCGGCGTCGGTTCGTGGCGCTCTCCGGCGCCCTGGGTGCGGGATCGCTCCTGACCGGTACGGGCGCCACCGCGTCCGCGGCGGCGGGTCCCGTCCCCTCGCCCGCGGAGCCGTCGTGTTGCCCCTGTCCCACGGGGCCGAATCCTCCCGGTGGCGGGCAGAGCCCCTGCCCGCCGGCCCAGCTGCAGCCCCTCTGCGGCAGGCCCACCGACACCGACCCGCTGTGGCAGGACGTGCAGTACTGCACGCAGGGGATCGTCCCGCCGAGCGGGCAGAGGCCGGACTGCCTCAAGACGACCCCCAACTACGTGGTGCTGCACGGAAAACCCGAAACCCAGCACAACTACCTCCTCCTGCCGAGCTGCAGGGTCACGGGCATCGAGTGCCCGTTCCTCGTGACGTCCGGTGTGGCGAACTACTGGCACGAGGCGTGGGAGAACGCCCGCAGCGGGGGCGACGTGCCCGTGCAGTACCCCTACATCGGGCTGGGGATCAACTCGCAGAGCGCCCGGCGCCTCAACCAGCTGCACATCCACATGGCCGGCATCCGCGACAGCACGCAACGACGGCTGCAGGACCTCGAGGCGGCGGGACGGATCGCCCCTCAGCCCGCGCAATGGGGAGACCCCCGGTACCGGGCGGCCGTGACGGGAACGCAGGGCTCGGGCGACCGCACGTACCGGATCCTCAGGCTCGACGGGCTCACACAGAACCTCTTCCCCCTGCTGAACCAGTACGTGGTGAGGCGGTTCGGACTGGACATGGCGGGCCAGACCCTGGTCGTCGTGCCGAAGGTGACGGCGGCGGGATTCACCGGGACCTTCTACGTCCTCAACAGCGACGCCTCGCTGCACGATGGAACGAACACCTGCGACCACCTGCTCGTCTACAGCTGAGGCCCGGCCGCAGCGCCGCAGTGTTCAGGGCCCGCCCGACCCCCGCCGCGGATCCAGAAGTCCCCTCATGTCCCAGCCCTCCCCCGGGCCCGCCGGGACCGGCACCGGCGCCTTTCTGGCCGTGTGCGGCCACACGCACCTCTTCCCGGGCGCTCCGGGGGAGGGCGTGTGATGCCGGCCGGTTCGCCTGCCCGCCTGCGCGGATAAGAAACGGATAAGATCGTGTGCATGGTGGGGTCGGGGTCGGGCACACGGTGCCTCGGAGGTTGATAACCATGGTTCCCCTGCTTCTCGTTCTTCTGCTGGCACTGATCCTCTTCGGCGCGGGTTTCGCGGTGAAGATTCTCTGGTGGGTCGCCATCGCCGTCC
>NZ_JBVJGW010000043.1:0-29537 GCF_055587105.1 Streptomyces sp. NPDC048461 | reverse complement strand
AAGCAGCCACCACCATCAACTGCCCCATCGGCACCGTCCGCTCCCGCGTAGCCCGCGCCCGCACCACCCTCATCACCCTCCTCACCGACACCACACCCACCACCCCAACCCCCCACCCCCACCACCCGACCCGCACCACACCGAAGGCACGGCTGGTCGCCTCACCGGCCTGATCAGCGCGCACGCCGCGGGAGGGGCCGCCGGGTGCCGGAAGTTTCGGGTGCCGGGGCCGGGTGCCGGTGCGGCCCTCCCGCGGAGGCACGGGGGACGGGCCCGTCAGGTGTCGTCGGCGCTGCCCGGCGTGCTCCGCGCGGAGCCGATCGCGCTGACCGCCGCGCCCGCGGAGAGCCCCACGGCGAGTCCGAGCCCCACGTTGTCGAGGAACGCGCCCACCACCACTCCGGCCAGCAGGCCGAGCGGAATCGCGATGACGAAGAGGCCGCCGTTGTCCTGTGCGCCGTCTTGACCGCTTTCATTCCCATGTGTCACCGGATCATTATCGGCGCTCCGTCCGATGCCACGCCACCTCCGGCCAGGGGTTGGCGGCCGGTGGGAACCGTCGTACCGCGTCGGGCGCGTGGCGCCGGACGCGGTACGACGGCGCGGGTCAGCCGTCCAGGGTGTGGGTGCCGAGCCGGCCGACCATGACGGGGTCGCGGTGGTCGAAGAAGAGCGACTCCCCGGTGTCCAGATCCGCGACGGCCGCCATCTCCTCGGCCGCGAGCTCGAAGTCGAAGACGTCCAGGTTCTCGGCCATGCGGTCGGCCCGCACCGACTTGGGGATCACCACCACGTCGCGCTGGAGGAGCCAGCGCAGGACCACCTGCGCCACGGACTTGCCGTGCGCGGCCGCGATCTTGCTGAGCACGGGGTGTGTGAAGAGGTCGTTGCGCCCCTCCGCGAAGGGGCCCCACGACTCGATCTGCACCCCTCGCTCACGCATCAACTCCTGGTCGGCGGTGCGCTGGTGGAAGGGGTGGGTTTCGACCTGGTTGACGGCCGGGGCGATCTCGTTGTGGTCGATCAGGTCGACGAGCCGGTCACCGTGGAAGTTGGAGACTCCGATGGCCCGGACGAGGCCCTCGTGGTGCAGCGCCTCCATGGCACGCCAGGATCCGTAGACGTCGCCGTAGGGCTGGTGGATCAGGTAGAGGTCGAGGTGGTCCAGGCCCAGTTTGCGCAGGGAGGTCTCGAAGGCCCGCCGGGCCTTGTCCTCGCCGGCGTCGGAGACCCACAGCTTCGTGGTGACGAACAGCTCCTGCCGCGGGATGCCGCTGGCACTGACCGCACGGCCGACGGCTTCCTCGTTGCCGTAGGCGGCCGCGGTGTCGAGGGAACGGTAACCGGCGGCGAGGGCGTCGCTGACGGCCCGTTCGGTCTGCTCGGCCGGGATCTGGTAGACGCCGAAGCCGAGGACGGGCATCTCGACGCCGTTGTTCAGGGTGACGGTCCGCATGCGGGGTTCCTTCCGTGCGGTGGGGTGGACGGGCGCGGGGGCCGGCGTCCGGGCGTCAGCCGTGCGGGCGCCCGGGGCCCGGGCTCACAGCCATACCCACCGCGGAACGGCATCTCCCGGACCGGTGCTCCACATGGGCTCGCGGAAGGAAGGGCCGCCCACCGGATCGTGTGCGACTTCGGCGATTCGTCCTGTATTGGTGCGGTACGAATTCCCCATGATGGGGCGGGCCCGGAGTTCCGCGCCCGCCCCGTCACCGGAAGGCTCCGCCATGACGCGCACCCGCCGCAGAACCGCGCTCCTGATCGCCGCGCTCGCCCTGTGCACCCTCCCGCTGGTCCACTCGGCCCCGCGCGCCGAGGCCGCCGACCCCCTCCGCTGCGCCCCCGGCGCGTTCCCCGTCCGCCCCGGCGCCCCGGACGGGGCCCCGCAGGGGCAACCCGTCGCGCTCCAGCCGGATGCGGGTCCCCGCGGCGGCGGCACCCAGCTCACCCTGTCGGGGACCGGTCTCACCCCCTACACCCGGGTGCTGCTCGGCACCCTGGGTCCCGACGGCTGCCTCACCGGGCGGGAGGCCACGGACGTGGTGCTGCTCAGCGACACTTCCCTCGTCGCCGTGACCCCCCAGTGGCCCGCGGCAGCGACGGTCTCCGTCTACGCGGCCACCCCGTGCGGGCGGGTCACGAACGCGCTCCCGTTCGCCTACCTCGACTGAGACCGTCCGGAGTGCGGGCCGACCCCGGGAACGGCCGATCCCGGTCCCGGGCGCCCGCGGGACCGCGCCCGCCCGCGCCTCAGCGTCCCGGCGGCGGCTGGTGCAGGCCGAACGGGGTTCCCTGGTCGTCGTGGCAGAGCTGGAAGCGGCCGAACCGGGCGACCGACGCGTCCGCGCCGCCCAGCTCCACGTCGTCGACGGTGCCGCCGAGTGCGCGGACCCGGTCGAGCGCCGCCCGCATGTCGTCGACGCGGAAGAACAGGTAGGGACTCGCGCCGGCGTCGTTGCCGTGCAGGCCCCCGGGCACGTTGGGCGTGCGGAGCGCGAAGCCGCCGCCGTCGGTGGTGCCCGGCTCGAAGGTCCAGCCGAACAGCCCGCCGAAGAAGGTGCGGGCCTGCTCGGCATCGCCGACGCCGAGCTCGAAGAAGGAGACCTCGCCGGTCATGTCGACTCCCGTCACCCTGCGCGGAGACTGCCTCACCCACCGTACGCCGGGCCCCGTACGCCTGCACCCGCCCGCCGGTTCCCCGGCCCGGCTCCGCTCCCGCCGGAGGGCGCCCGGCGGAGCCCCTCCGCATACTGGATGGGACAGAACGACGGGTGGAAGGGGCGCCTCGTGCCATCGGTCCGGCCGGGGGGCGACGCCCGCGGCGGCCCGTTCAGGTCCGAGCCGGGCAGCCTGCTGGAGCACGTGGCGGTGGCCGTCTTCGGCCTCGGCGACGACGGTCTCGTCCGCTACTGGGGGCCGGGCGCCCGGGACCTCTTCGGTCACGAGGCCGCATCCGCCCTGGGGCGGCCCGGCGCCCTGCTGTTCGCCGACGAGCCAGGCGAGCCCGACGGGCCCGACGCCCCGCGCGGCCCCGACGACGCGGACGGCCCCGGCGCCTCCGGCGGCACGGCCGCCGACATCTGCGCCGCCCTCGTGGAGCGGGCCCGCACCCGGGGCTACTGGCGGGGCCGGCTGACCGCGCGGCACCGGGACGGCAGCTCCTTCGCGTGCGGTTTCCGGGTCTTCCCCGTACAGGGCGCCGACGGCCGGTCGGTGGTGATGAGCCTGGCCAGCCGCAGCGACGAGCTGGACCGGGTCAAGACGAACCTGGCCTTCCTCGACGCCCTCTTCGAGACCTGCCCCATCGGGCTGGTCATGCTCGACGAGGACCTGCGCTACGTCCACCTCAACCAGGCGCTGGCGGACATGGACGGGATCCCCGTGGCGGACCACGTCGGGCGGCCCGTGGACGAGGTCATGATCATGTCCGACGGCGGCGAGTACCGGCGCATGGTCCGGGCGGTCGCCGACGGCGGGGCGCCGGTCGTGGGGACGCTGGTGGGTCTGCGCACCCCGGGGCATCCGGACCGCGACCAGGTGCGGTCGGTCAGCTTCTTCCCCCTCAGCGGCGTCGCCGGCTCCGCTCCGGGCGTGGGCGGGCTGATGGTGGACGTGACGGACCGCGAGCGGGCCATCCTGGAAGCCACCGCCGCCCGCAGTCGCCTCGCCCTGCTGGACCGGGCCTCCGCGCGCCTCGGAACCACCCTGGACCTGCGCCGCACGGCCCAGGAACTGGTCGACGTCGTCGTGCCGGACTTCTGCGACGGCGCCGTGGTCGAAGTGGTGGAGTGGATGGACGAGGCGGAGCAGTTCGACCCCGACCGCCCGCTGATCACCCGCAGGATCGCCTCGGGGACGGTCCTGCCGCCCCCGGCCACCGAACTCGTCAGCGGAGTGGAGCGGGTGCGCTACCCGCCCGGCTCCGTCATCCACGACATGCTCCGCACCGGCCGGCCCGTGTCCGCCGTGGTCGACGCGGACTTCCTCGCCCGGACCGTCCTGATCGAGTCCCGCGCCCGGCTGCTGTCCGAGAGCGGGGTGGCGTGCATCCTCGTCGCCCCGCTCATCGCCCGGGACACCGTGCAGGGGCTCGTCCTCTTCGGCCGGTCCGCGGACCGGCCCGCCTTCACCGGGGACGACCTGGCCCTCGGCGGCGAACTCGCCTCGCGCGCCGCGATCTGCCTGGACAACGCGCGGCTCTACGGCCGCGTCCAGGACATCTCGCTCACCCTCCAGCGGGCCCTGCTCCCCGATGTGCTGACGACGGGCCCGTACGTGGACGTGGCCCACCGCTACCTGCCCGGCAGCCGCATCACCGAGGTCGGCGGGGACTGGTACGACGTGATCGGCCTCCCGGGCGACCGGGTCGCGCTCGTGGTGGGCGACGTGATGGGCCACGGCGTGCCCGCCGCCACCGACATGGGCCGGCTCCGCATCACCACCAAGGCACTGGCCGCGCACCACGCACGCCCCGACGGGCTGCTCGCCGAACTCGACGCCTGCGCCCAGGAGGCCGGCATCGAGCTGGCGACGTGCCTCTACCTCGTCTACGACGCGACGACCGGCCGCGCCCTGATCGCCGGAGCGGGCCACCCGCCGCCGCTGGTGCTCCGGCCGGACGGCACGGTCGACACCATCGACGAGGTCCTGGGCATCCCCCTCGGTGTGGGGGGCCTGCCCTTCCGGACGGTGGAGCGGGCCCTGCCCGACGGCGCGGTCCTCGTGCTGTACACGGACGGCCTCATCGAATCCCGCGGCCGGGACATCGACGCGGGTCTCGAAGCGCTGCGCGTCGAAGTGCGGCGGGCGGGCGGACCGCTGGAGACGATGGCGGACCGCATCCTGACGAACCTGCTGCCCGACCCGCCCACCGACGACACCGTCCTCGTCCTGGCCCGCGTCCACCGCAGCCGACGCGGGCCGGCGGAGCGGACCGCCGACCCCGGCACGGACCCCGGCCCGGGCCCCGGCCCGGCTACAGGCTGAGCCGGGCGTTGACCAGGTAGCGGACCTGCGCGGACAGCTCCTCCCTGCGGGCGCCGCCCTCCACGCGGCGCAGCTCGCCCTGGAGCGCCTGCTCGGTGCGCAGCACCGTGTTGCGGGGTACCGGTACCCGTTGTCCGGGCCTCTCGGTGAACGGCTGGAGCTCCGCGGCCACGACCTGGGCGTCGTCGGACGCGCCGTGGCGGAGCGAGAGGAACACCCGGGAGAGCCAGTCGGCCGGGATCTTCACCATGAAATCATCCATAACGGCACAACGACCGACCGTCGCGACCGTGACGGACCTCCCCCGGACGGGCCCCGGGCCGCAACCGACGACGGCCGGCACCGCGCGAAGCGGTACCGGCCGTCGGGCGGCAGGGATCAGGCGTCGTCTCCCTGGGCGGCGGCGCCGACGAGCTCTTCGAGCAGGTCCTCCATGGTGACGAAGCCGATCACGGCTTCCGCGGTGCCCGTGACGGCGGCCAGGTGCGTGCCCGCCGCCCGCATCGCGGTCATCGTGTCGTCGAGCGGGGTGTCGAGGGACACCTTGGTGATCGGGTGGAGGGCGCTGCGCGGAAAGGGCGCGGTGCGGTCGGCCGCCGCGAGGGCGTCCTTGATGTGCAGGTAGCCCAGGATCTCCGCGTCGGGTCCGGCGACCGGCAGGCGGGAGTAGCCGTGCTGTGCGGCGGTCCGCTCCAGGGCGCGGGGCGTGATGTCGTCGCCGACCGTCACGACGCGGTCCAGCGGGACCATGATGTCGCCGACGGGCCGGGTGCCGAGTTCGAGCGCGTCGCGGAGGCGTTCGCCGTCTTCGGGCGCGAGGAGGCCTGCGGCACTGGAGTCCTTGACGAGCCGGGCGAGTTCGTCGTCGGTGAAGACGGAGCCGACTTCGTCCTTGGGTTCGACCTTGAGCAGGCGCAGCAGGACGTTGGCGAAGGCGTTGATGCCGAAGACGAAGGGGCGCAGGGCCCGGGTGAGGGCGACGAGGGGCGGGCCGAGGAGGAGTGCGGTGGGTGCGGGGGCGGCGAGGGCGATGTTCTTGGGGACCATTTCGCCGACCAGCATGTGGAGGTAGGTCGCCAGGGTGAGGGCGATGACGAAGGCGATCGGGTGGATCAGTGCTTCGGGTACGCCGATGGCTTCGAAGGGGGGTTCCAGGAGATGGGCGATGGCGGGTTCGGCGACGGCGCCCAGGACGAGGGAGGAGACGGTGATGCCGAGCTGGGCGGTGGCCATGACGGCGGAGATGTGTTCGAGTCCCCACAGGGTGGTCCTGGCCCGGAGGTTGCCCTTGGCCGCGGCGGGTTCGATCTGGCTGCGGCGCACGGAGATCAGGGCGAACTCGGCGCCGACGAAGAAGGCGTTGGTGATCAGGGTGAAGGCACCGATCAGCAACTGGATCGCGGTCATCGGTCCTGCTCCTGGGGGGTGGTGGTGCGGGCCGGGGGTGCGGTGACGGTGACCCGGTCGGCGCGGTGGTGGTCGACGTCGAGCACGGACAGGTCCCAGCCCTCGACGCTGACGGTGTCGCCCTCGGCGGGGATCCGTGCCAGCTCGGTGGCGATCAGCCCGGCGAGGGTCTCGTACGGCCCCTCGGGAACGTCGAAACCGATCTCCTCCAGCTCGTCGAGCCGGACGCTCCCGTCGGCCTCCCACACCCGGCGGCCTTCGTGTTCCGGGGCCTCGATGAGGTCGGGGACCTCCAGCGGGTCGTGCTCGTCGCGGACCTCGCCGACGACCTCCTCGACGATGTCCTCGACCGTGGCGACGCCGGCGGTGCCGCCGTACTCGTCGATGATCACGGCCATGGTGCGCGACCTGCGCAGCCTTCCGAGCAGGGTGTCGACGGGCAGGGAGTGCGGCACCATCAGCGCCGACGTCATGAGGTCGGCGACCGCGGTGACCGGACGCATCTCCTCGTCCAGGGCGAGGACGTCGCGGATGTGGACGGTGCCGACGACCTCGTCGAGGGTGTCGCGGTAGACGGGGAACCGGGACAGGCCGGTCGCCAGCGTCAGCTTCGCGGCATCCGCGGCCGTCGCGTGCAGTTCCAGGGCCTGGACGTCGACGCGCGGGGTCATCACGTTCTCCGCGGTCAGCTCCGCGAGGTGCAGGGTCTTCACGAAGAGCTCGGCGGAGTCCGCCTCGATCACGCCCTCGCGGGCGGAGTGCCGGGCGAGGGCCACGAGCTCCTCCGGGGTGCGGGCGGAGGCCAGCTCCTCGGCGGGTTCCAGGCCGAAGCGGCGCACGAGGCGGTTCGCGGTGTTGTTCAGGTGGCGGATCAGCGGGCCGAACGCGGCCGTGAAGCCGCGCTGCGGACCGGCGACGACCTTCGCGACGGCCAGCGGCCGCGAGATCGCCCAGTTCTTCGGAACCAGCTCGCCCACGACCATCAGGACGACGGTGGAGAGGGCCACGCCCAGCAGGGTGGCCGTGGTCGCCACGGCACCTGCCGGAATACCCAGCGAGGTCAGCGGGCCGCGCAGCAGCGCGGAGACGGACGGCTCGGCGAGCATGCCGATCACCAGCGAGGTCACGGTGATGCCCAGCTGGGCACCGGACAGCTGGAAGGTCAGCCGCTTGGCGGCCTTCAGGGCGCTCTCGGCGCCCCGCTCACCCGCCTCCGCGGCGCGTTCGAGCTCACTGCGCTCGACCGTGGTCAGCGAGAACTCGGCGGCCACGAACACGGCGCACGCCAGCGTCAGGGCGAGAGCCAGGAGCAGCAACAGGAATTCGGTCACCGTGCCACCCCCGTCCCCGTCGCGAACATCTGCGGGCAGGCCGTGGCACGGCTCGGACTGGGAGGTTCACCCATTGCGGGTCTACTGCTCCTTCTTCTACTCGGTGGGCCGCCGTACTGCGGCCCCGCGGGGATCGCGGTGGGGAGGGTCCCCACCACAATCGTAAAGGGCGGGCAAAGGTGCCACGTCAGGCACCCCGCTCCGCGCCATGTTTCTACAACTCTGTAGAAAATGCGAGAGCGGACCGCCTTCTGGATCCACCGTCCGGGTGAAGCGGCACGCGGGACCGCGTCTCATAGCATCTTCTTTTCTTCATACGCATACATTCTTGGCCTGTCCGGGCACCCCGGGCCGAGGCCGGCCGGTACGGCGGCGTCCCGGCCCCGGTTGCCGGTGTTGCGGTCCGAACCCGACCGGGAGAGTGCCACCCATGCGTTCTCGTTTCGCCGCGGCTGCCCTGATCGCCGCCCTGTGCCTGCCCCTCGCCGCATGCACGTCGGCCGAGACCGGCGGACCCGTCCTGGGGGCCGCGGGACCCCAGGCTCCGTCCGCGGCGAAGGCCGTCCCCGACGCGCTCCGCTTCACGGCGAAGACCGTCGACGGCTCGCCCTTCGACGCCGGATCTCTGGCGGGAAAGCCCGTACTGCTGTGGTTCTACGGTGCGACGTGCGCCGAGTGCCCCGCACAGGCCGTCGAAACCGCCGCGCTCGCCGACCGGCACCTGGGCCGCGTCCACGTGGTCGCGGTGGCCGGACCGGGCGCCGGCAGCGGCCTGCAGGGCTTCGCCGCCCCCGCGGGGGGCGGCTCCCCGACCCACCTCGCCGACCCGCGGCACGCGCTGCGCGACCGCTTCCGCGCCGAGGGCGTCAACACGTACGTCCTCCTCGACGAGGACGGCGAGGACGTCTACCGGGGCAGCGGCGCCGACGCCTGGAGCCTGGACCGCGAGCTGGCCGCGCTCGTCGGCGAGGGCTGAGCGACGCGACACGGCCGGAAGCGGCGCCGCGACGCCGGCGGGGCCGCTACGACGGAGCCACGCCTACAGCGGGGCCGTCGCGGCCCTGAGGATGAAGAACAAGGTGAACGCGGCGTTCGCCGAGGACAGGGCGGAGGCCGCGGCCCCCACCGTGGCGCCCCAGGCGGCCAGTCCGGCCGCGGTGAACACCGGCGGCCACCGCAGGGCCGCGGGCGCCGGGGCGAGCAGGGCGGCCACGCGGCGCGGCACCGGACCCGCCGCCGCGAAGTGGGCGAGGGCCGCGTCCAGGGCGCCCCGCGCGACCAGGGCCGCCTTCGCCACGGCCCGGGCGGCGGTACGGCGGCTGCCGGTCACGGCCGCGGCCTCCTCGTCCGCCCACCGCTCGGTCGTGTAGGCGACCGACGTGCACAGCGGGCGCAGGAACGGGTTGGCGCGCGCGGCCAGCCGTACGGTCAGCAGGTAGCGGTGGTGGCGCGCGGCGAGGTGCGCCCGCTCGTGGGCGAACAGCGCCCGGCGCTCGGGCCCGTCGAGTTCCGCGAGCATCCTCGAGCTCACCACGATCCGGTCCCGGCGGCCCGGCAGGGCGTACGCGTAGGCCGCGTCGTCCGGCAGCACGGCCACGCCCCGGTCCGGCAGCCCGGCGAGGGCGCGCAGCGCGCCGCGGCGCACGCGGAAGTGCCGCCAGGCGATGCCCGCGCATCCGGCGAGCACGGCCAGGAGCGCCGGGATCGCGGCCATGCCGGCCACCTCGTCGTACGGCACCGCGTCGCGCACCTCCTGGTCCGACCACGCGTCGGGCAGCGGGTTCCCGGGCAGCTGGGCGGTGCCGACGACCATCAGGAGGGCCAGGCAGAGGGTGCTGCACACCGCGAGGACCGCGGCGATGGCGGAGAGCAGCCCGGTCGCGGTCCTCGGGTGCAGGTGGTGCTCGGCGAGCCGGGCGATGGGCCAGGCGGTGAAGGGCAGGACGAGGGGCAGGAAGACGAAGACTCCCATGGGAGTTCAGCCGCCCCCTTCCTCGTCGGTCTGGGCCAGGAGACCGCGCAGCAGCTGCTCGTCCCCCGGCGGGAGCGAGGTGACGAAGCTGGCGAGCACCGCCTGCCGGTCGGCCTCGCCGTCGAGCACCTTGCGCATCCGCAGCGCGGCGAGCCCCGCCTCGTCGGCCACGGGGACCCACTCGAACGAACGGCCCGCGCGCTCGCGGGCGACCGCGCCCTTGGCGTGCAGCCGCGTGAGGATCGTCATCACCGTGGTGTAGGCGAGGGTCCCGGGGAGCCGTTCCTGCACCCAGCCCGCGGTGACCGGTCCCGGCGCGCCGCCGAGGACGGCGAGGACCTGGGCCTCCAGCTCGCCCTGACCCCGCCGAGGGGGCAGTGCGTCCCCCGTGCCGTGCCGGGTTCTCATCCTCAGGCCTCCCGTCCGGGGATCGCGCGTTCCACGTGAAGTGCGGCCCATCGTACTGAGCCCGCGGGAACCCTCCGCCGGGCGGCGGGGAACGGTCCACGGCCGTCGGCGCCGGGCCGCCGCGCCGGCCCCGACGGCCGTGGGTGCGCAGCCCCTCCCGGATCAGGCGGGCCGCTCCCCCTCGGCCGGCCTCCCGCCCGCCGGCCCGTCGGCCTCCCGCTCCGGGGTCCGCTCCCGGCTCCGCGCCGGCGTGCCGTCCGACGGCGCCGCGGCCCCCGTGGCCGTTCCCGGCGCCGGGTCCCCGTCGCTCTCCTCCGCCGCCTCCTCGGCCGCCCGCACCTGCGCGGCGAACTCCTTCTCGGAGATCCGCTCCAGCGTGCCGCCGTGCCGCCGCGCGAGGTCGTCGCCGGGCTGCGGCGAGGACTCCCGCAGATCCACCACGAGCAGCGAGGCCCCCTCCTCGACCCGGCTGCTGAGCATGATCAGGCCCGCCCCGCCCTCCAGCAGCTGCTGGTTCTCGGCGGCTCCGCCGAGGGCCGCACCCGCCGCCGTGCCCAGCAGCACGCCGAGCGGGCCGCCCAGCAGGCCGACGAGGCCGCCGACCAGCCCGGCGCCCGCCGTCGCGATCCCGGCGCCGCTGACATGGCTCTCCGGTACGTCGAGCAGTCCGTCGGCCGAGCGTTCCACGACCGCCGCCTGCCGCAGCCCCGGCAGGTCGAGGGCCTCCCGGAACGCCGCGCGGCCGGCGGCCGGTCCGGTGAACGAGATCAGCAGCACCTGGTGGCTCTCCGCCATGTCGCCTGTCCTCCTGCACTACCCGCCGAGCACTCCCTGGTCCCCCAGTGGAACCCGCGGCCGCGCCGGCCGCCTCCCGCGACACGCCGCGCCCGCCCGGACCGCCCGCAGCTGCTCGCGCCGTCCACCAATCCGCGCCCTCGGGCGCTACGAAGAACGGATGAACGGGCCGCCGGGCATCCGGCACGGCGAAAGCCGCCCCCGGATCCTGGAGGACGTGTGATGAGGGCCGTTGCCGACCGGCTGGCGGAGCTGCTGGACCACTTCTTCGCCCGTCCCCTCCCCGTGCGCCTGCGCGCGTGGGACGGGACGGAGGCGGGCCCCGCGGACGCCCCCGTGATCGTCCTGCGTTCCCCGCGGGCCCTGCGCCGGCTGCTGTGGCAGCCGGGCGAGCTGGGGCTCGCCGAGGCCTACATCACCGGTGACCTCGACATCGAGGGGGACCTGGCGGAGGGCCTCGCCGCGGCCTGGCAGTCCGTGCGCGACCACGGCCGCGTCCGGCCCACCGGCGCCGGATGGGCCCAGGTCACGAGCCTCGCCGTGGGTCTGGGCGTGGTCGGTCTGCCGCCCCGCGCGCCGGACGCGCCGCGGGCCCGGCTCGGCGGGCGGCTGCACAGCTCCGCGCGCGACCGGGCCGCGATCAGCCACCACTACGACCTGTCGAACGAGTTCTACGCCCTCCTCCTCGACCCGTCGATGGCCTACTCGTGCGCCTACTGGACCCGGCCCGACGACCCCGCGTACGGCCTGGAGCAGGCGCAGCACGACAAGCTGGAGCTGATCTGCCGCAAGCTCGCGCTCCGCGAGGGATCGCGGCTGCTGGACGTCGGCTGCGGCTGGGGCGCCCTCGGCCTGCACGCCGCCCGCTTCCACAAGGCGCGCGTGACGGCGGTGACCCTCTCCCGCCGGCAGCGCGACTTCGTGGCGGAGCGGGTGGAGCGCGAGGGACTCGGCGACCTCGTCGACGTCCAGCTGCGCCACTACCGCACCATCGACGCCGGCGGGTACGACGCCGTCACGGCCGTCGAGATGGGCGAGCACGTCGGCGACGCCGAGTACCCGGCCTTCGCCGCGCTGCTGCACGGCGCGCTGCGGCCGCACGGCCGCCTGTTGGTCCAGCAGATGTCCCGCGGCGCCAACGCACCGGGCGGCGGCGCGTTCATCGAGACGTACATCGCCCCCGACATGCACATGCGGCCCGTGGGCCGGACCGTCGGGGTCCTGGAGGAGGCCGGCCTCGAGGTCCGCTCGGTCGAATCCCTGCGCGAGCACTACACCCGTACCATCGACGCCTGGCGCGGGACGCTCGAAGACCGGTGGGGCGAGTTCGACTCGCTGGTCGGCGAGACCACGGCCCGCGTCTGGCGGCTGTACCTGGCGGGCAGCTCGCTGGCCTTCGCCGAACGGCGCATGGGGGTGGACCAGATCCTCGCCGTACGGCCCGCGCGCGACGGCGGGTCCGGCATGGCGCCCACGCCGGCCGACTGGTATCCGGCACCGGAGGGGGCGCGTTGAGACGTACGGAAACGCGGGAGGACGCGATGGAGCCGACGACGGCGGACGTGCACGAGGCCCTGGCGGTCCGCTGGGCGCCCTTCGCACCCCGGGCCGCCGTGCTCGTGCTGAACGGCGGGCGGGCGGACGCCCTGGAGGCGCCGCCCCGGCTGAACCTGCCCGCCCTGCGGATGCGGCCGTTCGCCACCGGCATCGTCCGCGCCACGCAGCACGACCACGTCCTCGTCGGGCACGTGCGCTACCGGCACCGCGGCTGGAACGGCGGGCGGGCCGACGCCCTCCGGGACGCCCGGGAAGCCCTGCGGGCCCTGCTGCGCACGGCGGGCGACGTCCCGGTGGTGCTCGTGGGCCACTCCATGGGGGGCCGCGCGGCCCTGCGGCTGGCCGGCGACCCGCACGTCGGCGGGGTCGTCGCCCTCGCGCCCTGGTGCCCGCCCGGTGACCCCGTCGACCAGCTGCGCGGCCGGCGCGTCGCCGCCCTCCACGACGCGGCCGACCGCGTCACGTCGGCGCGGGAGACCTGGCAGCTCCTCGACCGCGCCGACCGGATCGGCGCCCGCACCCTCGCGGTGCCCATGGCCGCCGGGGGCCACGCCATGCTGCGCGACGCCCGCGCCTGGCACCGCACCGCCACGTCCCTGACCCTCGGACTCCTCGGCCTGGCCCCGCTGCCGGCCGCCCTGGCCGGGCGGGTTCAGCGGGGCAGCGCGGAGTAGTAGCGGCGGCAGGCGCGGAGCATGCCCTCGTCGGAGAGGGTGAACACGTCGACGAAGTCCCGTTGCTGCGGCGAGAGCCGGCCCATCGCCACGACGCAGTCCCCCTCGGCGACGATCCGGACGATGTCGTGGCGCGCGCCGCGGGTCCCGGGGCCCTCCAGGTCGGGACCCAGCGGGCCGGCGTGCAGGAGGGAGCCGTAGCCGTCGAGGTCGCCGCTGTCGAGGTAGTGGTAGGCGAGGCGTACGTGGTCGACCCCCGAGTCGGTGATGACGGAGCTGGGCGGGATCCGCCTGGTGTACCGACGGTTCATGGGACGTCCTTTCGTACGGCCGCGTCCCCTCCGGAAGGCGGCAGGTACACCCTGCGCCAGAGGCACAACTCGGGGCTATCCCCGCCCTATCACCGGCGCGGGCACCCGCGGAGCCGTCCACCGGCCACGATGGCCGGAACTGATACCCCCTGTGGCCCCGCACGAAATCTCCACACCATGGACAACCGGAGACGTGTTCGGGAAGACTGATCCCCCGCTCCACCCGTATTCCCTCCCGGCTCGACCGTGTCGTGCACACGGTGCGAGCGGGATCAGGCATGCCCCAGCTGGGAGACTCATGACCGTTTCGCCCGGCGGGGTTCCGCCGACCCCGGACGCGGTGGTTTTCCGGATCCTCGGACCGTTACAGGTGACCGGCCACGCCGGGCCGGTGCGCATCCCCCCGGGCCGGCAGGAGGTCATCCTCGCCGCGCTGCTGCTGGAGGCGAACCGGGTGGTCAGCACGGACTACCTGGTCGACCTGATCTGGGACGACGAGCCCCCCGACACGGCGCGCACGCAGGTGCAGATCTGCGTGTCCCGACTGCGCAAGCTGTTCAGTTCGGCGGCGATCGCCGCCGCCATCACCACCCGGCCCCCCGGGTACGTCCTCAAGACCGAGGGCGACCTGGTCGACGCCGCGATGTTCGCCCGCACGGTGGCCGAAGCCCGTGCGCTGGCCAAGCAGGGCGGGCTGACCGGAGCGGTGGAACTCCTGCGCGCGGCAGCCGAGTTGTGGCAGGGCGACTGCCTGAGCGGGGTGTCCAGCGAGACGCTGCGCAGCAAGGCGTTGCAGCTGGACGAGGAGCGGCTCACCGCGGCCGAGACGCGGATCGAGCTGGAGCTCGACCTGGGCCGCCACCACCAGCTGGTCGGGGAGATCCAGCTGCTGGTACGGGTCCACCCGCTGCGGGAGCGGCTGCGCGGTCAGCTGATGCTGGCCCTGTACCGCTCGGGCCGGCAGGCCGAGGCCCTGGAGAGCTACCGGGTCGGGCGCGAACTGCTGGTGGAGGAGCTGGGCCTGGAGCCGGGCGGCGAGCTGCGGGCGCTGGAGTCGGCGATCCTGGCGGGCGAGGTCCCGCCGCCGTACCGTCCTGCCACCGGCGGCTACGGCGGCGCGGTGGAGGCCGCGGGCACCGACGACCCGGCGCCGGTCGCCGGGTCGGGTCCGGAGCCGGGCACGGGTTCCGGTGCGACGGCCGCGGGCCGGCCCACCGCCCCCGGCGAGCCGTCCGGCGCGCTGCCGGGCCGGACGTCCCCGCTCCCGGCGGCGGACGGGGCGGCCGCGTACCGCGACGAGGTCCCGCGCCAGCTCCCGGCCGACACCTCGGACTTCGTCGGCGACGAGGAGCAGATCGAGCGGATCGAGCGGACGCTGCTGGGCGAGGGCGGGCAGCGCGCGGTCGGGCTGGCCGTGGTGGTGGGCAAGCCCGGTACGGGCAAGTCCACGCTGGCCACGCACATCGCCCACCGGCTCAGCGAAACGGGCTTTCCCGACGGCCAGTTGTACTGCGACCTGCGGGGCACGGGTGCGCCCGCGACCTCCGCCGAGGTGCTGGGCCGGTTCCTGCGGGCGCTCGGCATCCCCGGGGCGGTGATCCCCGAGTCGCAGGACGAGCGGGCCGAGATGTACCGGACCCTGATGGCCTCCCGCCGGGTGCTGGTCGTCCTGGACGACGCGGCGTCCGAGAGCCAGATCCGGCCGCTGCTGCCGGGCAGTCGCAGCTGCGCGGTGCTGGTCACCAGCCGGGTCCGCCTGACCGGGCTGCCCGGAGCGCACCGGATCGAGCTCGACGTCATGAGCACCGAGCACGCGCTGGAACTGCTGGTCCGGGTGATCGGTGCGGACCGGGTGCAGCGCGAGGGGGCGGCGGCCGAGGCGCTGATCCGCACCGTGGGCGGCCTGCCGCTGGCGCTGCGCATCGTGGCCGCCCGGTTGGCGGCGCGCGCGCACTGGACGCTGGCCTCGATGGTGCACCGTCTCGCCAACGAGCGGCACCGCCTGGACGAGCTGACCCACGGCGAGATGACGATGCGGGCCAGCCTCTCGCTCACGCACGACGGGCTGGCCGCCCCCGACCGCCGGCTGCTGCGGCTGCTGAGCCTCGCGAAGGGTCCGACGCTGCCGGGCTGGCTGGCCGGGGCGCTGCTCGACGACGACCGGCCCTTCCCCTCCGACCTCCTCGAACCGCTGGTCGACGTACAGATGCTGGACGTCGTCGGGGTCGAGTCCACCGGGGGCTTCCGCTACCGGTTCCACGAGATCATCCGGGTGTTCGCGCGGGAGCAGCTCGCCGAGCACGACGAGCCGGCCACTCAGACGGCGGCGCTCGGCCGGATGCTGGGCGGCTGGCTCTCGCTGGCCGAACAGGCTCACCGGCGCATCTACGGCGGGGACTTCACGGTGCTCCACGGCAGCGCTCCGCGCTGGGAGCCGCCGGCCGCCTGTGTCGACGAGCTGCTGGTGGACCCGCTGGAGTGGCTGGAGAGCGAGCACGCCAACCTGGTGCAGGCGGTGGAACACGCCGCCGAGGCACGGATGGACGAGCTGTGCTGGGACCTGGCGACGACCCTGACGACCCTATTCGAGGGCCGGGGCTACTTCGACGAGTGGGAGCGCACGCACCGGCTGGCCCTGGAGGCCGTCCGGGCCGCCGGGAACACGCGGGGCACGGCCGCCCTGCTCAGCTCGCTCGGGGTGCTCCACCTCGGCCGGAGCCAGAAGGAGGAGTCCCGGACGGCGCTCACCGCGGCGCTCGGGCTGTTCCAGGAGCTGGACGACCGCCACGGGCTGGCCCTGTGCCACCGGGACCTGGCCCTGCTGGAGCGGATGCGGGGCAACGAGGAGGGCGCGCTCACCCTGTACGACCGGGCGCTGCGGGATTTCGACCGGGTCGGTGACGTGGTGGGCCGGGCCATCGTCCTGACGCAGAGCGCGCAGATCTGGATGGTGCGCGGACAGTCCTCGGCCGCGCAGGACCGACTGGACGAGGCGCTCGGCATCTACCGTTCGGTGGGGTACATGGGCGGGCAGGCGCGGACGCTGCGCCGGGCGGGTCAGCTGTTGCAGTCCCAGGGCGAACACGAGCGCGCGGTACGGACGTTCAGCGAGGTGCTGGAACTGTGCCGGGACAGTGGGGACGTGATCGGAGAGGGGCACCTGCTGCGGGACCTGGGGCACGCGCACGCGGAGCTGGGGCGGGGCGAGTCGGCCCGGGGGTTCTACGCCCAGGCGCTGTCGGTGCGCGAGCAGATCATGGACCAGGGAGGCGCGGCGGTGGTCCGGCTGGACCTGGCGCGGCTGCTGATGGCGGGCGGCAGCTCCCGTGAGCGCTCCCGTTCCCGGGAGCTGCTGGAGAGCTCGGTCCGGGTCTTCCGCGAGCGGCGGATGGATGCGGAACTGGCCGAGGCGGAGCGCCTGTTGGCCTCCGGAGCACTGCCCGCCCGGACGATCGGTCCGGTCCTGGGCCAGGCGCTCGCGCAGGTACCGGTCGGGGGTTCGGTGCTCGGCGCGGCCCTGGGTGCTGCGCCGGGTTCGTCCGTGCACCCGGCCCTGGGCTCGGGCGCCCTGCGCGCACCGGCTACGGGGTCCGCGGCCGGGGTCTGACGTCGGCCCGACGCCGGCGGTCCGACGGTCGAGGTCTGGCGGTCGGGGATGTGGCGGTCGGGGGTCTGGCGGTCGCCGGCTGGCGGTCGGGGACTCGGCGGTCGGGGTGCGGCATCGGGTGTCGCACCGCCTCGGCTCCGGCCGTTCCGGGGAGCCGGTCGAGCCGGTCGAGCCGGTCGAGCCGGTGTCAGTCCCACGGGTTGGTGTCGGTGGAGGTGCTCGGCGACGGGGTGGCCGTCGGGCCGGTGACGCCGGCGGTGGTGGCGGGGGTGACCGGTCCGTCGGCCTGGGCGACCTGGGTGCCGAGGACGGCCGCTCCGGCGATGGCGACGGTGACGAGAGCGGTGCGGAAGGCGGTGGCGAGCGTCATTTTCCGTGTCCCTTCATCGGTGCGCTCCGGGTTTTCCGGGGCGCTTCCTTCGTTCTGGGCACCACGTTAGGAACGGCCGGAATCCCCGCACCGGCCCCGCTCCTATCCCCGCGCTATCACGGTTCTGGAGACGCGATAGGCGCCGCGGAGAACGGTGATAGCGGCGTCGTGGACGGCGGGGGCGGGGCCGCCGGGTGATAGGACCGGCTGCCGGGAGCGGTTCGTGCGGGGATGCCGGGGCGATAGCGCGCTGCCGACGATGGGAAGCAGGAACCGGGCCGTGTCACCCCAGGCCCAGCCGTTCCCCACCACCACCGCCGGGAGCGCACATGAACAGCACGGCCGACGTCGCCGCCGCCCTCACTCCGGTACGGGACACCCCCCGTCTGGGCATGCTCATCAGGACCCACAGGCTGCGGATAGGCCTCACCCAGCGGGAGCTGGCCGACCTGTCCACGATCAGCGTGCGGGCCATCCGCGACCTGGAGCAGGGCAAGGCGAGACGGCCCCGCCCCGACACGGTGCGCCTGATGGCGGACGCGCTGCGGCTGGGCGCCCGGGCCCGGACCGCGCTGGAGGCCGCCGCCCAGCAGGGCCGGGCGACCGGGGCGGGCTGGGAGCGGCCGCCGGCGCCGCCGACCGCGCTGCACCCGATGGTGGGCCGGGACGCCGAGGCGTCGGTGCTGGAACGGGAGCTCGCCTCGGGGGCCGAACGCCTGGTCCACCTGGTGGGGCTGACCGGGGTCGGCAAGACGCGGCTGGCGCTGGCGGTGGCCGAGCGGCTGCACGGCGCCGGGCTCCCGGTGCTCTGGCACGCCTTCCCCGGTGCGGCGGCCGACCACCTCGGATGCCCGGAGGGCGAGCCGGCGGCCCTGGTCGCGGCGGCGGTGGCCGAGCTGCACGCCCCGGCCCCCGCCCCCGGGTACGACGGCACCGGCGGCCGTACGGACGGCGACTGCGGTGGCGGCGCCCACGGGGGCTCCCTCACCGGCGCCGTCGACTGCCTCGCCGAACTGCTGGGCGACCAGGCCGGGTTGCTGGTGCTCGACGGCGCCCCGGCGGGCACGCTGCGGTTCGACCGGCTGACCGGGCTGCTGCGCGCCTGCCCCGGACTGCGGTTGCTGGTCACCTCCGACCAGCCGTGGGAGGTGCCCGGGGAGCGGATCTTCCTGCTGGCCCCGCTGGAGGTGCCGGCCGCGGGTGCGGTGGATCCGGCGGCCCCGGCGGTGCGGGTCTTCCTCGACCACGTCCGGCGGGTGCGGCCCGAGTTCGCGCCGACGCCGGCCGACGCGGAACGGGCCGCGCGGGTCTGCCGGGGGCTGGACGGGCATCCCGGCGCCCTGGCCGCGGCCGCCTCCTGGCTGGTGGTGTGCGACCTGACCGCCCTGTGCCGCAGCCTCGACGAGGACCCGGTGGCCCTGCTGGACCACCTCGGGGGCCGGGCGGGCACGGCCGGCTTCCGGGGCGCTCTGGGGCACCGCCTGGCCCGGCTCTCGCCCGCCGCCCGCGGACTGCTGGAGGCGCTGTGCGCGGGCGGCGGGGACGAGTTCGACCTGGCCGGGATCACCGCCCTGACCGAGTCCCCCGGCCGGCCCGGTCCCGGTCTGGCGGAGGCCGGCCGGATGCTGCGCGAGCTGCTGATCAGCGGTGTCGTACGGGCCGCGCACGAGGGCGGCAACTCCCGGTTCCGGGTGCTGGGCCTGGTCCGGGCCGCCTGCCGGGCGCCGCGTGCGGCGGCCGCCACTGCCGCCTGAACTGCTCGCCGAGTGCCGGAGCAACTGCCGCAGGGGCCGGGGGCCCGCGGGTTGGATGGCGTACGGCCGGACCACGCAGCAGATCTCGTACCCGCACGTGAACGGATCTCGACCGCCCGCCACGGAGACCATTTTGAGGAGCCCGCGCATGTCCACCGAGCCGTCTGAACAGAGCAGCGCCGCGCAGGGGCCGGCCGCTGTGCGGCTGCCCCTGTCGGCGGCGCAGCGCGACATCTGGATGGCCCACGGGCTGGACGCGTCCGGCTGCCGCTACAACATCGGGGAGTACCGGGAGATCCTGGGCGATCTGGACGCGGGGCTGCTCGCACGGGCCTGGTACCAGCTGGCCCGCGAGGCGGACTGCCTGCGCATCCGCGGCACCGGATCGGACGAGGACGGCACCGGGGACGGCGGCCTGTGGCAGCTGGTCCACTCCGAGCCGGGCGACCGGCAGCTGGAGCTGCTGGACCTGGGCGGCGAGGCCGACCCCGCCGCGGCGGGCCGGGCCTGGATGTCGGCGGAGCTGGCCCGCCCGTTCGACCTGGAGGGCGGCTGGCTGACCCGCCACGTCCTGATCGCCGCGGGTACGACGGAGCAGGGCGAGCGCCGGTGGTTCTACTTCCACGCCTTCCACCACCTGGCCGTCGACGGCATGGGCATCGCTCTGATGGACCGGCGGCTCGTCGAGCTGTACGAGCGGGCCGCGGCCGGTGAGCCCTGGGGGCCGAGCCCGTTCGGGTCCCTGGCGGACCTGCTGGCCGAGGACGAGGCGTACCGGACGTCGCCGGAGGCCGCCACCGACCGGGCGCACTGGGCGGAGCACCTCGCCGGGCTGCCGCAGACCCCGCGGCTCGGCGAGGGCCGCAGCGGGCGTACGGCGCCGGGTGCGCTGCCGTTCGTACGGCGGACGGTGGTCCTGCCGCCCGCGCGGGCGGACCGGCTGCGGGAGGTGGCGCGGGCGCACCGGGCGCCGTGGACGATGCTGGTGATCGCGCTGGTCGGGGCCTACGTGCACCGGGCGGGCGGGAGCAACGAGCCGGTGCTGGGGCTGCCGGTGACGGGGCGGCGTACGGAACTGGCGCGGCGCACGCCGGGCATGATGTCGAACGTGGTGCCCCTGCGCGTGCCGGTGGCGCCCGACGGGACGCCGGCCGAGCTGCTGGCGGTGGTGGTCGGGGAGACCCGGCGCGGACTGGCCCACCAGCGCACCCGGTACGAGGACGTCTGCCGGGACCTGGGCCTGGGCGAGTCGGAGCGGCGGATCTCGGCTCCGCTCGTCAACATCATGGCGTTCACCCCGGGCATGCGGTTCTGCGGGTTCCCGACCACGCAGCACAACCTGAGCAACGGGCCGGTGGAGGACCTGGCGGTCGGCGTCTACGACCTGGGGCCGGAGGGCGGGCTGCGGATCGACTTCGACGCGGCGCCCGAGGTGTGCGACCTCGCGGTGGTGGCCGGGCACCAGGACCGGTTCCTGCGGTTCGTCGAGCGGACCGTCGAGGCGATGGAAGTACCGGTCTCCGAGCTGGAGTTGCTGGGTGAGGCCGAGCGGCGCCAGGTGCTGGAGGAGTGGACGGGCACGCGGACGGACATCGGCGGGGCCACCCTCGTCGACCGCTTCGAGGAGCAGGTCCGACTCCGACCCGACGCCCGCGCCCTCGTCTGCGGCGACGAGGAACTCACCTACGGAGAACTCGACTCCCGCGCCAACCGCCTCGCCCGCCACCTCGCCGCACGGGGCCTGGGCCGCGGAGACCTCGCCGGCATCCTCCTCGACCGCGGCACCGACTTCGCCATCGCCCTCCTCGCCGTCGTCAAGACCGGCGCCGGCTACGCCCTCCTCGACCCCGAGTTCCCCGACGAACGCCTCACCGGAACGGCCGTCGAGGCGGGGGTGCGGGTGCTGGTGACGGACGGCGCCCACCGCGGGCGGATCGCCGGGCCGTGGGACACGGTGTCGGTCGACACCGACCGGGAGGCGGTCGGCGCCCGAGCGGACGGGCCCCTGGGTGTCCGGCTGACGCCGGCCGACGTGGCCTGCGTGATGTTCACCTCCGGCTCCACCGGACGCCCCAAGGGCATCCTGTCCTCCCACCGCAACCTCGTCTCGACCGTCACGTCCCAGACCTACGCCGGCTTCGGCCCGGGCGAAGTCTTCCTCCAGTGCTCACCGGTGTCCTGGGACGCCTTCAGCCTGGAGTTCTGGGGGGCTCTGCTCCACGGCGGCACCACCGTCCTCCAGCCCGGACAGCGACCCGAACCCGCACTCATCGCCGCACTGTCCCCGCGGTGGGGCGTCACGATGCTCCAGTTGTCGTCGAGCCTGTTCAACTTCCTGACCGACGAGCACCCGGAGTCCTTCACCACCACGCGGATCGTGTACACGGGCGGCGAACCCGCCTCACCCACCCACGTCCACCGCCTCCACGCCCTCTTTCCCGACCTGGCCGTCACCAACGGCTACGGGCCCGCCGAGTCCATGGGCTTCACCACCACCCACCCCATCCCGGTCTCCGACTCGGTGCCGGGGACCGTTCCGATCGGGCGGCCCCTCACCAACAAGCACGCGTACGTCCTCGACGCGCGGCTGCGCCCCGCCCCGCCCGGGACCACCGGCGAGCTGTACCTCACCGGTGACGGCCTGGCCCACGGCTACCTCGCCCAACCCGCCACCACCGCCGCGAGCTTCGTCCCCAACCCGTACGGCGCACCCGGCTCGCGCCTCTACCGCACCGGCGACCAGGCCCACTGGGACACCGACGGAAACCTCCACTACACCGGCCGCACCGACACCCAGATCAAGATCCGCGGCTTCCGCATCGAACCCACCGAGATCGAGACCGTCCTCACCACCCATCCCAGGGTCGCCCGGGCCACCCTCGTCCACGCCGGTGACCTCACGGCCTACGTCACCCTCACCCCCGGCCCCGGCCTCGCCCCGGCGGCGCTGCGGAGCTGGCTGCGCGAGCAGCTGCCCGAGCACATGGTGCCCGCGCGGTTCGCCGTGCTGGACCGGCTGCCGCTGACCGCCAACGGGAAGATCGACAAGCGGGCCCTGCCCGCTGTCGAAGCACCGCTGACCACCGGGGGCCGCCAGCCGCGGACCGAGATGGAGGAGATCGTCCGGACGCTGGTCGGGGAGGTCCTGGAGTCGCCCGTACCGCTGTCCGTCGACGACAGCTTCTTCGACCACGGCGGCCACTCCCTGCTCGCCGCCCGCCTGGCCAACCGCATCGGCGTCGTTCTCGGCGTCACCCTCACCCTCCGGGACGTCTTCCAGCACCCCACGCCGGCCGCGCTGGCGCGGCAGGTCATCGCCGCGTCGGGCCGCCCGGTGCTCCCGCCGCTCACCCGGGCCGCGGCCCGGCCGCAGCAGCCGCCGCTCTCCTTCGCCCAGCAGCGCCTCTGGCTGGTGTCCGGGCTCCAGGACCGGGGGACCTCGTACAACGTGCCGATGGCCGTCCCGCTGGACGGGGTCGTGGACGTCGGGGCGCTGCGCGCCGCCTTCGCCGATGTGGTGGACCGGCACGAGCCGCTGCGGACCCGGTTCACCACCGTGGACGGCGAGCCGCGGCAGGTCGTCGACCCGGCCGCCGAGCCGTTCTTCGAGGTCCGTACAGCCGCCCCGTCGGACCGGGAGGCCGAGCTGCTGGCGGCCGCCCGGCACCCGTTCGACCTGGCCGCGGAGCACCCGCTGCGGGTGACGCTGGTGCGGACCGGGGAGGCGGAGTCCACCCTGCTCGTCCTGCTGCACCACATCGCGACCGACGGGCAGTCGCTGCGTCCGCTGTTCGACGACCTGTCCAGCGCCTACGCGGCCCGGCTGGCGGGGCGCGCCCCCGACTGGGCCCCGCTGCCCGCGGACTACACCGACTACGCGCTGTGGCAGCGGGCCGCGCTGGCCGACGGCGGGGCACTGGAGGACCAGCTCGCCTACTGGAAGACCGCCCTGGCGGGGCTGCCGGAGGAGCTCGGGCTGGTCCACGACCGGCCCAGGCCCGCGGTGGCGGGGCAGCGCGGCGGGGCGGTGCACGTCGACTTCGGCCCGGAACTGCACAAGCGGATCGTGGAGCTGGCGCGCGTCGAGCGGTGCACCCCGTTCATGGTGCTCCAGGCGGCGCTCGCCGCCGTGTTGACGCGGATGGGTGCGGGGACGGACGTCCCCCTCGGCTCGCCGGTCGCGGGCCGTTCGGACGAGGCGCTGTCCGGGCTGGTGGGGTTCTTCGTCAACACCCTCGTGCTGCGGACCGACACCTCGGGCGATCCGGCGTTCCGCGCGCTCCTGGCCCGGGTGCGCGCCGCCGACCTGGACGCCTTCGCCCATCAGGAAGTGCCGTTCGACCTGGTGCTGGAGGCCGTCAACCCGGCCCGCTCGCTGGCCCGGCACCCGCTGTTCCAGGTCTGTCTGGCGCTGGAGTCGGGGCCGGCGGTGGCGCCCGACCTGGCGGGCCTGCGGGCCGGGGCCGCGGAGCCGCTGGCGACGGGAGCCGTCAAGTTCGACCTGGAGTTCCTGCTGCGGGCCGAGCCGGACGGGCCGCTGACGGGTGCGGTGCTGTACAGCTCCGACCTGTACGAGCCGTCGACGGTCGAGCGGCTGGCGGGCATGCTGCGGCGCGCCCTGGAGCACGTGGTCGCCGCTCCCGACGTGCGCCTGTCGGAGCTGGAGTTGCTGGGTGAGGCCGAGCGGCGCCAGGTGCTGGAGGAGTGGACGGGCACGCGGACGGACATCGGCGGGGCCACCCTCGTCGACCGCTTCGAGGAGCAGGTCCGCCTGCGCCCCGACGCCCGCGCCCTCGTCTGCGGCGACGAGGAACTCACCTACGCGGAACTCGACTCCCGCGCCAACCGCCTCGCCCACCACCTCGCCGCACGGGGCCTGGGCCGCGGGGACCTCGCCGGCATCCTCCTCGACCGCGGCACCGACTTCGCCATCGCCCTCCTCGCCGTCGTCAAGACCGGCGCCGGCTACGCCCTCCTCGACCCCGAGTTCCCCGACGAACGCCTCACCGGGACCGCGCGGGACGCGGCGGTCGGCGTCCTCGTCACGGACGCCCGGCACGGGAACCGGGTCAGCGGCCCGTGGACGGCGGTGCTGGTCGACGCGGACCGCGAGGCCATCGGCCGGCAGGACTCCGGGAGCCCGGACGCCGGCCTCACGCCCGCCGACGTGGCCTGCGTGATGTTCACCTCCGGCTCCACCGGACGCCCCAAGGGCATCCTGTCCTCCCACCGCAACCTCGTCTCCACGCTCACCGCCCAGACCTACGCCGGCTTCGGCCCGGGCGAAGTCTTCCTCCAGTGCTCACCGGTGTCCTGGGACGCCTTCAGCCTGGAGTTTTGGGGGGCTCTGCTCCACGGCGGCACCACCGTCCTCCAGCCCGGACAGCGACCCGAACCCGCACTCATCGCCGCACTGTCCCGGCGCCACGCGGCGACGATGCTCCAGCTGTCCTCCAGCCTCTTCAACTACCTCACGGACGAGCACCCGGACACCTTCACCACCACGCGGATCGTGTACACGGGCGGCGAACCCGCCTCCCCCACCCACGTCCACCGCCTCCACGCCCTGTTCCCCGACCTCGCCGTCACCAACGGCTACGGGCCCGCCGAGTCCATGGGCTTCACCACCACCCACCCCATCCCGGTCTCCGACCGGCCGACCGCCACCGTGTCCATCGGGCGCCCGCTCACCAACAAGCACGCGTACGTCCTCGACGACCGCCTGCGCCCCGCCCCGCCCGGCGCCACGGGCGAGCTGTACCTCACCGGTGACGGCCTGGCCCACGGCTACCTCGCCCAACCCGCCACCACCGCCGCGAGCTTCGTCCCCAACCCGTACGGCGCACCCGGCTCGCGCCTCTACCGCACCGGCGACCAGGCCCACTGGGACACCGACGGAAACCTCCACTACACCGGCCGCACCGACACCCAGATCAAGATCCGCGGCTTCCGCATCGAACCCACCGAGATCGAGACCGTCCTCACCACCCACCCGGACATCACGCAGGCCACCCTCTCGACCCATCCCGACCACCACAACACGCCCCAGCTGACGGCGTACCTCGTCTCCACCGCGCCGGACCTGTCCGCCCAGGACGTCCGCCTCTGGCTGCGCACGCTGCTGCCCGACCACATGGTCCCGGCGTTCGTGGTCCTGCTCGACCGGCTGCCCCTGACCCCCAACGGGAAGATCGACAAGCGGGCGCTGCCGGTCCCGCAGGCCGCGGCGACCGTCGGCGGGCGCGGCCCGCGGACCGAGCTGGAGGCGTCGGTCCTCGCCTACTTCGCCGAAGTCCTGAACACGACGGAGCCGCTCTCCATCGACGACGGCTTCTTCGACCTCGGCGGCCACTCCCTGCTCGCCGCCCGCCTCACCAACCGCATCGGCGCCACCCTCGGCGTCACCCTCACCCTCCGCGACGTCTTCCAGCACCCCACCCCCGCCACCCTCGCCCAGCACGTCGAGGGCCTGCGGCGGTCCGAGCCGGCGGCGCCCCGGCGGGCCAGGCCCGCGCTGCGCCGCCGCACCCCCGACCAGGAACGGAGTTCCTCATGAGCAACGACACGTACCCGGACTTCACCCCCGCGCCCGACGACGTCGTGTGGGACCTTCCGGGCGACGGCCCGCAGCGCACCTCGCTGCTGGTCCTGCCGCACGCAGGCGGCAACGCGCACGCGTACGCCGAGTGGCGCGCGCACCTGCCCTCCGACGTGCGGCTGCTCATCGGCCAGTACCCGGGCCGCGGTGCCCGCTTCGCCGAGGACCTGCCCCGCACGATCGGCGACCTGGCCGGCCCGGTCGTGGCGTCCCTGCCCGCCGGGACCACCGACGACCTGGTGGTCCTCGGACACAGCATGGGCTCGCTCGTCGCCTTCGAGGTGGTACGGGCCCTGCAGGCGGCCGGCCGGACCCCGCGGGCCCTGGTCGCCTCGGCCTGCCGGGCGCCGTTCCTGGCCAACCCGTGCGCGGTCCACCCCGAGCGGCTGGACGACGACGAGCTGGTCGCCGCCATCAAGGAGCGCGGCGGCACCGACGACGGGATCCTCGACGAGCCCGAGCTGCGGGAGATCATCATCCCGTCGATCCGCGCCGACTTCGCCATCGACGACGTGTACCGCTGCGAGGAGTCCGAGGCGCGCGTGGACTGCCCGGTGACGGTGATCGGCGGGGACGCCGACCCGGTCGCCCCCGCCGAGACGCTGGGCCGCTGGGCCCGGATCACCGACCGGCCCTTCGCCTCGTACGTCCTGCCGGGCGGCCACTTCTACTTCCAGCAGCAGCTGCCCGAGTTCTTCGCCGTGCTCGCGCCGCTCGTCGGCGGGCAGCTGCCCGCTCGCGCCGCAGCCTGACCCGTCCCGGCCCGTCCGGACCCTTCCCGCCCCGCCTCCGCACCCCTTTGAGGACCTTGCCATGACCACGTTCGCAGACGCCCCCACCGACACCGGCATCAGCCCGATCCGCGAGGCCGGCAAGCCGGTCGTCGTCCACACCCCGGCCGGCGCCGACCTGGAGACGGCCGTCGCCTGGCTGAACGCCCACCGCGCCGACATCCAGGCCGAGATGCACCGCTCCGGCGCCGTCCTGCTCCGCGGGCTGCCCGTGTCGGACGCGGCCTCCTTCGCCGCCGCCCGCGACGCGCTGATCCAGCGGCGTGCCGGGTACAAGGAGAAGGCCACCCCGCGCACCGACTTCGGCGAGGGCGTCTTCTCCTCCACCGACCTGCCGGCGGTCCAGCCGATCCGGCTCCACAACGAGAACAGCTACACCCTCGACTTCCCCGGCGTGCTCCTGTTCGGCTGCGTGATCGCGCCCGAAGAGGGCGGCGCCACCACCGTCGGCGACATGCGCGAGGCACTGCGGCTGCTGCCGCCGGAGCTGGTCGAGCGGTTCGCGCGTGCCGGCTGGCTGCTCGTGCGCAACTACTCGGAGCTGGCCGGGCTGCCCTGGTACAAGACGTTCGCGACCGAGGACAAGGCGGTGGCGGAGGCGTACTGCGAGGAGAACACGGTCGGGTACGAATGGGTCGACGAGGACGACTCGATGATCACCCGGCAGCGCCGGTCGGCAATCGTGACGCACCCCGTGACCGGCGAGCAGAGCTGGTTCAACCACTTCGCCTTCTGGAACAGCCGCACCCTCGACCCGGACATCCGGGAGGTGCTGCTGGAGACCTACGGCGAGGACGGGCTCCCCTTCAACACCTACCTGGGCGACGGCACCGCGCTCACCGACGCCGAGGTCGACGCGGTCAACGCCGTCTACGACCGGGTCACGGTGCGGGAGACCTGGCAGCAGGGCGACCTGATGATCGTCGACAACATCCTGTGCGCCCACGGCCGCGAGGCCTACAAGGGCGACCGCAAGATCCTCGTCGCCATGGGGGACCCGGTCGCCCTGGCCGACTGCGCCCCCGCCACCCAGCCGTCCACCACCGCGTTCGCCGGGGAGTGAGCACCATGACCGCCGTACTTCCCGAGCGCTCCCGCACCGAGCGGACCCCGCGCCCCGCCGCGGACCTCCTGGCGCGCCTCGCGCTGGCCCCCGCCGGCCGCACCGCCGTCGTCGCGGGCGACCGCGAACTGAGCTTCGGCGCCCTGCGCGCCGAGGCCATGCGGATCGCCGCCCGCCTCGCGGCCCGCGGCATCGGCCCCGAGAGCGTGGTCGCGCTCGCCCTGCCGCGCGGCGCCGACCTCGTGGCCGCGCTGATCGGCACCCTGACCGCGGGCGCCGCGTACCTGCCGGTGGACCCGAAGCTGCCCGCCGAGCGGCGCCGCTACCTGGTGGAGGACTCCGGCGCCGACCTGGTCGTCACGGCCGGCCCGGACGCCGAGCCGCTCGCCGCGGGCGTCGAGCACCTCGCCGTGGCCGATCTGACCGCGCCGGGCGCGGGTCCCGACCCCGCCTACGCCCCCGTGGCCGTCCGGGGCGACACGCTCGCCTACGTCATCTACACCTCCGGCTCCACCGGGCGCCCCAAGGGCGTGGAGATCGGCCGGGCCGCCGCCTCGGCGCTGCTCGCCGAGCTGGAGGGCGCGGACATCGCCGTCACCGACGGCGGGCGGGTCGGCTGGAACGCCTCCCCGTCCTTCGACGCCTCCGTCCAGCAGTGGGTGCGCGTCTGCCGCGGCGACACCCTCGTGATGATCGACGAGGAGACCCGTGCCGACCCGGCCCTGCTGGCCCGGTTCGTGGACGAGCAGGCGCTGACCGACCTCGACATCACCCCCTCGCACGCCGATCCGCTGCTGGACCTGCTCACCGCCGACGGCGGCCCCCGCCCGCTGACCCTCCTGATCGGCGGCGAGGCCGTCGCCCCGGCGCTCTGGGCCCGCCTCGCCGAGAAGGGCGCGCAGGGGGTGCTGCGCACGGTGAACCTGTACGGGCCCACCGAGTGCACCGTGGACTCCACGGCCGGCTGGGTCGACGGGGCCGACACCCCCCACATCGGCAGCGTGCTGCCGGGCCTGCGGATGCGGGTGCTGGACGAGAAGCTGAACCCGGTCGGCGTGGGCGAGGGCGGCGAGCTGTACCTCGCGGGCCCGCGGGTCGGCCGCGGCTACCGGCGCCGGCCCGCGCTGACGGCGGAGCGGTTCACCGCCGACTCCGGCGAAGGCGCCGCGTACGGCGGCCGGATGTACCGCACCGGCGACCTGGTGCGACTGCTGCCGGGGGGCCGGCTGGGCTACCTGGGCCGGGCCGACGGCCAGGTCAAGCTGCGCGGGCACCGCATCGAACTCACCGAGATCGAGGCCGCGATGACCGCGGTGGACGGGGTCGCGGAGGCGGCCGTGCTGCTGCTCGACGAGGTGCACGGGGCTCCGGGGCTGGTGGCGTACTACCGGGCGGCGGACGGCCGGGCCACCGAGGGCGCGCTGCGCGAGCACCTCGGGGCGGCGCTGCCCGCCTACATGCTCCCGGCGGCCTTCGTGGCCCTGGACCGCTTCCCGACGACCACCAACGGCAAGCTGGACCGGGCGGCGCTGCCCGCCCCGGTCGCCGCCGGCCCGGTGACCGCCGCCGCGGCCGAGGGCTTGACCCGCTCGCAGGAGCTGATCGCGGGCGTGTGGGCGGCGGTGCTCGGCGCCTCGCGCATCGGGCCCGACGACAACTTCTTCAAGCTGGGCGGGCATTCGCTCCTCGCGATCAAGCTCGTGTCCCGGGTCCGGGCCGAACTCGGCGTCGCGCTCCCGGTGAAGGCCGTCTACGCCCACCCCCGCCTGCGGGACCTCGCCGCCCACCTCGACACGCTCGTCGCGGGGGGGGGCCGCGGGGGGGCCCCCGCGCCCGCCCCGTTTGTGCGGCACCGGGCTTAACCCGGAAACCGGGGGGGTGGGGCCGCGCCCCGGGGGGGGGGGGGGGGGGCG
>NZ_JBVJGW010000042.1:0-31883 GCF_055587105.1 Streptomyces sp. NPDC048461 | reverse complement strand
CGGTTCCCTCGAACACCCCAGGGCAGAGTTCGAACTCGCCGCGGGGGGGGGGGCCCAGGGCCCCCCCCCCCCCCCCCCCCCCCCCCCCCCCCCCCCCCCCCCCCGGGGGGGCGGGCGGCTCCGTACGGCCCGGGGGTCAGGCCTTGCGGTTGGCTTCCCAGCCGGCCCAGGCGGAGGTGACCATCTCGCGGACGTCGTGGCGGGCCTTCCAGCCCAGCTCGCTGCCGATGCGCTCGGCGGAGGCCACGACCTTCGCCGGGTCGCCGGGGCGGCGCGGGGAGACGACCGGCGCGTAGTCGTGCCCGGTGTTCTCGTTCAGGAGCTCGACCATCTCGCGGACGGAGACGCCCTCGCCGCGCCCGATGTTGACGGTCAGGTCCCGGTAGTCGCCGGCCGCGGCCCACTCGGCGAGCTTGCGGGCCGCCACCACGTGGGCGTCCGCCAGGTCCGCGACGTGGATGTAGTCGCGCACGCAGGTGCCGTCCGGGGTCGCGTAGTCGTCGCCGAAGATCTTGGCGCCCTGGCCGGCGTCGTAGCGCTCGAAGACCATCGGGACCAGGTTGAAGACGCCCGTGTCGGCGAGCTCGGGGGTCGCGGCCCCCGCCACGTTGAAGTAGCGCAGGCAGGCGGTGGAGATGCCGTGCGCCTTGCCTGCGGCGCGGACCAGCCACTCACCGGCCAGCTTGGTCTCGCCGTACGGGCTCAGCGGCGCGCAGGGGGTGTCCTCGGTGACCAGCTCCACGTCGGGCATGCCGTAGACGGAGGCCGAGGAGGAGAAGAGGACGTTGCGGATGCCCGCGGCGGCCACGGCCTGGAGGAGCACCGTGAGGCCGCCCACGTTCTCGTGGTAGTAGTGCATCGGCTTCTCGACGGACTCGCCGACCTGCTTCTTGCCCGCCAGGTGCACCACGCCGGTGATCCGGTGGTCGGCGATGGCCTTGTCGAGGACCTCCCGGTCCAGGACCGAGCCGATCACCAGCGGTACGCCCTCCGGGACGCGGTCCTTGTTGCCCGTGGAGAGGTCGTCGAGGACGACCACGTGCTCCCCCGCGAGCAGCATCGCCCGGACGACGTGCGCGCCGATGTATCCGGCGCCCCCGGTGATCAGAAACGTCATGTGTATCTCCCTGGTCCTGTCCGTGTTCTGGCGCTGAGGTCGTGGTGCCTCAGCCCGACGCGCGGCCCGCCCTGGCCCGGTCGAATCGGTTGCGTACGAGGTACAGCGCGCCCGCGGCGCCGGGTGCGAGGCGCAGGGCCAGCGCTCCGGAGGCCGTGCGGTACGGCTGCGTCAGCAGAACACCGTACCGGCTGCTGGGCAGGGCCCTGCGGCGGAGCAGCGGACTGCGGGGGCGCAGCGGAGTGAGCAGGGAGCTCCCGTCGCCGCACTCCACGCCCACCTCCACGTTCCACGTCTGGAGCCTGCGCAGGCCCTGGGTGCGGCCGGTGGAGGCCAGGTCGGCGAGGCGGAAGGGCAGCAGGGCCGTCCAGCCGCCGTCCGCGTCGGGCGTCAGCTCCACTGGCTTGGCGAGGACGGGCTCCCCGCCGGCGCGGGGCAGGAAGCGCAGCTGCGCGGTGTGCGGTGCGGACGCGCCCAGGCGCCCGTACAGGTCGTGCAGCCGGACGCGCACGGCCGCCTTGCCGGCCGGTTCCGCGTCCATGGTCACCGGCAGGTCGGCGGTCGGCAGGGCGAGCAGCCCGTCGAGCGGCACCGGGAGCTCCGCGCTCCACACCGGGGTCCCGTCGGGCGCGACCGCGTACGGGGGCAGCAGCCGGGGCGGCTCGGCGGCGAGGCGGGTGAACCGCTCGACGTCGGCGGGCGGCGTTTCGGTGGCCCGCAGCACCCGTACGATCCAGCGGGCGTGCGGGGCGGCGGCCTCGATGTCGGCCTCGGCGAAGGTGTCGAGGTACTCGCGGGTGAGGGTCCACCAGGCGCGCTGGTACTCGGGGTCCTTGCCGAGCTCGCGCACGTACATGCGCAGGTCGTACTCCAGGAACTTCACCTGGCAGGCGCGGCCCAGCTCCGGCGAGGCGTGGGCCAGGATCCGGGAGGCCGCGCGGTGGGCCTCGATCCGCGAGCGCCAGTTGCCGACGTCCTTGCGGTCCAGGGAGATCGACACCCGGGCGGCGGCGCGGCGGACGTGCCAGACGTAGACGAGGTCGCCGGTGACGGCGATGCGGGGGGCCGCGGCGAGGACGCGCGCGGTGAAGACGAAGTCCTCGTAGACGAACCGGCCGTCGGGGAAGCGCAGGCCGTGCCGGTCGAGGAAGGCGCGCTCGTAGAGCTTGTTGACACAGAGGGTGTCCCGGACGAGGTCGGGCCGGTCGGCCGGCCGCTCGATCACGTCTCCGGGGGTGTGCAGGCCGGGCATCCACGGCACGTCGTGGTGCTGGGGCAGCTCGCGGCGGACCGCCGATCCGACGGTGACCGGGGTGCGGTGCAGGACGGCGGTGCGCACCAGGGCGTCGGCGGCTCCCGGAGGCAGGACGTCGTCACTGTCGAGGAAGAGGACGTACGGGGCGGTCGCGAGCGCGATCCCGTCGTTGCGGGGGGTTCCGCACCCCCCGCTGTTCTCCGCGCGGTGCAGGACCTTCAGCCGGGGGTGGGCCGAGGCGAGGTCGTCCAGGACCCGTCCGGTGTCGTCGGACGAGGCGTCGTTCACGGCGATGACCTCGGCGACCACCGGGCCCTGGGCGAGAGCCGAGGTAACGGCCTCGCCCACGAGCCCGGCGTCGTTGTACGCGATGATCACGACGGAAACCGTGGGCGCGTTGGTGCTGTTCACCCTGTGGATCCTAGGGGAACGATGTAAAGGCACCTTCAAACCCGATCCGGCGCCCGCCGTGGGAGAACGACTAGAACGGCTTGAACTCGTCGTACTCCTTCTGCACGGAGTCGCGTTCGGCTTCCTTCTCCTTGCGGCGCGTGGTCGCCGGACGCGGCGCCTCCAGACGGTGGTCCTCACCGCGGCGGCCCAGCATCTCGGCGCCGGCCATCATGGTCGGCTCCCAGTCGAAGACGACCGCGTTCTCCTCGGAGCCGATGGCGACGCCGTCGCCGGCGCGGGCGCCGGCCTTGCGCAGCGCGTCCTCGACGCCCAGGCGGTTGAGGCGGTCGGCGAGGTAACCGACGGCCTCGTCGATGTTGAAGTCGGTCTGGCGGACCCAGCGCTCCGGCTTCTCGCCGCGCACCCGGTAGACCTCTTCGGCCTCGTCGTAGGCGATGGTGAAGCCGCTGTCGTCCACGGCCTTCGGCCGGATGACGATGCGGGTCGCCTCCTCCTTGGGCTTGCGGGCACGGAACTTCGCGATGACCTCGGCGAGGAAGTAGGACAGCTCCTTCAGGCCCGTGCGGTCGACCGCGGAGACCTCGAAGACCTTGTAGCCGCGGGCCTCCAGGTCCGGGCGGACCATCTCGGCGAGGTCCTTGCCGTCGGGGATGTCGACCTTGTTGAGGACGACGAGGCGCGGGCGCTTCTCCAGGCCGCCGCCGTAGAGCTTCAGCTCCTCCTCGATGGCGTCGAGGTCGGCCAGCGGGTCGCGGTCGGACTCCAGGGTCGCGGTGTCCAGGACGTGCACCAGGATCGAGCAGCGCTCGACGTGGCGCAGGAACTCCAGGCCGAGGCCCTTGCCCTGGCTGGCGCCGGGGATGAGGCCGGGGACGTCGGCGATCGTGTAGACCGTCGAGCCGGCCGTGACCACGCCCAGGTTCGGGACGAGGGTGGTGAAGGGGTAGTCCGCGATCTTCGGCTTGGCGGCGGAGAGCACCGAGATCAGCGAGGACTTGCCGGCGCTCGGGAAGCCGACCAGCGCCACGTCGGCGACGGTCTTGAGCTCCAGGATGACGTCGCCGCCGGTGCCGGGGACGCCGAGGAGCGCGAAACCGGGCGCCTTGCGGCGGGCCGAGGAGAGCGCGGCGTTGCCGAGACCACCGCGGCCGCCCTCGGCAGCCACGTAGGTGGTGCCCTGGCCGACGAGGTCGGCGAGGACGTTGCCCTCCTTGTCGAGGACGACGGTGCCGTCCGGCACCGGCAGGATGATGTCCTCGCCGTCCTTGCCGGAACGGTTGTCGCCCGCGCCGGGCTTGCCGTTGGTGGCCTTGCGGTGGGGGCTGTGGTGGTAGTCGAGCAGGGTGGTGACCGACTGCTCCACCACCAGGATGACGTCGCCGCCACGGCCGCCGTTGCCGCCGTCGGGGCCGCCGAGCGGCTTGAACTTCTCCCGGTGAACGGAGGCGCAGCCGTGGCCCCCGTTACCCGCGGCGACGTGCAGCTCGACGCGGTCTACGAAGGTGGTCATGGTTGTTCCTCCAGATACAGCGGGAATATCCCGGAAAGCCCGGGGAGGTGGGCCTTGCCACCCATTGAACGTCTCTACGTGACAACGCGCCGAGGGCGGACCTCTCTTCCCGGCCTGAGCCGGGAAGAGCTGAGATCCGCCCTCGGGAAGTTCAGTACGCCGTGATCAGCCGGAGCTGGATCAGGCGGCCGGAACGATGTTGACGACCTTGCGGCCACGGTGCGTGCCGAACTCGACCGAACCGGCCTGCAGCGCGAACAGCGTGTCGTCGCCACCACGACCGACACCCGAACCGGGGTGGAAGTGGGTGCCGCGCTGGCGGACGAGGATCTCACCAGCGGAAACGACCTGACCGCCGAAGCGCTTCACGCCGAGCCGCTGGGCATTGGAGTCGCGCCCGTTCCGGGTGGACGATGCGCCCTTCTTGTGTGCCATGTCTCAGTCCCTCTTACTTCGCAGCCGTGGGGATACCGGTGACCTTGATCGCCGTGTACTGCTGGCGGTGACCCTGGCGACGGCGGTAGCCGGTCTTGTTCTTGTACCGCAGGATGTCGATCTTGGCACCCTTGTGGTGGTCCACGATCTCGGCCTGGACCTTGATCCCGGCGAGCACCCACGGGTCGCTGGTCACGGCTTCGCCGTCGACAACGAGCAGGGTCGAGAGCTCGACCGTGTCGCCGACCTTGGCAGTGGAAATCTTGTCAACCTCAACGATGTCACCAACAGCAACCTTGTGCTGGCGACCACCGCTGCGCACGATGGCGTACACGCGGATCTCTCTCTCGCTCGATTCGGGAACCCCTGAAGCCAGCCGGCCCCGCGAAGAAACCGCAGGCCGGCCTCCCCCGAACCGCGAGGCGGTGCGGGAGGTGAGGTGCTCAGTGGACGGCGCGCACATAGACACGCCAGCGGCCCAGGTTACGGGGCCCCGTCTGAGGGGTCAAACCGGGACCTGATCACCCGTGCGGCCGAGGCCCGTACGTCCGCACGCGGGACCGGTCCGGGCCGGACGGCGGGGCTCCGGCCGGCTCCGCACCGACAGCGGGACGGCTGGCGGGACGGCTGGGGGGACGGGCGCCGCCGGGGGCCCCGGAGCCCGCCGCCGGGCCCGGGCGGGCCGTGGAGGCCGCTCCGGGCCGCCGGTGACCGTACGGACGGTGCCGGGCGCGGGTCCCGTACGGAAACGGCCCTGCCCGGCACCGAGAGGGTGCCGGGCAGGGCCGTGCGAACGCGGACCGCGGGATCAGGCCTCGGTGGGGGCCGAGACGGACGGGAGCGCCTGCTGCTCCGCCGCCGCGGTCTTCTTCGTGGCCCGCTTGGTCGCGGTCTTCTTCGTGGTGGCCGCCTTCTTGGCGGTCGCCGTGGTGGCCTTCTTCGCCGCCGTCGCCTTCTTGGCGGTGGTGGCCTTCTTCGCCGCGGTCGCCTTCTTGGCCGGAGCCTTCTTGGCGGCCTTCTTCGCGGGAGCCACCTCCTGCGCCGGAGCGGCTTCCCCGCCCGCAGCGGCCGGCTCGGCCGCCTCGGTCACCGGGGCGTCGACGACGACCACGGCCGCCTCGGCGGCGCCTGCCGGGGAACCGGCGGGCGCGGTGGCCTTGCGGGTGGCACGGCGGCGGGGACGGGCCGGGGCCGCGTCCCGGGCGGGCGCCTCCTCCGCGACGGCCACCGGGGCCGGCTCGGGCTCGGCGACGGCCGGGACGACCGGCTCGGGCTCGGCCACCGGCGCCGGCTCGGCCACCGGCTCCGCGACGGCCTCGGCGGGAGCGCCCGCCGGAGCGGTCGCCTTGCGCGTCGCCCGGCGACGGGTGCGGCCCTTGGGGGCCTCCTCCGCCGGGGACTCCGCGGCGGCCTCGGCCACGGGGGCCGGAGCGGCCTCCACGACCGGCTCCGGGACCGGCGCCGTCTCGACCGGCTCGGCGACCGGCTCCACGACGGCCTCGGCCACGGGGGCCGGGGCGGCCGCACCGCGCGGGGCGCCCGCCGGAGCGGTCGCCTTGCGGGTGGCACGGCGGCGGTTGCGGCGGCCGCTCACGCCGGCCTCGGCCTCGGCGGGGCTGCTGTACAGCTCCTCGTCCGCGACGAACTCCGGCTCGGGCAGCGCCCGCGGAGCGGCGGCCTCGGCCGCCACCTCGGCGTCGGTCTCGGCCTCCGCCTCGAACTCCGCCTCGACGGTCTCGGTGTCGTGGTCGTGCTGGTCGAACTCGGACTTGCCGCCGCGCCGCTTGGCGCGCTTGCCGTTGCCACCGCCGCCGACCACGGTCGGGGTCTCCATGTGCACGATGACGCCGCGGCCGTTGCAGTGGACGCAGGTCTCGGAGAAGGACTCCAGCAGGCCCTGGCCCACCCGCTTGCGGGTCATCTGGACCAGGCCCAGCGAGGTGACCTCGGCGACCTGGTGCTTGGTGCGGTCGCGGCCCAGGCACTCCAGCATGCGCCGCAGGACCAGGTCGCGGTTGGACTCCAGGACCATGTCGATGAAGTCGATGACCACGATGCCGCCGAGGTCGCGCAGCCGCAGCTGGCGCACGATCTCCTCGGCCGCCTCCAGGTTGTTCCTGGTGACGGTCTCCTCGAGGTTGCCGCCCTGACCGGTGAACTTGCCGGTGTTGACGTCGATGACGATCATCGCTTCGGTCTTGTCGATCACGAGCGAACCGCCCGAGGGCAGCCAGACCTTGCGGTCGAGCGCCTTGGCGAGCTGCTCGTCGATCCGGTACGTCGCGAAGACGTCGACCTCGGAGGTCCAGCGCGACAGCCGGTCGGCGAGGTCCGGGGCCACGTGGTTGACGTAGCCGTGGATGGTCTCCCAGGCGCTGTCACCGCTGACGATGACCTTCGTGAAGTCCTCGTTGAAGATGTCGCGCACGACGCGGACGGTCATGTCCGGCTCGCCGTACAGGAGGCTCGGCGAAGACGTCGAGATCTGCTTCGACTTCTTCTGGATGTCCTCCCACTGCGCCTGCAGGCGCTCGACGTCACGGCGCAGCTCGTCCTCGCTCGCGCCCTCGGCGGCGGTGCGCACGATGACGCCCGCGTCCTCGGGGACGATCTTCTTGAGGATGGTCTTCAGGCGCGCGCGCTCGGTGTCGGGCAGCTTGCGGCTGATGCCGGTCATCGAGCCCTCGGGCACGTAGACCAGGTAGCGGCCGGGCAGCGAGACCTGGCTGGTCAGGCGGGCGCCCTTGTGACCGATCGGGTCCTTGGTGACCTGCACCAGGACCGACTGGCCGGACTTGAGGGCGGCCTCGATGCGGCGCGGCCCGTTGGCCATGCCGAGCGCCTCGAAGTTGACCTCGCCGGCGTACAGGACCGCGTTGCGGCCCTTGCCGATGTCGATGAAGGCGGCCTCCATCGACGGCAGCACGTTCTGGACCTTGCCCAGGTAGACGTTGCCGACGTACGAGGTGGCTTCCTCCTTGTTGACGTAGTGCTCGACGAGCACGTTGTCCTCGAGGACGCCGATCTGGGTGCGCTCGCCGGACTGGCGGACGACCATCACGCGCTCGACGGCCTCGCGGCGGGCCAGGAACTCGGCCTCCGTGATGATCGGGACGCGGCGGCGGCCCTGCTCGCGGCCCTCGCGGCGGCGCTGCTTCTTCGCCTCCAGGCGCGTCGAGCCCTTGATGGACTGGACCTCGTCGGAGGAGGTGGACGTGGAGGCGGACTCCGTACGCTCGCGGGCCGGGCGCGGCTCGCGGACCTTGACGACGGTGCGTACGCCGTCGTCCTCGCCGCCCTCGGCGGCGTCGGCGCCGGAGTCACCGCTGCGGCGGCGACGGCGACGGCGGCGACGGCTGGAGCTGGAGCCGAGCGCGCCGTTGTCGTCGTCCTCGTCGTCCTCCTGCTCCTCGGTCTCCTGCTCGGCGACCGGGGTCTCGGCGTCGTCCTCGGCGGACTCGTCGAGGTCGGCGGACTCACCGCGACGGCGACGGCGGCCACCGCGACGGCGGCGGCGCGACGGGCGCTCGCCCGAGTCGTCGCCGTCGTCGAACTCGGTGGTCTCCTCGTCGAGCTCGGCGGTCTCGGCCTCCGGCTCCTCCTCGGCGAGCACCTCGGGCAGGGAGACCGGGCCGCTCTCGGCGACCGGGGCGGCCTCGACGGCGCCGCGACCGCGGCGACGGCGGCGGCCGGCGGGCTGCGGGGCGGGGGTCTCGACGACCTCCGCCGGGGCGGCGGCCTCGGTGAGCTCGTCCTCCTCCTCGACCTCGTCGGCCGGGTCGGCGGCGCGGGCGGCCGCGGCGGCCATGGCGGCTGTCTCGGGGGTCTGGAACATCGGCTCGGCGAAGACCGGGGCCTGGAAGACGGCCACGGCGGGACGCGTGGCGCGGCGCGAGCGGGCCGGGGCGGCGGGCGCCTCGGCCTCGGCGGCCGGCTGCGCGGCGGTGGCCGGCGCGGTCGTGGCCGGCGCGGCGGTGGCCGGCGCCGTGGTGGAGCGGGTGGCGCGGCGGCGGCCGCCGCGCTTCGGGGAGTCCACGGCGTCGGCGACGGTGACGGCGCGGGCGGCGGCCCTCGGGGCCTCCTCCACGACGGCGGGGGCCTCGTCCGCGGCGGGCTGTGCGGCGGCGCCCGGAGCGGCGACGGCGCGGGTGGCGCGGCGACGGGTCCGCGGCGCCGGGGCGGCGGACTCCTCGGCGGCGACCGCGGCGGGGGCCTCGGCCACCGGCACCTCGGCGACCGGGGCCGCAGCGGCCTCGACCGGGACGGCGGCAGCGGCGGCAGGAGCGTCGGGGGCGGTCACGGCGCGCGTGGCACGACGGCGGGCACGCGGGGCCGGAGCGGCCGGAGCCTCCTCCTCGACCACCGGCGCGGGCGCAGCCGCCTCCACCGGAGCGGCGACAGCGGCGGCCGGAGCCTCCGGCGCGGTCACGGCGCGGGTGGCGCGACGGCGGGCACGCGGGGCCGGAGCGGCCGGAGCCTCCTCCTCGACCACCGGCACGGGCGCAGCCGCCTCCACCGGAGCGGCGACAGCGGCGGCCGGAGCCTCCGGCGCGGTCACGGCGCGGGTGGCACGACGGCGGGCACGAGCGGGAGCGGCGGCCGGAGCGGCCTCCGCCTCGGGCGCGGCGGGGGCCTCGGCGACCGGGGCCGGGGCGGCGACGGGAGCGGCGGCGGTGGTGGCGGCCGGAGCGTCGGGGGTGGACACGGCGCGCGTGGCACGGCGGCGGGCGCGGACCGGGGCGGCGGCCGGAGCGGCCTCCGCTTCGGGGGCGGCCGGAGCGGCCTCGGCCACCGGGGTGTTCTCGGCGGCGGTCCCGCCGGGCGGGCCGGCCGGCCGGGAGGCGGCGCGGCGACGCCTGCGCGGGGGCAGGTTGTCGCTGGGGCTGCCGCTGTCGGCGTTACCGGGGGTGGTGTCGTTTTCGTTGTTGAGCATTGCGGGCGGTTCTCCCGTCACGCTCCCGGGCGCCGCGGCTGACGTCCGGTCCGGCTCGGATCCGCGTAATGAGCGCGGAGCCGGCCTCCGGGGCGCGTTCGCCACACGGGAGCTGTAGTCCATGGCCGCCGGTTCCGTACGTGTGTGTGCGTACGGCCTGGCGGAAGTCTTCAGGTCAATGCGCTGCCCGACCCAGGTGGCTCCCGAGTGCCAGGGCTGCGCGACGACGACGTTCCCTACGCGGCGGGACCTTCCGGCGCCTTCGCGTCGGCCGCTACGGCGGCCGTTTGTGGGGCGGCCGTGTCGGCCTCGCGGTCGGGCGCGAGCGGGTCGGTCACCGTGCCGGACTCCTCGTCGAAGAGCCCCTGCGCCAGCCTGGTCACCGCTGAGGGGACCGGCGGCGCCAGGTCGGCCACAGCTCGGAGACCGGACAGGACGTCGTCGGGTCGCACGGCAGGTGTCAAATGCCGAACAACCAGCCGCAGTATCGCACAGGCATTGTCCAGAGGCCTATCAACCTGGGCGGAAAGCGCTTCCAGACTGACCACCGCGCCGCGCGTGTCGAAGGTCCGCATGCCGTTCTTGGTCCGGCGCTGGACCTCCACCGTCTCGGCGGCGAGGAAGACCGCCACGGCGCGTTCGGCCTCGGCCGGGTCCACGCCGTCGAGGCGCAGCTCCCAGACGGAGGCGGTGAGCCGGTCGGCGAGGCCCGAGGTGCGGGCCTCCACGGCGTCGATGATGTCGAGGCCGGCCGGCATCGACTCGTCGAGCAGCAGGCGCAGGTTCTCGGGGTCGCGCGGCGCCGCGAGGGCGATCTCCAGGTACTCGGCCTCGCTGCCGGTCCCGGTGGGGGCCGCGTTGGCGTACGAGACGCGGGGGTGCGGGGTGAAGCCCGCCGAGTACGCCATGGGCACCTCGGCACGGCGCAAGGCCCGCTCGAACGCCCGCTGGAAGTCGCGGTGGCTGGTGAACCGGAGGCGGCCGCGCTTGGTGTAGCGCAGTCGGATGCGCTGCACCACCGGTGCGGGTGGCGGGCCTTCGGGCTGTCGCTTGCCCAGTGGTTCTTCTCCTTGTGCGGGGCTCCGCGACCGGCGCGTCGCCCTGAGGTCTGTGGGGCCTGCGGGCCACGCCCCGCCTCCGGCTCACCCCTGCCGTTCGTGGAGGGAGATCTCGGGAGCGGGCGTGTTGCCCACGGCCTTCTTACTACCCAGAGTACGCGCCCGTGACCTCACCGGTTCCCGGGAAGGGGTGCCGAAGAGCGCCTGCCGTACGCCGGCCCGCGCCTCCCGCACCGCGGCGCGTGCGGTACGCCACACTTCGCGCGCGAAGTGCCCGGCGGGAGTGGCGACCTGCCGGTAGGCCCACGCCGCCGGCCGGGCGACGAGCCCGCGCCACAGCAGGAGCAGTCCGCGCCCGACGGCCCGGCTGACGCGGCCGGCCAGCCGCCAGGCGGCGAGGAGGACGTGCCCGACCGGCGTGAGCACGTACGCGTACAGCCCGCGCGCGGTCCGGGCCAGTCCGCGGCCGAGCGGTGCCAGCAGGTACCGGTACGCCCCGGCGGCTGCGGGGACCACCGCGTACCGCCACGCCGCCACCCACGGCCACACCAGCAGGGCCTTGGCCAGCCAGGCGAGGGCGTGCCCGGCGGGGACCGCGCCGTGGCGCCACAGCGCGACCCACGGCCACACGAACAGGGCGCGCAGGAGCACCGGGAGGAACCGGGCGAGGCCGCGCCCGGCCGGAGCGAGGACGTGGCGGTGGAGCCGGCGGGCCAGCCGGCCCGCGCCGCGGACCGGCGGGACCAGCAGGTGGCGGTAGCCGGCGACGAGGAGCCGGACGGTGCCCGCGCCGAGCGGCCGCAGCACGTGCCGGCCGAGGGCCCGGACCGTCCGTGCGAGCCCGTGGCCGGCCGGGCGCAGCAGGGAGTGGTACAGCCCCCGGCCCAGCGGGGTCAGGACGTACCGCCAGAGCCCGGCCCACGGCCAGACGAACACGGCCTTCGCCAGCCACCCCAGCGCCGCGGCCGCCCACCGCGCGCCCCGCGCGAGCCCGTGGCCGAGCGGGCGCAGCAGGTACCGCAGCAGCCCCCGGCCCAGCGGGGTCAGCACGTGCCGCCACAGCGCGGACCCGGCGGGTACGAGGACGTGGCGCCACGCGGCGGCCCACGGCCAGTAGCAGACGGCGAGGAACACCCACCGCAGGAGGAGTCCCGCGCCCCGCGCCAGCCAAGCCGCGCCGCGGTCGAGCGGGGACAGGACGTACCGGTGGAGCCGGGCGAACAGCCAGGCCGCCGCGTCGCCGGCCGGCCGCAGGGCGCGGCGGTGCACGGCGCGGGCGCACAGGACCAGCAGGTCCCAGGCCATCCGCAGCGGCAGCAGGACCAGCACGGCCACGATCCGCACGGGGATCCGCACCACCGCGAACACGCACCCCCGGGCCTCGGGCGGCCGGGAGGGGCCCGCGGGAGCGGTGACGGAGCCGGGGGCGGACCGCAGAGCGGTCCCGGCGGCGGGCCCGGCGGCGGAGCCGGGGTCTTCGTGCATGTCGACGGCCATGTCCATGACGACGCACGGGAGGCCCCCACCGTTGCGGGTGGGGGCCCCTCGATGCGCGGGCGTCACGCGGCGGCCGCGGCGCGGGTCGTTTCGCGCGCGGCTACTTCACGACCGTGAGCGGCAGCAGCTTCTTGCCGGTGGGGCCGATCTGGATGTCGAGGTCGAGCTGCGGGCAGACGCCGCAGTCGAAGCACGGGGTCCAGCGGCAGTCCTCGACCTCGGTCTCGTCGAGGGCGTCCTGCCAGTCCTCCCAGAGCCAGTCCTTGTCGAGACCGGAGTCCAGGTGGTCCCAGGGCAGGACCTCCTCGTAGGTGCGCTCGCGGGTCGTGTACCAGGCGACGTCCACGCCGTACGCGGGCAGCGCCTTCCCGGCCGCCTCCATCCAGCGGTCGTAGCTGAAGTGCTCGCGCCAGCCGTCGAAGCGGCCGCCCGACTCGTACACGGCGCGGATGACGTCACCGACGCGGCGGTCGCCGCGCGAGAGCAGGCCCTCGACGACGCCCGGCTTGCCGTCGTGGTAGCGGAAGCCGATGGAGCGGCCGTACTTCTTGTCCCCGCGGAGCTTGTCGCGGAGCTTGCCCAGACGGGCGTCCGTCTCCTCCGCCGACAGCTGCGGAGCCCACTGGAACGGGGTGTGCGGCTTCGGCACGAACCCGCCGATCGACACCGTGCAGCGGATGTCGTTCTGGCCGGAGACCTCGCGGCCCTTGGCGATGACGTTGACCGCCATGTCGCCGATCTGGAGCACGTCCTCGTCGGTCTCGGTCGGCAGGCCGACCATGAAGTACAGCTTCACCTGGCGCCAGCCGTTGCCGTACGCCGTGGAGACGGTCCGGATCAGGTCCTCTTCCGAGACCATCTTGTTGATGACCTTGCGCATGCGCTCGGAGCCGCCCTCGGGGGCGAAGGTCAGGCCGGAGCGGCGCCCGTTGCGGGTGAGCTCGTTGGCCAGGTCCACGTTGAAGGCGTCCACGCGGGTCGACGGGAGGGACAGGCCCACCTTGTCGTCGGTGTAGCGGTCCGCGAGGCCCTTGGCGATGTCGGCGATCTCGGAGTGGTCCGCGGAGGACAGCGACAGCAGGCCGACCTCCTCGAAGCCGGTCGCCTTCAGGCCCTTCTCGACCATCTCGCCGATGCCGGTGATGCTTCGCTCCCGCACGGGGCGCGTGATCATGCCGGCCTGGCAGAAACGGCAGCCGCGGGTGCAGCCGCGGAAGATCTCCACGGACATCCGCTCGTGGACGGTCTCGGCGAGCGGGACCAGGGGCTGCTTCGGGTACGGCCACTCGTCGAGGTCCATGACGGTGTGCTTGGACACGCGCCACGGCACGCCGGAGCGGTTCGGGACGACGCGGCCGATGCGGCCGTCGGGCAGGTACTCGACGTCGTAGAAGCCCGGGACGTACACGCCGCCGGTCTTCGCGAGGCGCAGCAGGACCTCCTCGCGCCCGCCCGGACGGCCCTCGGCCTTCCAGGCACGGATGATCTCGGTCATGTCGAGGACGGCCTGTTCGCCGTCGCCGATGACCGCGCAGTCGATGAACTCCGCGATCGGCTCGGGGTTGAAGGCCGCGTGGCCGCCCGCGAGGACGATCGGGTGGTCGACGGTGCGCTTGCGGGCCTCCAGCGGGATGCCCGCGAGGTCCAGCGCCGTGAGCATGTTCGTGTAACCGAGCTCGGTGGAGAAGGAGAGCCCGAAGACGTCGAACGCCGACACGGGGCGGTGGGAGTCGACGGTGAACTGCGGCACCTTGTGCTCGCGCATCAGTTCTTCGAGGTCCGGCCACACGCTGTACGTGCGCTCGGCGAGGACGCCCTCGCGCTCGTTCAGCACCTCGTACAGGATCATGACGCCCTGGTTGGGCAGCCCGACCTCGTACGCGTCCGGGTACATGAGCGCCCAGCGGACGTCACAGGCGTCCCAGTCCTTGACGGTGGAGTTCAGCTCTCCGCCGACGTACTGGATCGGCTTCTGTACGTGCGGAAGCAGGGCCTCGAGCTGAGGGAAGACCGACTCGGTCATCACGCGACTTTCGTGAAGCGGGCAGGGGACGACTCTCAAGCGTACCCCGGTGCGCAGCCGCCCCTCCCCGCATGATCATTCGAGGGCGGCGCGCAGCGCCGGGTCGGCCGCCGCCGCCCAGACGTCGGGGAGTTCGCGTTCGCGGCGCTCGGCCAGGGCCTCCTCGCGCCCGTACAGGACGCCCCAGGTGAAGCCGGGTTCCCCGGCTCCCTGCGCCTGGGCGGCGAGACCGCGCAGGGCTTCGCGGGCCACCACCCCGTCCTGGTGGTCGCCGAGCAGGGACTGGACCGACTTCACCGCCTTGGCGAGCCGCTTGGCCGGCTTCCCGAGCGCGGGGACGGCCGCCTCGGCCGCGTACCGGGCGCGCTTGGCCGCCTTGCGGGCTTCGTGCAGGGCCAGGTCGCGGTCGTGGCCCTGCTCCATGGCCAGCGCGTCCCCGACCCGTCCGGCGAGGCGCTCGAAGTCGCCGAGGACGGCCGCGGGCAGCACCTCGCGCGCGGGCCGGCCGGCGGCGTCGCGCAGCGGCGGGTCGGCCAGCAGGGCGTCGAGGGAGTCGAGCAGGGCGACGTACCTCTTGCCGTCGAGCACGGCCAGGGCGCGGCGCCGCGAGCCGGCGCGGCGGGTGGCGTTCCACACGCGCAGGCGGCTGCGGACCGGGCCCGCGACCAGGGTGCGCGGGAGCTCGCCCAGGTGGGTCTGGATGCGCTCCAGGAGGACCTCCTGGTCGCGGTCGACGCCGAGTTCGGCGGCCAGCCAGCGCAGTTCCCCGCCGACCGGGTCGGTGGCGTCGCGGTCGAGCACCTTGCGGTAGGTCTTGAAGGCGCTGCGCAGCCGGCGCGTGGCGACCCGCATCTGGTGGACGGAGTCCGGCAGGTTCCGCCGGACGGCGGGGTCCTGGGCGACGAGGGTGTCGCGCTGCGCGCGCAGGTACGCGAGCACCTGGTCGCCCGCCGTGCCCCCGGGGCCGCCGTCGCCGGGCCGGGCGGGGGGCTCGGCGCCCGTCTCGGCGAGGGCGCGGGCGAGTTTCGAGGGGGCGTCGGAGACCTTGAGCCCGGCCTTGCGGAAGGTCTTCTCGACCGCGTCGAGCAGCGCGGGGTCCACTCCGTCGGCGAGTTCCACCTCGACTTCGGTCCAGGTCGCGGCTGCGTCGCCGCGCTCGGCGCGGACCGCGTCGGTGGACAGCTCCGCGAGGAGGGCGCCGTCGGCGCCGAGGAGGTGGCTGAGCCGGCGCGAGGACAGCAGCCTGACCTGCGGGGCCAGGCCGGCGCCCCGGACCCGGGAGCGGACCAGGGCGGCGAGGGAGTCGGGGAGGGCGTCGCCGAGCGGGGCCCCGATCTCGTCACGGACCCCCGGGGAGACGGGCAGTTTGAGGTGCCAGCCGGCGTCCGCGCCGCCGGTCCTGCGGCGCAGGGTGAGGCCGTCGGCGGCGAGCCGCCGGTCGGGGGTGTCGTAGTAGACGGCGTCGAGTTCGACGGTGCCCCGGTCGGTCACGGCCGTGATGCCGGCCGTGCCCGTCAGGTCCGGCACCTCGTTCCGGGCCGGCCCGGAGCCCTTCTTCCCGGCCCCCGTGAACTCGAATTTCCGCTCGATCTCGCGCTTCGTGTCCGCCATGGACCGAATTTAGTCCTGAACGGGACGCGGCTCCAGGGTGAACGGGGCATTAGGCCGACAACGGACGCTGCACCTTGATCGACTGCAACAGCCCGACCGCCACCCAGACGGCGAACATCGAGGACCCTCCGTAGGAGACGAAGGGCAGCGGGAGTCCGGCCACCGGCATGATCCCGAGGGTCATCCCGATGTTCTCGAAGGACTGGAACGCGAACCAGGCGATGATGCCGGCGCACACGATGGTCCCGTACAGCTCGGTGGTCTCGCGGGCGATCATGCACGCGCGCCACAGGATGACGCCGAGCAGGACGAGGATGAGCCCGGCCCCGATGAAGCCGAGCTCCTCCCCCGCCACCGTGAAGACGAAGTCGGTCTGCTGTTCCGGCACGAACTGGCCGGTGGTCTGCGAGCCCTTGAAGAGCCCCGAGCCGGTCAGGCCGCCCGAGCCGATCGCGATGCGCGCCTGGTTGGTGTTGTAGCCGACGCCCGCCGGGTCCAGCTCGGGGTTGGCGAAGGCGGCGAAGCGGTTGATCTGGTACTCGTCGAGGACGCCGAGCTGCCAGATCAGGACGGCGCCGCCGACGCCGGAGCCGAGCAGGCCGAGGACCCACCGGTTGGAGGCGCCGGAGGCCAGCAGCACGCCGAGCACGATGACGACCATGACCATGACGGAGCCGAGGTCGGGCATCAGCATGACGATGCCCATCGGGGCGGCCGCCAGGCACAGGGCCTTGACGACCGTCCGGTGGTCGGGGTGGGCGAGGTCGCCCGCGTCCACCCGGGTGGCCAGCAGCATCGCCATGACCAGGATGATCGTGATCTTCACGAACTCGGAGGGCTGGAGCGAGAACCCGCCGCCGATCACGATCCACGCGTGGGCACCGTTGATGGTGGCGCCGAGCGGGGTCAGGACGGCGAGGATCAGCACCAGCGAGAGCCCGTACAGCACGGGCACCGCGCCGCGCAGGGTGCGGTGGCCGAGCCAGACGGTGCCGATCATCAGGACGAGGCCGATGCCGGTGTTCAGCGCGTGCCGGGCGAGGAAGTAGTACGGGTCGCCCTGGTTGAGCTGGGTCCGGTTGCGCGTCGCCGACCACACCAGCAGGGCGCCGATGAGGGACAGCGCGAGGGCGGACAGGAGTATCGGCCAGTCGAGCCGGCGCACGACCGAGTCGCGGGCGGTGAGTTTGGCCATCGCCCCGCGCTGCTCGGGCGCGTACCGGGAGACGGAGAACTTGTTGGCGGTCTGCATGTCCTTCAGTCCTGCCGTGCGGGAGGTGGTCCGGCGAGTGCGGGCGGCGCGACATCCTCCGGGGACGGCGGCACGTACGGCTTGATGTCGGGGGCTTCGATGGAACCGTCGGGCAGGATCCGGGGCAGTTTCGCCTCCGGCTTCAGCAGCAGGGCCTTCTTGAGGTCCTGCTTGCCCTCCATGTCGAGACCGTAGATGGCGTTGTAGAGGTTGCGGACGGCGGGGCCGGAGGCGCCGGAGCCGGTGCCGCCCTGGGAGATGGTCATGACGATCGCGAAGTCGTCGGTGTACGTCGCCAGCCACGAGGTGGTCTGCTTGCCGTAGACCTGGGCGGTGCCGGTCTTGGCCCGCATCGGGATCTTGTCCAGCGGCCAGCCGCCGAACCGCCAGGCGGCGGTGCCGCCGGGCTCGACGACGGAGCGCAGGCCCTTGTCCAGGTCGCGGACGGTCTTGGCGTCGATCGGCAGCCTGCCGTGGGACTGCGGCTTGATCATCTCGACGCGCTTGCCGTCGGCGCTGATCACCGCCTTGCCGACGGTGGGGTTGAAGAGGGTGCCCCCGTTGCTGATGGCCGAGTAGGCGGTGGCCATCTGGATGGGGGTGACGAGGACGTCGCCCTGCCCGATGGCGAAGTTGATGCTGTCGAACGCCTTGAGCTGGTTGCCTTCGAGGCAGCTCTCGTAGGCGATCTGCTCGACGTAGGTCCCGCCCTTCTTGCCCTGCTTGCACCAGGCGTTCTTGTTGGCCGTCCAGAAGTTCTTCTTCCAGCGGCGGTCGGGGATGCGGCCGGTGACCTCGTTCGGCAGATCGATCTGCGTCTCGGACCCGAGCCCGAATTCGCGGGCGGTCCGGTAGAACCAGTCGTGGGCGTCCTTCTTGGGCTGCAGGCCGCCGTCGTGCTGCCATTCCTTGTGCCCGAGCGCGTAGAAGACGGTGTTGCAGGAGAACTTGAGGGCGTCGCCGAGGGTGATGGGGCCGTGCCCCTTGGACTCGAAGTTCGCGAAGCTCCGGCCGCCGAGGCTGTACGAGCTGCTGCAGTTGTACTTGTCGTCGAAGGCGTAGCCGGCCCGCACGGCCGCGCTGGCCGACACCACCTTGAAGATGGAGCCCGCGGGGGCCTGGCCCTGGATGGCCCGGTTGAGCAGCGGGTAGTTGGACTTCTGGCTGGTGAGCCGGGCGTAGTCCGCGGCCGAGATGCCGCCGACCCAGGCGTTGGGGTCGTAGTCGGGCTGGGAGGCCATCGCGACGACCCGGCCCGTCTTGACCTCCATGACGACGACGGCGCCCGAGTCCGCCTCGTACTTGCGGCCCGTGATGTTGTCGGTCTCGTTGCGGACCGTCTTCATCGCCTGCTGCAGCTCGTACTCGGCGACGGCCTGGACCCTGGAGTCGATGCTGGTGACGAGGGTGGACCCGGCCACGCCCGGGTCGGACTTGGTCTGGCCCATGACCCGGCCGAGGTTGTCGACCTCGTACGAGGTGACCTGCGCCTTTCCGCGCAGTTCCTTGTCATAGGTGCGTTCGATCCCGGAGCGGCCCACCTGGTCGGAGCGCAGGTGCGGCGAGTCGGTGTTCTTGGCCTTCTGGATCTCGTCGTCGGTGACGGGCGAGAGGTAGCCGAGCACCTGGGCGGTGCGGGTCCCGCCGGGCGCCGGGTAGCGGCGGACGGCCGTGGGCTCCGCGGTGATGCCGGGGAACTCCTCGGGACGTTCGCGGAGCTGCAGCGCCTGCTGCGTGGTGGCTTCGAGCGTGACCGGGATCGGCTGGTACGGGGAGCCGTTCCAGCAGGGCGCGGGGGTCCGGGAGTCGCAGAGCCGGACCTTGTCCATGACCTCCCGGGGGCTCATGTCCAGGACGCCGGCGAGGCGGGTCATAACGCCCTTGCCCTTGTCCGGCATCTTCATCAGGGCGGTCCGGCTGGCGGACACGACGAGGCGGGTCTCGTTGTCGGCGATCGCGACCCCGCGCGCGTCGAGGATCGAGCCGCGCACGGCCGGCTGGACGACTTGCTGGACGTGGTTGCTCTTCGCCTCGTCGTAGTACTCCTGCCCGTTGCGCACCTGGAGGTACCACAGGCGGCCGGCGAGGGTGAGGAACATGGAGAGGACGAGGATCTGGATCATGACAAGCCTGATGCGCACCCGGGGGGTGCGGCCGGTTTCCGGAGAGTTGGTCACCGCTGCTCCCTCGTCACAGTTTCTTGACGCTCTTCACGACCTTGACCCCCTTTATGCGGCCGGCCCGGTTGGCGCGCCCGCGCGCGGTCTTCATGCGCAGGCCGCCGCGCTGGCTGCCGATGCGAAGGCCGGTGCCGCCGGCCAGCCAGCCGGAGGAGACGTCCTTGCTCTGGGCCGGGCCGCCCCCGGCCTCGACGGCCATCGGGTCGCTCTCGGCCCGCCGGGCCAGCGCCATGATGAACGGCACGGTGAAGGGCGCGAGGAGCAGGTCGTACAGGGTGGCGGTGAACAGCAGGCCGGTCAGGCCCACGTGGCGGGCGGCGGTGTCGCCCACCAGGGCGCCCACTCCCGCGTAGAGCAGGGTGGAGGAGACCGCGGCGCCGACCACGGTCAGCATCGGTCCCCAGGCGGAGCGGAACCGCCCGCTGTCGGGGCGGACCAGGCCCGCCACGTAGCCGATGAGGCACAGCACGAGCGCGTACCGCCCGGCGGCGTGGTCGGCGGGCGGGGCCAGGTCGGTGAGGAGTCCGGCGGCGAAGCCGATGAGGGCGCCCGTGACGTGCCCGTACACGAGTGCGAGGGCGACGACCGTGAGCAGGACCAGGTCGGGTACGGCGCCGGGCAGTTGGAGCCGGCCCAGGACGGTGACCTGGACGACCAGGGCGACCACCACGAGGGTGGCCGAGAGCAGGATCCGGTTGAAGCGCATGGGCGGTCTGCTCCTACTCGTCGGCCGGCTTGCCGGCCACACCGGCCGACGCGGACGGGGTGACCGTCACGGTGACGGTCGGGGTGGGCTTGGGGGCCTCGGGCTTGGGAGGCAGGACGGCGTCGCGCGGGTCCTCGCGCGGCGGCATGACCACGACGCCGACGATGTCCAGCCGCGAGAACGCGACGGCCGGCTTCACCCATACGGTGCGGGTGAGGTCGCCGCGCGAGGGGTCGACCTTGACCACCTCGCCGATCGGCACACCCGGCACGAAGGGCTTGTTGCCGCGCGAGCCGAAGGTCACGAGGCGGTCGCCGGGGTTGATCTTGGCCTTGCCGTTGAGCATCTGGACGGACATCGCGCGGTCGCCCTGGCCGGTGGCGAAGCCGAGTTCGCCGGTCTTCTCCAGCCGGGTGCCGACGGTGAAGTCGGGGTCGTTGGCGAGGACGACGGTGGCCGTGTCGGGGCCCACGGTGGAGACCCGGCCGACGAGTCCGTCCCCGTTGAGGACGGTCATGTCGCGCTCGATGCCGTCCTTGCTGCCGGCGTCGATGGTGACGGTCCAGGAGAAGCCCTGGGCCGCTCCTATGGCGATGACCTCGGCGCCCTTGATTCCGTACTGTCCGGCGCCGGCCCGCTTGAGCATCTCGTCGAGCTCGCGGACCCGGCTGCGGTTCTGGTCCTCGCTGCCCAGCGTGGCCTTCAGGCGGGCGTTCTCGCGTTCCAGGACGGCGATGCGGTTGTGGCGCTCGCCGGAGTCCCGTACCGCCCCTATGGCGTTGGCGACCGGGTCGACGGCGGTCGACACGCCCTTCTCGACCGGGCCGAAGACCGTTGCGGCGGCTTGCCGGGCACCGTCGACCGGTGACTCCTCGCCCGCTCTGATGTCCACCGTGATCAATGCGAACGCGATGGCGATCAGAAGCACCAGGAGCAGCCGGCTTTCTCGTGTGTCCCTCACGTGCGGCGGCGTGCCTTCCTCGTAGAGATGTGCGAGCGGCGCGGGGCCGCTCCCGTGGAGCCGGTGCTGTCATCGGGGCGGTGGCTCCGCTCCGTTGGAGCCGGGGCTCGCACAGGTCTTTTGCCTGTATATCAACGATCCGCCGCACGGGCTCGGCAGCACCCGTACGGCGGATTCTTGTGTTCCGCGCGGTCCCCGGGCCCCGGGGGCCCGCATCAGCGGCGGGGCTGGGCGTCCAGGACCTGCTGGAGCGCCTCGAACTCCTCGACGCACTTGCCGGAGCCGAGCGCGACGGAGTCGAGCGGATCCTCGGCGATGTGGATCGGCATGCCCGTCTCGCGGCGCAGCCGCTCGTCGAGGCCGCGCAGCAGGGCGCCGCCTCCGGTGAGGACGATGCCGCGGTCCATGATGTCGCCGGAGAGCTCCGGGGGGCACTTGTCGAGCGTCGTCTTGACCGCGTCGACGATGGCGTTGACGGGTTCCTCGATGGCCTTGCGGACCTCCGCGGCCGAGATGACCACGGTCTTGGGCAGGCCCGAGACGAGGTCGCGGCCGCGGATCTCGGTGTGCTCGTCCTTGTCGAGGTCGTACGCCGAACCGATGGTGATCTTGATCTGTTCGGCCGTGCGCTCACCGAGGAGGAGCGAGTACTCCTTCTTGATGTGCTGGATGATCGCGTTGTCGAGCTCGTCGCCGGCCACCCGGATGGACTGTGCCGTGACGATTCCGCCGAGGGAGATGACGGCGACCTCGGTGGTGCCTCCGCCGATGTCCACGACCATGTTGCCGGTGGCCTCGTGGACGGGCAGGCCCGAGCCGATGGCGGCGGCCATGGGCTCTTCGATGATGTGCACCTGGCGGGCGCCGGCCTGCGTGGACGCCTCGATGACGGCGCGGCGCTCCACTCCCGTGATGCCGGAGGGCACGCAGACCACGACGCGCGGACGGGCCAGGTAGCGGCGCTTGTGGATCTTGAGGATGAAGTACCGGAGCATTCGCTCGGTGATCTCGAAGTCGGCGATCACGCCGTCCTTGAGGGGCCGCACGGCGACGATGTTGCCGGGCGTGCGCCCGATCATCTTCTTCGCTTCGGAGCCGACCGCCAGGATGCCGCCGGTGTTCGTGTTGATGGCGACCACGGACGGCTCGTTCAGGACGATCCCCCGGCCCCGCACGTACACCAGCGTGTTGGCGGTCCCGAGGTCGATCGCCATGTCACGGCCGATGAACGACATGTAGTTCCCCTTGTTCCCCATGAGGAGCGTCTGGCCTTCCAGTTGATAGCGGCTGCTGTCAGGTCGGCGAGGTGGGTGTGTGGGTGGAGGCCCCATCGTAGTGCCGGGAGTACGGACACCGCGCGACGGGACTCCGGCAATCCCGCCGGAGCGGATACCCGCCCCCTTAGTGGTGACGTCGTGTTCTGCCCAGTCGTTCCCGGTCGCCGCCGGAAATACCGGAGGGCGACCGAAATTACTTCGGTCGCCCCAGGTCATGAGCGCTGTTTGGCTGATGTCACGTCAGTGAGGGAGTGCTCACAGAGCGGGGAAGAACAGCTTCAGCTCGCGTGCGGCGGACTCCTCGGAGTCGGACGCGTGGATCAGGTTCTCGCGGGTGACGGTGCCGAAGTCGCCCCGGATGGAGCCGGGCGCCGCGGCGATCGGGTCGGTGGGTCCGGCCAGCTGGCGGACACCCTCGATCACGCGTTCCCCTTCCACCACCAGGGCGACGACGGGACCGCTCGACATGAAGCCCATGAGGGGCTCGTAGAACGGCTTGCCCTTGTGCTCGCCGTAGTGCGCCTCCAGGGTCTCCTGGTCCAGCGTGCGCAGCTCCAGCGCGGCAACGGTCCAGCCGGCCTTCCGCTCGATGCGGCCGATGATCTCGCCGATCAGGCCGCGCCGGACGGCGTCGGGCTTGAGCAGGACGAGGGTGCGCTGGGTCATGGTGCGGCTCCTTGCGGCATACGGGTGCGGTGGGACGAATCTACAGGGCCGATACGGTGAACCGTCACGCAGCGTCAGGCGCCCCGGGCGCCTCCTGCGCGGCCGCCCAGCGGGCCTTGATCGCGTCGATCCTGCGCCCGTAGTGCACCGAGCACCACCACAGGCCGGCGAACACGGCGCCGAGGAAGAACATCGTCGGGACGACGAACCCGCTCGCGATCAGCCCGATCTGCAGGACCCAGCCCAGCTGCACCGCGCCGGGCCGCGAGAGCATCCCGCAGAGCAGCACCGACAGCAGCATCGTGACGCCGCAGACCGTCCAGACCTCCGCCTGGGTCAGGTCCGGGTTCTTCATGGCCACCAGGCCCGCGAACCCGATCACGAAGAACTCGCCGATCAGCGTGCTCGCACACAGCGTGCGCATCCTCAGCCCCTCTTCAGCAGCAGGCGGGCCTCGCCCACCGTGATCACGGAACCGGTCACCAGGACCCCGGCCCCTCCGTACTCGGCCTCTTCCTCCGCCAGGGTGATCGCCGCCTCCAGGGCGTCGTCGAGCCGCGGCTCGACCTGCACCCGGTCCGCGCCGAAGACCTCGACCGCGACGCCCGCCAGCTCGTCCGCGCCCATGGCCCGGTGACTGGAGTTCTCCGTCACCACCACCTCCGCGAAGATCGGCTCGAAGGCCTCCAGCACCCCGCGGACGTCCTTGCCCTCGCTCGCGGCCACGACGCCGACCAGCCGGCTGAAGCCGAACGACTCGGTGACCGCCTCCGCGGTGGCCGCCGCGCCCGCCGGGTTGTGCGCCGCGTCGAGGACCACCGTCGGGCTGCGCCGCACGACCTCCATCCGGCCCGGCGACGTCACCGAGGCGAAGGCCTTCCGTACGGTCTCCAGGTCCAGCACCCGCGCGTGCTCCTGGCCGACGCCGAAGAAGGCCTCGACCGCGGCCAGTGCCACCGCCGCGTTGTGCGCCATGTGGGCGCCGTACATCGGCAGGAAGATCCCGTCGTACTCGCCGCCCACGCCGCGCAGCGTCAGCTGCTGCCCGCCGACCGCGACCTCGCGCGAGACGACGCCGAACTCCATGCCCTCGCGGGCCACCGTCGCGTCGACCTCGACGGCCTTCTTCAGCAGCACCTGCGCGGCGTCCACCGGCTGCTGCGCCAGGATGACGGTGGCGCCCTGCTTGATGACGCCGCCCTTCTCCTGGGCGATCTCGCCGGGGGTGGAGCCGAGCCGGTCGGTGTGGTCCAGGCTGATCGGGGTGACCACCGCGACCGAACCGTCGATGACGTTGGTCGCGTCCCAGGTGCCGCCCATGCCGACCTCGACGACGGCCGCGTCGACCGGGGCGTCCGCGAAGGCCGCGTAGGCCATCCCGGTGAGCACCTCGAAGAACGACAGCCGGTACTCCTGCGCGGCGTCGGTCATCTCCACGTACGGCTTGATGTCGCGGTACGTCTCCACGAACCGCTCGGCGGTGATCGGCGCCCCGTCGAGGCTGATGCGCTCGGTGACCGACTGGACGTGCGGGCTGGTGTAGCGGCCGGTGCGCAGCTCGAAGGCGTTCAGCAGGCACTCGATCATGCGGGCCGTGCTGGTCTTGCCGTTGGTGCCGGTCACGTGGATCGAGGGGTACGCGCGCTGCGGCTCGCCGAGCAGGTCCATCAGCGCCGCGATGCGCGTCACGGAGGGCTCCAGCTTGGTCTCGCCCCAGCGGGTGGCGAGCTCCTGCTCCACTTCCTGGAGCGCCTTCGCGGTCTCCGGGTCGGTGGGGTGGGCGGGTACCGGGTCCCCCTGCGGCGGTCCGGCCTGGGCGCGCAGGGTGCGGCTCCCGGCCTCGATCACCGCCAGGTCGGGATCGCGGTCGGACTCTTCCGCCACGATCCGGTCGAACTCGTCGGGGAGGTGGTCAAGATCGTCGGGGCCGTGGCTCTCGGGCTGCTGCTCACTCACGGGCCCAGTCTACGGACGGCGGCCCGCAGGACCTTCGGCCCGGTCGTTTCGGGACCTTCGAGGTGTGGGGCGACCAGATCGTTATGCAAGCCTTGCGGGCAGGAGATTGGGGAACAAATGCCGCAGGCGCGCAGCGAAAAGACGGGTCGCGACACAACGGCTTCCAGCCGCGACATAGGAATCGACCTGGGGACCGCCAACACCCTCGTCTACGCCCGGGGGCACGGGATCGTCCTCAACGAGCCGTCGGTGGTCGCCGTCAGGGCCGGCACGACCACCGCCCTGGCCGTCGGCGCGGAGGCCAAGGAGACCATCGGCCGCACTCCCGGATCCATCACCGCGATCCGCCCCCTCAAGGACGGTGTGATCTGCGACTACGAGGCCGCCGAGGAGATGATCCGGCACTTCGTCCGCAAGGCGGTCCCCGGCCGGCGGACCCGCACGCGGATGGTGGTCTGCGTGCCCTCCGGCGTCACTCCGGTCGAGCGGCGGGCCATCGTCCACGCCTCCACCCGGGCCGGCGCCAAGACCGTGCACCTGATCGAGGAACCGATGGCCGCGGCGATCGGCGCCGGACTGCCGGTGGCCGAGGCGCGCGGCTCGATGGTGGTGGACATCGGCGGCGGCACCTGCGAGGTCGCCGTCATCTCGCTGGGCGGCATCGTCACCTCGCGCTCGCTGCGGGTCGGCGGCGACCGGCTCGACGCGGCGGTCATCGACCACGTGCGCAAGGAACACGGGCTGCTCATCGGCGAGCGCTCCGCCGAGGACGTCAAGGTGGCCATCGGCTCGGCGTGGCCCGTGCCCGACCGGCCCGAGCTGGAGACCCGGACCTTCACCGTGCGCGGCCGTGAGCGGGTCGGCGGCATGCCCAAGACCCTCCGGCTGACCGCCACCGACGTACGGGCGGCGCTCGACGAGCCCGTCGAGGCGATCATCGCGGCCGTCCGCGCCACCCTGGAGGAGTGCCCGCCGGAGCTGTCCGGCGACGTGATGGAGCACGGCATCGTCCTGACGGGCGGCGGCGCCCTGCTGCCGGGCCTGGACCTGCGGATGGCCTCCGCGACCGGCATCCCGGTCTTCGTCGCGGACGACCCGCTGGACTGCGTGGCCCTGGGCTCCGGCAAGTGCGTCGAGGACCTGGACACCCTGGAGGGAGCCCGGTTCGCCTCCGGGGTGCTGCGGGCCTGACCCGTACGGCCGTCAGCCGCGCGGCAGGGTCGCGACCACGAGGTACGACGCCTCCGTGCGGGTGGCGGTCAGCGTGCCGCCCAGGCTCCGGACGCGCTCCGCCATGCTCGCCGTGCCCGAGCCCGCCGAGACCGGGGCGCGGCCGGGGGTCCGGTCGGGCAGCCCGTTGCTCACGGCGATCCGCACCTGCGGGCCGTCCGCCGCGACCGAGACCTCGATGGTCTCCCCGCGCGCGTGCTTCGCGGCGTTGGTCAGGCACTCCTGGACCACCCGGTAGACCGCCGCCTGGCGCAGCGGCGACAGCGCGTGCGCGTCCGGGTCCAGGTCGAGCCGTACGGGTGACCCGGCCCGCCCGCTCTCCTCGGCGAGGGCCGGCAGCCCGTCGACGCCCGGGGTCGCGGCCCGCTCCCCGCGCTGCACGATGATGTCGTTGAGCACCAGGTGCGCCCGGCGCGCGGTGTCGGCCAGCTCCTCGAAGTCCTTGGCGTACGCCGTCCGGCGCGCCCGCACCGACAGCACCTCGGAGCGCACGGTCAGCAGGGTCAGCTCCCGGCCGACGAAGTCGTGGACGTCGCGGGCCACGGAGGTGCGCTCCTCCTGGACGGCCTGGAGCACGGCGGACTCGGCCCGCCGGGCGGTGAGCTCGGCCACCAGATCGTGGCGGTAGGCGGCGATCCCGACGGCCGAGGCCAGCACCCCGATGGGCACGACCAGACTGAGGAAGGCGCTGAGGGTCTCGACCCGCGGCTCGGGCCAGCCCGGCAGCAGGAACATCAGCAGCGCGAAGGCCACATAGACGAGGGTGGCCAGGATCCCGGCCCGGCGGCCCCGGTAGCGGCCCACCGAGTACAGGGCGAACTGGATCAGGGTCAGCTCGTGCAGCCAGCCGATGAACAGCAGCGCGGCGAGGAAGGAGAGCCAGGGCATCCGGCGCCGCAGCAGCAGGGTCGAGCAGCCCCCCGCCAGGACACAGGCGGCGAGCGGGCCGTTGAGCGAGTTGTCCGCGGCGGCCAGGCCCGGCAGGTCCAGCGACATCAGGCCCAGGCAGCCGAGCGCGGTGAGCACGTCCAGCGCCCTCGGAGAGGCGGCCGAGCACTCGGCGAGCCGACGGCCGGTGGCCACGGCCCAGTGGAGCGCCGAGGCGACGGGCTTGACGTGCATGCCCTCCATCATCCGTGGTCGGCCGGGCGGATCGGATCCGGCCGGACCGGATAAAAAGTGATATGAGGCACTCCGGACGGGCCGGAACCAGAGTCGGACGGCCCCGGGTACAGGAGACCTTCCGCCCTGCCGTCGCCCCGCCCGCCGTTCATAGGGTCGGGGCATGAGCACCGATGCCCCCCGCCCCGTCCGGCCCGCCCGGGGCACGGCCCTGCTCCTGCTCGTCGGCGGCCTGGTCGGCACGCTGGCCTCGGGCGTCCTCACCCACGACCGCCTGCGCACCCTGGAGGACCCCCTCTTCTCCCCCGGGTGCAACGTGAACGCGGTCCTCAGCTGCGGCGACGTGATGGCCACCTGGCAGAGCAACCTGCTGGGCTTCCCCAACATGCTCCTCGGCCTCGCCGGTTTCGCCGCCCTCGCGGGCGTCGGCCTGGCCCTGGTCGCCGGGGCCGTCCTGCCGCGCCGGCTCTGGCTGGGCCTGTGGGCCGTGATCGCCGCGGGCTTCGCCTTCACCGTGTGGCTGATCGGGCAGTGCCTGTACGTCATCGGGGCGCTGTGCCCGTGGTGCATGGCCGTCTGGGCGGTGATGATCCCGCTGTTCTGGTACGTCACCCGGCACCTGGCGAAGCCCGGCTCGATGCTGCGGGCGGTCCCGCACTGGCTGGTGCCGCTCGCCCTGTACGCGGTGCTGACCGGGCTGATCGCCGCCGAGTTCGGCAGCCGCCTCCTGTGACGCCCAGCTGCGGAGCACCGGCCCCGGTCCCCTCCCCCGGCGGGGCGGAACGCGGAGAAGGCCCCCGTACCGTCGTCCGGTGCGGGGGCCTTCTGCGTACCGCCGGGTCCTAGGCGGGCGGCAGCGCGTCCAGCTGGGCCTGGATCCGGACGATGTCCGACCCGGCCTTGGCCAGCCGGCCCTTGATCTTGTCCACGACGTTGTCGGGGGCCTTGGCCAGGAAGGCCTCGTTCCCGAGCTTCGCCTCGGCCTGCTGCTTCTCCTTCTCGGCGGCGCCGAGGTCCTTGGAGAGCCGCTTGCGCTCGGCCGCGACGTCGATCGTGCCGGACAGGTCGAGCGCGACGGTGGCGCCGCCGACCGGGAGGGTCGCCGTGGCGCTGAACTCCTCGCCCTCGGGCTGGAGGCGCAGCAGCTGGCGGATCGCCGGCTCGTGCGCGGCCAGCGCCGTACCGGCCAGGTCCAGGCGGGCCGGGACCTTCTGGCCCGGCTGGAGGCCCTGGTCGGCGCGGAAGCGGCGGACCTCGGTGACGACGGCCTGGAGGTTCTCGATCTCGGCCTCGGCGGCCTCGTCGCGGAAGCCGCTGTCCTTGGGCCAGTCCGCGATGACCAGGGACTCCCCGCCGGTCAGGGTGGTCCACAGGGTCTCGGTGACGAACGGGACCACCGGGTGCAGCAGGCGCAGGGTGGTGTCCAGGACCTCGCCGAGGACCCGGCCGGAGACCTCGGCGCCCTCGCCGCCCGCGAAGAAGGTCGTCTTCGACAGCTCGACGTACCAGTCGAAGACCTCGTCCCACGCGAAGTGGTAGAGGGCCTCGCTGAGCTTGGAGAACTGGTAGTCGTCGTAGTACGCGTCCACCTGCGCGACCGTCTTGTTCAGACGGGACAGGATCCAGCGGTCGGTCGCCGACATCTTCTCGACCGGCGGCAGCTCGCCCTCGATCGTCGCGCCGTTCATCAGCGCGAAGCGCGTGGCGTTCCAGATCTTGTTGGCGAAGTTGCGGGAGGCCTGGACCCAGTCCTCGCCGATCGGGACGTCGGTGCCGGGGTTGGCGCCCTTGGCCAGGGTGAAGCGGACGGCGTCGGAGCCGTACTTGTCCATCCAGTCCAGCGGGTCGACGACGTTGCCGAAGGACTTCGACATCTTCTTGCCGCGCTCGTCGCGGACCAGGCCGGTCAGCGCGATCGTCTTGAAGGGGACCTCGCCGTCCATGGCGTACAGGCCGAACATCATCATCCGGGCGACCCAGAAGAAGATGATGTCGTGGCCGGTGACCAGGACGTCGGTGGAGTAGAACTTCTCCAGGTCCGGGGTCTTCTCCGGCCAGCCCAGCGTGGAGAACGGCCACAGGCCGGAGGAGAACCAGGTGTCGAGGACGTCGGTGTCCTGCGTCCAGCCCTCACCGGTCGGGATCTCGTCGTCCGGTCCGACGCAGACGATCTGACCCTCCGGGCCGTACCAGATCGGGATCCGGTGACCCCACCACAGCTGGCGCGAGATGCACCAGTCGTTGAGGTTGTCGACCCAGTCGAAGTACCGCTTCTCCATCTCCTGCGGGTGGATCGTGACGCGGCCGTCGCGGACGGCGTCGCCCGCCGCCTTGGCGAGCGGCTTGACGCCGACCCACCACTGGAGGGACAGCCGCGGCTCGACCGTGGTGCGGCAGCGCGAGCAGTGCCCGACGGAGTGCTGGTACGGGCGCTTCTCCGCGACGATGCGGCCCTGCTCGCGCAGGGCGCCGACGATCGCGGACCGCGCCTCGAAGCGGTCCAGCCCGAGGAACGGGCCGTGGACGGTGATGACGCCGTGCTCGTCCATGACCGTCATGTTGGCGAGGCCGTGCCGCTGCCCGATCGCGAAGTCGTTCGGGTCGTGCGCCGGGGTCACCTTGACGGCGCCGGTGCCGAACTCCGGGTCGACGTGCGTGTCGGCGACGACGGGAATGGTCCGGTCCGTCAGCGGCAGCTTGATCTGCTTGCCGACCAGGTGCGCGTAGCGCTCGTCGTCCGGGTGGACCGCGACGGCGGTGTCACCGAGCATCGTCTCGGCGCGGGTCGTGGCGACGACCAGGGAGTCCTCGCCCTCGCCGTAGCGGATCGAGACGAGCTCGCCCGCGTCGTCCTGGTACTCCACCTCGATGTCGGAGATGGCCGTCAGACAGCGGGGGCACCAGTTGATGATGCGCTCGGCCCGGTAGATCAGGCCGTCGTCGTAGAGCTTCTTGAAGATCGTCTGAACGGCCTTGGACAGGCCCTCGTCCATGGTGAAGCGCTCGCGCGACCAGTCGACGCCGTCGCCGAGGCGCCGCATCTGGCCGAGGATCTTGCCGCCGTACTCTTCCTTCCACTGCCAGACCCGGTCGACGAACTCCTCGCGGCCCAGGTCGTGGCGGGACTTGCCCTCCTCGGCGAGCTGCTGCTCGACCTTGTTCTGGGTGGCGATGCCGGCGTGGTCCATGCCCGGCAGCCACAGCGCCTCGTACCCCTGCATCCGCTTGCGGCGGGTCAGGGCGTCCATGAGCGTGTGCTGGAAGGCGTGCCCCAGGTGCAGGGAGCCGGTGACGTTCGGGGGCGGGATGACGATGGTGTACGGCGGCTTCTCGCTCGCGGGGTCGGCCGTGAAGTACCCACGCTCCACCCAGCGCTCGTAGAGCTTCCCCTCTACCTCGGCCGGCGCGTACTGGGTCGGCAGTTCGGAGTCGGGGGCGCTGGGTGTCTGCGTGTTCTCGGTCACGGGGCACAGTTTAGAGCGGTAACAGTCCAGTCATGAAACCGGTAATCCAGGGGCCCGCCGCCCTGCCCGCTCCCGGCTTCCGTCAGGATGTGAGGGACGCATAAGCAACCTCATTGGGGGACGCGGGATGAGCCACAACCAGCCGGGACCGTACGGACAGCAGCCGCAGCAGCCCGGCCCGTACGGACAGCAGCCGCCGGCGCCCGGCCCGTACGGCCAGGGCGCGCCCCAGCCCGGGTACGGCTACCCGCAGCAGCCGGGCGTTCCCCCGCAGGGCTACCCCCAGCAGCCGGGGTACCCGCAGCAGCCCCCGCAGCAGGGCTACGGCTACCCGCAGCAGCCGGGCGTACCGCCGCAGGCCCCGTACGGCGGGATGCCCCCGCAGCAGCAGCCGAAGAAGTCCAAGACCCTGGTGATCGTCGCCGCGGTCGTCGCGGTCGCGGTGATAGCGGGCGGCGGCTGGTACTTCCTGAAGGGCAGCGGCTCGGACGGCGCCGTCGCGGCCGACACCAAGGGCTACAAGCTGGTCGCCCCGGCCGCGGTCGACGACTTCAAGCAGGACCCGAACTACGGGAAGAGCAAGAACGAGTTCACCGACAAGGAGAAGAAGGAAGCCGAGGCGGCGGGCATCAAGAACCCGGTCCAGGTGGGCATGAACTACCAGGCCGGTGACCCGAAGAACCCGCTGTCGGCCAAGATCCTCAACTTCCAGGGCCTCTACGGCGAGCTCGCCGACCCGGAGAAGAGCGTCGACGGCTACTTCGCCATGGCCAAGCTGAACATCGCCAAGGAGGACAAGGACACCGAGATCGAACTCATCGGCAGTCCGCAGGCGATGACCCCGGCCGGCTTCAAGGGCGCCGTGATGAAGTGCCAGAACTTCAAGTTCAAGGCGAAGAAGGCCACGACGAAGGGCCCCCAGGAAGCCACGCTCCCGATCTGCATCTGGGGTGACTTCAGCACCCTGAGCGTGGTCACGGCCACCGACGCGGCCTCCGTGCTCGCGGGCAAGGCGGGCTACACGCTGGAGCAGACCGCGGAACTCACCGCGAAGCTCTACAACACCTCCCGCGTCAAGGTCTGACCCGGCGCAACGCGAGAGGGGGGGGCCCCCCCCGGGGGGGGGGGGCCCCCCCGGGCCGGGGGGGGGGGGCGCGGCCCCGGGGGCGGGGGGGGGGTCGGCGCCGGCAGGGCGGGCGCGCGGGGCGCGGGAGGG
>NZ_JBVJGW010000041.1:17763-34884 GCF_055587105.1 Streptomyces sp. NPDC048461 | reverse complement strand
CCTCCCCCCCCGCGCGGGGGGGGGCGGCCCCCCCGCCCCCCCCCCCCCCCCACCCCACCCCCCCCCCCCCCCGGGGGGGGGGGGCCCCCCCCCCCGCCGGCCCCCCCCCCCCCGCCCTCTGCCATGTGTTGATCCCGGGGCCGGCGCCGGCTCCCCTGGCCCCAAGGCCTGACCGCGGCGGCATCGCGTGCGGTGGTACCGATGTCAGGCGTGGGTGGGTGGCGATCCGTGGGGTGTGCCTGAGGTGGGACAGGTACCCGCACCTGCGCCCGCCACTGGCACCGCCCCCGCCCCGTCCCTGCCGCTGCGCGCGGGTGCGGGAGGCCGCCACCGCGGTCGGCCATCTCGCGTGGGCGCGACCCTGCGCTTCCTGACGGCACCGCCCTCCGCCCCGGCCGCGCCCGCGTCCCGCGTGAGGGTCTCCCCGGCAGCGGCCGCTCCACCACTACCCCAGCCGCTGCGGCTCCCGGACAGCAGGTCCCGGCGGAAGCTGCGATCGCTGCTCACCGGCAGCAGGCCGCACCTACCAGGAGCGCGGGGCGTACGCGGTGACGGCGAAGGCTCCTGCACCCGGTCGGCGGGCCTTCCGGGCGTACGCGGACTGGCTACGGGCGGTCTGGTGGGCGCTGTCGGGCCGGGACCGGATCGCTGTGGACGGCCTGTTGCTGGCCGGCGTGCTGTTCGCGGCCGCATGGCGGGCGGGCGACCTCGGTCTGGTGCAGGCGGACTTCGTTCGGTCGGTTCTGGTCGGCACAGCCGGGCTGGCGACCTTGTACCGGGGCACCGTGTGCCGGCCGCGGCCCGCGGCGCCGACGATCGGGCCACTGGTGGCGCCCTCGGAGGAAGTCCAGCGGCACGCCGCCCGCAAAGCCGGCATCGCGCCCGGCGCCTGACCGGGGAACTGCACGGAAAGGGGGCGGACGGTGATGACGGGCAGGCAGCGCCGGACCGGCGCGAGCGTTCTGGCAGGGACCGGGTTGGCCGCGGCCGCCTGGTGGGCGCTCTGGAACGGCGCCCGCCACGGTCACCGCCGGCGGCCGGACGCCGGGCTGTCTCCGGTGGGGCTGCTGGTGCGGCTCTCGGGTGAGGTCCGGTGGCACGTGGTGCGTGAGGCGGGTTGCTGGCCCGCAGCCCGACCGGGGAGAACTGAGGGGGAGGTGGCGGCGTGGACCTCGGCGGTCTGGGTGATGAATCTGCGGCTGTCGTCTGGATTCAGGGCCTGGGCCTGGAGGTGCTCGTACATGACGCTGTAGTGCTGTACGTCGGATCGTTTCTCCAGGTAGAGGTCGCTGGTGAACCGTTCCAGGTACACCGTCCCGTCGTCCGGGGCGTCCGTGAAGCGCAGGACGGAGAACTGCCCCGAGACGCCGGGATGGGCTCCGGCGCTGTGGGGGAGGACCTGCACGGTGACGTGCGGCTGCGTGCCGAGATGGTTCAGGTACTCCAGCTGTTCACGCATGACGGCGGGGCCGCCGACCGCCCGGTGCAGTGCCGATTCGTCCAGCACCACCCAGAGACGGAAGGACCGGGCCGGGTGGTGGACCCGGTGCTGTCGGCGCAGCCGTACCTCAAGGCGCGCGGCGGCCTGTTCGGCCGTGGCCAGGGGGATCGTTTCCGCGATGACCGCGGCCGCGTAGGCGGGCGTCTGCAGCAGACCGGGGATCACCAGCGGCTCGTAGGAGCAGATCGCGGCGGCCTCGCCCTCCAGGCCGATGTACACGCTGTAGGGGACTTCGCCGCAGGCAACCCACCACCCCCGCCGGCCCGACTCCCTCGCCATCCGCATCAACGACTCGACGGCCTGCAGGTCCGTGACCCCGTACAGGCCGCACAGCTCGCGCACGTCGCGGGGACTGATCGCACGGAGCCCGTTCTCCAACAAGCTGATCTTGGGCTGGGAGACCATCAGCTCCACGGCCACCTGCGCACCCGTCAGGCCACTGGCCAGACGAAGCCGGCGCAGCTCCGCGCCCAGACGGCGCCGTCGGACGGTGGGACTTCCGTTCGCCACCACGGGCGGTGCACCTCCGGATCGGGACCGTCTGCCAGCCAGGGACTGCCACGGCCGGGCACGGCAGGACGCAGCAGCCGTGCAGAAACGATCAACGAGCCTCACAGCCGGGCGTCACCTCACGCAACAAGATCGCCCGGGCTGAACCCGGACAGCCGTAAGGGCCTTCCTCTGCCCGCAGCGTCCGCGAGCACCCCGGCGACCTGCGCACGCCGTCCCCGACGCCCCGGCTCGTCCGCCGGGGTGCTCGGCCGGACTGGTCCCGTGGGTGCGGATGTGGGTCAACGTCTCGGTCGATCTGGTCCGTGCTCCTGGGCCGCGCAGGGCTGGACGAAGGCGCGGGCAACGTCGCCGCGCTCGGCAACCTCCTGGCGGTGGCTGCCCCTCACTCCCCGGGCCTGGTCCGCGACCGCGTGCAGGCCGCGGCCGAGGCCTTCGAACAGGCTGCCCGCGCCCGCGACGCCCGCTCCCTGGAAGGCCGGGCCGTACGGCGTTACAGTAGTGGCTGGTGGGGGTGATGTGGTCGGTGCCGGATACGGCTGCGAGCCGCAAGGCCAGTGAGCGCATGCTCGCCTGGGGGTGTTGCGCGTTCCAGGCACAGACCGCTGGTGGCAGGTCGTCACTGTTGCCCGGCAGTGTGGAGTGGCAGACCGTCCACCCCTCGTCGTAGGTGCCGTCCGGGCGTAGGCCGAGGAGTTCGCGGCGTCGCTGTGGCGAGAGGCCGACCGGGTTACCGGCTCGCCCGATGCAGGTGGAGCACTTGCTGTCCATGATCCGGACCCGGCCAGTCGTTGGATCGAAGACGGAGGGTGCTGGTTCAGCAGTGCCGGCCGTCGAATCCTGACCGGGCTCGGCACGGGGTGCGTGGTTGGCGGGGTCGCCGAAGAAGTCCTTCAGGCTGATCATGCCTTCGTCGTCAGGCATCGCGGGGTTCATCGGCGCCTCCTCGCTTGAACAGGTTCTCAGCCGATCGGGGCGCGGGCGCCGACCGGCTGTGGGTCTGCTTCTGCCGGTTTCGGGCCGAGAACGTCCCAGGCCGCGCGGGCATAGTCCGCCGGTGTGGCTCCCGGGCCGTGGACGGCTGCCATCGCGGTCAGGAGGAGGCTGTATCCGGGATCGGCTGCCAAGTCCGCCGCGTCCTCGAGGAACTCGTAACGGGATGGTGTGGTCAGGGCTTTGATCTGGATGAACGGCTTACGGCCCGCCGTACCGTCGAGGTCGTGCTCCACCAGGCATTCGGCGCGCCCGTCCTCACCGATGGCCAGGATTCTCAGACGGCGGTCGCGGTGGATCATGTCGCGCGCCAAGTCCCGGTACAGCTGCCCCTCGCGCACCGTCCGCTGCTGCTTCACCGCTCCCGCCTCTCATCCGTGCACGCCTGGACACCTTCTGCAGAACCAGGATTCTTGCAGCTTTCGTGCGCCAGGGCACCGGCGCTCAGTACAGCTGTACATGGGTGACCAGAATGTGGGGAGGGGCGCCGTCCGCCACGATGACGTACTCCGCGATACCGAGGGCCCCCTCCTCGCCGAGGGCGAGGCGGCGCTGCTGAGGCCGTGCTCCCGGGGACCATGCCCGCGCTGTCGCTGATGGAGACCATCGCGGCGACGAGCGCACCGAACGCGTCCGGGAGAAGTGCGGGGTCCATCATCAGCTGCGCGACGTCTTCAGCGAGCTCGCAGGGAAGTCCGGCGTCGTACGGATCACTCAACGGGGAGGCCTGCCCCCTGGCGCCGCACAAGGAGTTCGGCGAGCGACACGGTCAAGGTCTTGCCGGCGAGTGCGGCGTCGGCACGCTGATCTGCTTCCGGGTCGGAGTCGAGCATCGCCTCCAGCCACCATCGCCGCAGGACGTTCTCCGCCTTCTCCGGCGCCGCGGCCAGCAGCTCCCGGTAGAACTCCATCCTCCGCTCCCCCGACAGAGCGGCCGCGATGCCCTCGGCATTGCGCGGTACCCGCTCGGGCTCGTGGCGGTGAACTGGTTGTGCGGTCATGGCGCCCCTTCCCTTGGCTCCGAGTCTGCCCTGCCGCTGCCCCCGCAGTCGACCCGCACGCGGAAACAGCTCCTGGACCGGTATGGCGTGGGCGAGAGATAGTCCTCTCCATGAAGACGATGGAGTTGGCGGTCGGAACATCGGTCAGGACGAATTTTGCTGATCCTGGGTTGCCGGAGGGCAGCGTGGGAGAAGTCGTGACTGTGTACGACGACCTGACGGACGGTGTCGATGTCCAGTTCAGCGATGGACGGCTGATCAACGTCGTGGGCAATGCTCTGGACCCGGCTCCTCAGCCCTGTAGTTGACCCGACCCACCGCACGGATGATGCGGCTCCAGACCGATGCCCTCCCCTGCCTGCTCGGCGTTTGTCCAGTCCAGTGGGGCCGCAGCCGATCACAGCGACGGGCAGGCCCCTGGAGAGGCACAGCGCGGTCTCGATGCGATCGACGCGCGGTGCTGTTCGCGGGCCCGGTGGCGACTCGGGCGGGAGACTGCCGGGCGTGGACGTGGAGTCGGTCATAACCTGATGACCGATGCCCGCCAGCGGCTCGACGAGATCGGGAGCCCTCTGGACGGGTGCTTCGTCAAGGCGCTGCGCACTTTTGACGGCCTCGCGAGATTGCAGGTCAGAGGGCTACAGAGTTGAGATCAGCGACCGAAGCGACTGAAGTCCAGACATACGTTCTGCTTTTACAACCGCTTCGCTTACACGTGGGCGGCTTGCTTCGGTCGCTCAGGTCGTGAAGGGCGCGCGAGCTGGGAAAGCGCATGGCTGCGGCTGGATGCGCCCCGTAGGGTCTGCGGCCGCCGGGGCCGCTGGCGCGCCCGACTGGGACTGGCGAGGGCCACCCGCAGCGGCCGAGCCCGCGGTGCCTGCCGGGCCGGGCCCCGCTGGTTCCGGGCATGGATCAGGCCCTGGAGCTGCTCGACTCCGTGACCGAGCCCCGACTGGAGATGATCAGCGCCGACGAGGCACGCGCCTTGGTGGACTTCGCGCTCACCTTCAGCCTCTCGCTCAAAATGTGCAGGTCAGAGGACCAAGGTTTTCGAATCAGCGACCGAAGCGACTGAAGTCCAGACATGGGCTGTGTCTCTTGCAGCCGTTTCGTCTAGACGTCGGCTGCTTGCGCTGGTCGCTCGGAACGTTCGGTCTTCCTGCCCTTGATTCCGGCGGCGAGCGTGGTGGGGTCTACAGCTTCCGCGGGGGCTCCGGATGCGTAGAGGCCATCGGGGACGGCGTCGCGATCGTGCGGGAGCAGCCAGAACACGCGGCGGCGGAAGGTGCCGCTGGAGCGGGAGGGCTTGGCTTGCGGGCCCAGCTGGGCGTATCCGAGAAGGCGGCCATCTCGGTGGTAGGCGGGCTTGCCTCGGCGGGTGGGGAGCCGGTCGAGGGACTGGCGTACGTAGTCGAGTTCGGTGACGTCTTCGAGCCAGACCAGGTCGACCTCGTGTTGGATCTCGTCGTCGGAGATGAGCGAGCTCATGCGTTCTCCTCCTCTGCGAGCAGCCCGATACCGGGGTAGTACTTCTTCGAGTTCGACAAGATCATTTCTTTGGGTGATGCGAGGCCTACCAGCTCGCGGGCCCGTGCCGCGAAGGCGCGGGAGGAGATGGTGGGCGCGCCTTCATTCTGGCACCAGGTGCGGTAGACGTTGTAGAGGCGGGCTTGTTCTGCCCGGTGGTCGGCGTGGAGGGTGCAGCTTTCTTCGAAGAAGCGGCCGGTGTGGTCTTCGGTTTCGGCGTATGCGGTGGTGGCGATGCGGACCGGGGCGGGCCCGGTGAGGTCCTTCTCGCCGGCGAGGTAGCGGCGGGCGCCGTCGATGAGCCAGGCGAGGATGCCGGGGCCTTCTTCGGTGACGAGGATGTCGGCGAGGTTGTCGATCTTGCGGTCGTCGGAGACGACCTTGTCGAAGGGGACCAGGCGCATGCGGCGCCAGAAGGCGAAGCCGCCGGTTCCGACTTCGGGGCGGTGGTTGCCGATGAGCCAGAGCTTGTGGGTGGGGGCGAAGGAGAAGAAGTCCTGCCGCATGCGGCGGGCTTTGATCCGGTCGCCGCCGGTGAGGAGTTTGACGCGGGCTTCGTCGAACTTGTCTCCGGGCTTGACCTCGGAGCAGACGATGACCCGGCGGCCGTGGAGTTCAGCGAGCTCGGTGGGGTGACCGTCGAAGGTGCGGGCCATGAGGAAGCCGGGCGGGGCCGCGTCGGCGTAGTCACCGAGGAGTTTCATCAGGACGTCGAGGAGGACGGACTTGCCGTTCTTGCCGCCGCCGAAGAGGAAAGGCATGACCTGGGCGCCGACGTCTCCGGTGATGGAGTAGCCGAGCATCAGGTGCAGGAAGTCGATCATCTCCCGGCCTTCGGCGTCGCTGCCGAAGGTGTCCTTGAGGAACCGATCCCACCGGGGGGTGGGCTGTTGCTTGGGTCCGGTGGAGGTGGAGCGGGAATGGAAGTCCTTGTCGGGCTGGGGTGCGCGGATGAGTCCGGTGTGCAGGTCGACGATGCCGGCGGGGGTACACAGGACGTACGGGTCGGCGTCGAGGAGTTCGGCGCGCAGGACCATACCGGGGGCCGACTTGGCCTGGGTGAGCATGGCGTTCACTCCCGACGTGCTCAGGGCCCGGCGGCGGTGCTTCTGGAGGGACTGGTTGCTGTGCAGACCGCGGGGGTCTGTTGTCGCGATGGCTTCGGCGAGGTCGCCTGCGGCCCAGACGACGGTGTCGTCCTCGTCGACCTGCCAGCGGGTGGTGTCCCACCGGTACCAGCCCAGGCCGGGGACGTGCCGGTAGTCGCCGGAGTAGAGGCGTACGAACAGCTTGGCGTTGCCGCGGTCGCTGAGGGTGTCGGGCAGCAGCCCGGCGGGAGTCGCGTGGTCGAGGTGGGCCTGCTCGGTGCTTTGGGCAGGCACCGGCCGGGGAGGCTCCTGGGCGAGGATCTGCGCGGCGACTGCTTCGGGGTTGAAGTCGAAGAGGAAGCTGTCCGTCTCGGGCGTGGGTGTCACCGGCGGCCTCCGAGGTGCAGGGGGCGCTGGGCGCCGGCGGTCATGCCGGTCCGGATGATCTGGCTGGACCGCTGTTCCTGCCCGGGGCGAACGACCGCGGCGGTTTCCCGCAGGGCATCCTCGGCGGTGGACTGGGTGAGATGGCCGGCAGCGACGAGCCCTCCCAGGGTGTAGGCGGCCCTGTTCAGCTTTTCCGTGAAACCGGCTCCCTCAGCGACTTGGGCGCATGCGGTGACTTCAGCGAGGAGCGCGGTCAGCAGCCGGGTCGTCTTGTCCTGGCCGCCACCGGCCGCGAGGACGGCCTGCCTAGCCCGGGACGGCACTGGGCGGGGGGCGGGGATGTGCGCTGCGGGAAGGTGTCCGGTCCGCTGGAGTTCATGGGCCAGCCAGGCCGGCAGTGGGGCGGGTTGCCGAACAGATCCCAGCAGCTTGTACGTTCCGGTGGAGATTCTGGTCCCGGGGGCGACGATGTATCCGCCGTGCGCGCGGACGTCGACCTGCCAGGCGAGGGCTCTTTTCCCTGCTCCTGTCGAGCACTGCCAGCGGCGACCGTCGGTGGCCCGGTACCAGACGTGCATGCCTCCGGACGGAGTCCGGACCCGGAGGGTCGACTCGTCGTCGGAGGGCGAGGTCTCCCCGCGGAGTGCCGCGAGTACGGCCAGGGAGTGGAAGCCGGTGCGCAGGCCTCGCAGGTCCACGGCGTCACCGATGGGGATTCCCGGCAGGAGTCGGTCTCGCGGAGGGGGTTCGCTTGCATGTGCGTCGATGTCGATGACCACGAGGTCTGCCGGTCCGCAGGCAACTCCGACCCCCTGCGCGGGGTTGGTGGTCCACCACTGCTCGATGCGGGAGTAGTCCAGGGTCGCGGCGTGGAAGCCGTGGCACCAGCGGCCTGCCTGGAGGCAGGGGCAGTTCGTGTGGGTGTGGCCCGGCTTCGTGCATTCGCGGCAGTTGGCGGACGGTGTTTTCCTGCCGGGGGCGAGGGGCAGGACCGGCCAGCCGTTGCTGGCGCACCAGCGGGCCAGCCGCAGGCCAGCGACTGAGCGCTCAAGGGGTGTCTGCCCTGAGTCGCTGCGAGAAAACCGCAGCTCAGCAGGCATGTGCTTCCCCTCACAGCGACTCAAGCGACTCAACAATGAACACAGACTAGCGAAGTTCGCCAGGAAGCGTGTGCAGCGTGTCGAGCCCACCAGCACCGGCGTGTCGCCCAGCGCCCGGTCGAGACGCCGCTGAGCGACTGAAGAGGCTGACTGAGCGACTCATGTCTTGGGTCGCTTGAGCCGCTTTCTGCAAAACCGCAGGTCAAGGCCACAGAAAGCACTGATCAGCGACTGAAGCGACTGAACTCTCCTATATATGACGCACACGCGCACACAGGAATGTCCTCATATACCTGAAGTTCAGTCGCTTCAGTCGCTGATCCAGCCACGAGACATCTTTGACCTGCACTTTTAGACAGCGCCCCAACTCAGTGACTGAACCTGGACTGAGTCGCTCCCCCGCTGGGCCACGAACCTCTCCAACGAACCCAGGCACTCTTCCAGCCCGCAGCCGCCACACCGCGGGGGCTGCAGAGCTCGGCAAGAACGAAGCAGCCCAGAGGACTTCCCTGCCCCAACGCCGGAGACCTGCGCCGGGACGGAAGAGCCTGCCCCTCGATCCCGGCGGGCAGCCTGGACCCCTGTCAACGTCTCCGATTTCGACGACACCGCCGTCGCCGACGACTATGCGAAGCGACTGGCGGCGCATGCTCGGCGTGACGTCGCGGGCCGGCAGCGCGGGCGGTGCGGAGTACCAGCTCTGGCTGAAAAGCCCCGGCGACTCCCATGGCAACTGCTCGCATTGCCCGGCCGGGGCCCCGTCGGCTGGCGTATTCTCCCAGCAGCTGGCCGAAGGACCCTCAGCAACCCGGAGACCGGCACTGCTTCGATCAGCCAGAACGCGATGTGCGCCGAGCTGGGAGGAAGCAAGCCGACCGTGAACCGTGGCTTCAAGAAGCTGCGCGAGTGCGGGCTTGCCTGGAGCCTCGAGGACGGTCTCTATCAGCTCCACCCGCTGCTGACCGGCGGCGCGGTCTCCTCCCCCGTCATGGAGGTCCCGGAGATCAAGGCTGCCGAACCCGGCCGCTTCACCGAACAGCGTCGGGCCAGGTTCGCTGCTCAGATTGCGGTTGGCTGCTCAGGACAGGAAGGTCGGCTTGCGGGGTGGGGGGACGGCCCGGAGCATCTCCCACAGGGGGCGTGAGCCGGATGCCCATTCTCCGAGGGTGTGGCGGTCGATGACGTGGAGGCGCTGCTGCTTGGCGAAGGCCACGGCCGGGGCGGTGACCCGGCCGTTCGTCACGATCACCGCGATGTCGGCGCCGTGGACCTGGCGGGCCGTGCCGTTGAGGACCTGGAGGTCCGGCGTGCCCACGGCGGACCCGGCAAGTCCGTTGCGCCGGTGCTTGCACTGGTGGATCACCCAGTGTCTGCCCCAGGGGTCGGTGGCCTTCACATCCGCGCCCAGGTCTCCGCCGCCGCCGACGCGCACCGCGTCCTGACAGCCGTCCCGACGCATGAGGTCGCGCACCGCGTCCTCGAACTGGGAGTGGTGCAGGGCGTCCAGCTGGGCCAGCCCGTACCGCAGGCTCTGTGCGTGGACCGCTTCCCACCTCGCCTTCTGCTGCTGCTGGCGGATCCAGGTTCCGCCGGCCAGGACCGCGAGCACACCGATGACAGTCAGCACCCACCAGTGGGCCAACAGCCAGTTGATCAAGGCCACCGCCAAGGCGACAGCCGCGACCCCGGCCACGAGGATCCCGAGCAGCCGGTCCTCCGCGCGCTGTTGTCGCTTGCTCGGCCTGCGCGTACGCCGCCGCGCCACCGGGCGCCTGGTCGTTGCCCGGCCCTTGCGCGCGCGCGGGCTCATCGGCTGGCCTGCGCGACGCCGCTCGCGAGTTGACCCAGGACGTTCAAGATTCCCTGGCCGACAGGGGTGGGAGCGAGCAGGACTCCCAGCGCCAGGACGCTGACCACGGTCATCTTCTCGTCGAAGCGGCTACGGGACTCAGTGCGCCGCCGCAGTCGGATGAATACGATGACTGCGAGCAGCAGCGCCACGTTGATGGTCAGCAACCGTTCAGCCTCCCCCACCGGCCATCACCACGCAGGGTAGGCGGAGCGCTACCTGCAGTCTCCTGTCTAGCGGGCATCGGTGATGCTGGAGGCGGGTTGCCCGGCAATGGCACAAAGACATCGGAACTGGCCGAATACCGCGCAGCCGCGTTACGGCCTGCTCTTCCGGCCTCCGAACTCCCGCTCGGCTGCAAGGCCCCCGGGACATCCTCCAGGCGTCGCGCCGCTCCTGCCCTCGTCATCGCCGACTGCTGCGCCGTATTCCCTGCCGGGCATCAGTGTGCGCGCCAGAGCGCTCCATCGTGGCTGGGGGCCGGGTGCTGGGCCGCCGTCCGATTGTCGACCGCCGTGGTGCGCGTCAGGTTTCGGTGCGGTTGAGGGTGTTTCCGAGGCGGCGGGGTGCGGCTAGGGCGCCGTAGGCGGCGCCGAGGAGAACGGTGAGGGTGAGGACGGCGAGGACGGCGGTCCAGTCCATGACGACGGGGATGTCGGCGGGCCAGTTGCGGGCGGCGGTCAGGCCCCAGCCCGCGGCGATGCCGAGGGCGCCGGCGAGCGCGGCGATGGTGAGGGACTGCCAGACGACGATCTGGCGCAGGGTCCGTGGGGAGAGGCCGATGCGGTGGAGGCGGATGAGGTCGGCTCTGAGTTCGGCGGCGGAGGCGGTCACGGTGATGGCGAGGACGGTGACGACGGCGGCTAGGGCGAGGCCGAGCAGGAGGTACCAGAGGAAGGGAGGGGTGAGCTCGGGGCCGGTTTCGATGCGGACGTCGGCCATGACGACGTCGACCGGTTCGAGGGCGGTGACGAGTTTTTCCTCCAGCCCGGCCGGGGGTGTGGCCGGTGCGGCGATGACCGAGTAGGTGACAGGGGTCGCTCCCAGCGCGCGGGCGGTGGGAGTGGTGAGGTAGGCGGAGGCGCGGGTGAGGGTGGTGGCGTCGACGGGGTCGGACAGGACCGCGCCGGCCGCGTCGCGCCGGGTGTCGGGCTTGTCCTGAGCGGGGCTGGTGGGCCGGGACAGTGTGATGCGGTCGCCGTTGATGTAGTCGGGCGACAGGACCAGGATTCGCCCGGCCTGAAGGGCCTGGCGCTCGCGGGCGGACCAGGTCCGGCCGGTCAGCACGGTGAAGGTCTTCTCGTCGTCGACGACGTGGATCATCTGCTTGCGGTCGGTGAGTTCCCCGCCCGCCTGCCAGGCGACGCTCCACGGCGGGGTCTGGGCCGGTGTGGCCGCGGCGTCCAGGAGGCTCTGGTCGACGGGGTAGGTGCCGCGGACGATCGGCGTGCCGGCGGGGAAGACGGGGGTGAGGGCCGCTTCGACGTGTGCGGGGTCGCTGCCCGAGTAGAGGAGGGCTTCGACTTGGTCGAGGTGGCGGCTGCCGACGTAGGCGGCGCGGCCCTGGGCGGTGACGCTGGAGAGGGTGCCGAGGATGCCGACGGTCAGGGCGAGGGCGACGGAGCCGATCACGATCGCGGAGACGGGGCGGCGGGGGTCCCGGGCGAAGGCGCGCAGGGCGATGCGTGCGCTCAGGGTGCGGTCGGCCATGCGGGCCAGGGCTGCCAGGACGTCGGCGATGCGGGTGAGCGCTGCGGCGGCGAGGGCCGCGATGGCGGTGACGGCCGCGGAGGCGGCCAGCGCCTCCTCGTCCTGGAAGGTGACGGCGCTGGCGAGGGCCAGAGCCGCGAGTCCGCAGAGCGCTGGTGCCCAGAGGCGGGCGCGCCTGCCGGTGCGGGCGACGGCGCGAGTGCGTTCGCGGACCGGCAGGCCCGCAGGGTGACGGGAAGTCAGGACCGCAGCAAGGGCGGCCACGGCGACGGACAGCAGAATCGTCAGCAGGCCGCCGGCCAGGAGCGGGTCGTAGGGGGCGGTGTCCTTGTCCGTGAAACGGGGCAGGAAGGGGCGGGCGGCCGCCGTGAGCAGGCTGGCGGCGAGCCAGCCGGCGGGAACGGCGATCGCGCTGGCCGACACCGATCCGAGAATGGCGGCCTGGCGCACCTGGCGGTCGGGGATGCCGAGTGAGGCGAGGATGGCGAACTCGGAGCGGGTGCGGCGCATGCGCAGAGCGAAGGCGCCTGCGGCGATGACGCCCAGGACGACGATGCCGGGCACCAGGAGCAGGGCGGGTTCGCGTTCGATCATGGTGCGGGAGTCGGCGATGTTCTGCCGGGTCTCGGCCTGCAGGCCCTTCTCGGCGAGGAGCTCGCGTGCGGTGGCCATGGCGGTGGGGTCGCCGGCGATCAGGAGCCCGTAGCCGGAGGGGGAGACGTTGGTGGTGTCGGCCCCGGTCTTGGGCCAGGCGCGGAGCTGGCCGGCGGCGGCGAGGTAGTCGTAGGCGGCGTGGGCCTGCGGGCTTTGGACCAGGCCGACGATCCGGGCGGGTGTCTTGCGCTGCCAGCGGTAGGGCAGGCTGTCGCCCGGTCGCAGGCCGTGGGCGTCGGCCAGGGCCCGGCTGATGGCGATCTCGCCGTGCCGGGCGGGGAATCGGCCCTCCAGCAGCCGGTAGCGGTCCTTCATCAGCGGCGAGGACCAGTCGGTGTCCAGGTAGCGCACCGAGACGGTGCGGTCCTTCGCCCAGACGGGGAAGTCGCTGTTGTCGTCGATCGCGAGGGTCGTGATGCCCGGTGCGCGCCGGGTGAGTTCCTGCGCGAGGGCGGCCGGTGCCTGGGGGTCGGACTGGGTGACGTAGCCGTCGGCGGCGCCCAGAGTGCTGGTGGCGCGCTGTGCGGCGGTAGCGGCTACCGAGGCGAACAGGCCGGCGGCGAGAGTGGCGAGCAGGACGGGCAGGGCTAGCAGCACCAGCAGGCCGGTACGGCGGCTCCCGCGGCCGAGGACGGTGCGCCGGCCGACCAGGTTGAGGTAGCCGGTCTTCATGCGCTGCCGCCCTTCGCGGTGTCGAAGGAGAGCAGGGTGCCGTCGTGCAGTACGGCGATGTGGTCGGCGTGGGAGAGGTTGGCGGGGTTGTGTGTGCTCAGGACGACGGTGACGCCGTCGTCGCGGAGCCGGCCCAGGACGTCCATGATCTCGGCGCCGGTCTTCGAGTCGAGTGACCCGGTGGGCTCGTCGGCCAGGACCAGGGTGCGGTCTCCGACGATGGCCCGGGCGATCGCGGCGCGCTGCTGCTGTCCGCCCGACACCTCGGCCGGGAAGCGGTCCTCCAGTTCCGCCAGGCCAACGCGCGCCATCGCCTCGCGCGCCGCCTTGTCCGCCAGGCCCCGGGCGGTCCCGGTCGCTTCGAGGGGCAGGCGGACGTTCTCGGCGAGGGTCAGGTCGGCCAGGAGGCTGAAGTCCTGGTGCACGAAGCCGATCTCGCGCAGCCGCAGCGCCGACAGCTCGGCGTTCGTGCTGGCGTGGACCTGGTGGCCCAGAACCTCCAGGGTTCCCGCGTCGACCCGCTCCAAGCCGGCGATCAGGTGCAGCAGGGTGCTCTTCCCGGATCCCGATGGCCCCGTCAGCGCGGTCAGCGTGCCGGCCGGCAGGGACAGCGAGACCTCTCTCAGCGCGGACACCGTCTGCTTGCCCATCGGGAACGTCTTGCCCACTCCGGCGGCGGTGACCGCCACGTTGTTGCCCATGCGAAGGGTCGTCCTCTCATACGCGAGGGGCGGCCGGGGAAAACCGGCCGCCCCTCAGTTCACCTCACGCAGACCGTGTTCAGCAGGCGGTCGGGGAACTCAGCTTCTTCGCAGAACTGGCCTCGTCGGAGTCCTGGAAGCTGAAGCTGCGGTTGCTGGTGTAGCTGTGCATGCACACCCGGCGGCCAACGTAGTTGGCGTCCGTCCACCACGCCGAGTCGTTGCTGTAGTTGCTGAAGTACGAGTCGGCGTTGTCGTTGAACCCGTACGAGCTCAGGTGGGTGATGCCGGTGGTGCTGCCGGTCAGGCTGACCTGACCGCCCTTGTAGTCGTCGTCCCGGTAGAGACAGACCCAGCCGCCCGACTCGCATCCGAGCGGGGCGGCGTTCGCCGTCCCCACTCCCCCGATGATCATCGCGGCGGCGAACAGACCGAGCGTCAGTTTCTTACGCGTCACGGAAATTCACTCCTTCTATGGACGAGCAGGGAAGACCCTGCGCGCGATGGGGAAGGAGACGGCAAAACATGCCGAAAGATGCCACAACAGCCGCCCTCCCCCTGGCCGGTTGTCGTACAGCAATCGAACTTAGGTTCTGCTGGACGCAAAGTCGAAGCAATAAAGACCTTCGGCCGGTCTCGATCCCTAGTTGGCCAGAAACGACGCACGGCCTTCCCGGCGCGCTCGAACTGCAGTGCATCGGGCTACGCACGACGCCCCCTGGGGCCTGGGGGACAGCCCTCACATAGCGATGGACATCGAGAGCAAGCCATCCACTCGGCGCGCCCGATGGCGGCCCGGCGCGGGCTCCTTCAGGCGCTACGGGGCGGCTTGCGCTCGCGGTCGCCTTCTTGGCCAGGGCCTGCCCGTACTGCAGCCCCGACAGCATGGTCGGCATGTCACCGGGTAGAACGCCGGTCGGCGATCAGGCATGCACCAGCCGGGGAGCATGGCCGGCCTGAAGGTGCTGCGAGACTGCGCTCGTGAGCACCATGCGCCGCACTCTCGGGCACGGACCGGCGTCCCTCAACGACCAGGAGGTGCGCTCTGTGCGTGGCTGTACCGCCGCCGAGCGGGCTGTCGAGGAGCCTGCCCGGCAACGGCCCGCTATGCGTACGAAGCCCGGCGGGCCTTGACCCCGGACGCTGATCTCCGGACTTGGCCGGACCAGGGCTGTCGTCGGCCACTGGACTGCTACAGCAGCCGGCCGAGTAGCAGGACCCGATCTGAGCGAGATGGGCTATGAGTAGGAACGTGAACATGGCGACTGCGTCGCTGTCCAGAGTCGCGCTGCTTCACTAGCTGCGGCAACCGCATGGGCATCCGCTTCTTCTTGGTCAAGTCCGGCTGCAACGGCCGCCTGGCGGACGGCAGCAACCTTGCGGCGAACATCCGTACAGGCCTGGTTCGCCGCCATGATCTTCATACCGGCCACAAGTCCGGCTCCTGCCGCATCCATGGCTTCGGTCTCGGCCTTCCGTAGAGCGGCCTGCACGCCGCAGCAGCGGCAGCGTCCCGTGTTGTCCAGATCTTCGGCCCAGGTGGAGCAGTCCAGGCACCGAGCAGGCAGTGTCTCGTGGCGTGCGGATGTAGGTACGGAGGCTGTCGGGGCGTTGGAGCTGTCCGTTTTGTGCCGAGGAGCCGCCGGTGGGGGCTGGCAGATCAGGCATCGGCCGCTCTCATTCACCTGGCAGCGGCACTCGGGGCAGACTCCGGCGTCGAGAAGGTCCTGGCGCTGACGCCTTGTCCTCCGCTCAAGGCGTACCGCCAGGCATTCAGGGCACTGCTCCCCCGAATGCCAGCGGATGCCTTCCTCGCAGCGCGGGTCGTGGCAACCCCAGCGCACGGCGGCCACCTTCAGCAACCAGCCCGCAACGTTGCGCATGTCCTGCGGGGAAGTCCGGGCGAACCTCGATTCGAGCCGTGCCCGCAGTCGCTGAGGCTCCACGCCCTCCGCCAGCTGCGACCCGAGCTGGCGTGCGAGTGCCCGTTGCACGTAGACGGAGACGCGCTGAATCAGCCACCTCACGGGCTCCATGACGAATGCCAGCCGGGGGCTGAACGTCAGAGCTGGCCCGCTGTAGGGATCCGGGTGGGTTGTCGGCTGCTTTCGGGAGGGAGATGAGGGCACATCCGCGCGAAGCGCGAGATTTGCGGAAGGGCTGACGGCGGAACTGCTGGTCTGCCTGCCTTTTTGCCCCGCGTCGCGTGCTACTACCTGAGTCTCGCCTACGGCGGATGAGTTCAACCCACCTTCGAGCACGCGTCGGTCAATCTGCGGGTCTTCCTCAGTCGCGAGGGATCCGTCACCGATTTCGTATCCCGATCCGTCACCAACACGGCAAGTGGCGGCGCTTGTATCGCGAGCCTGCGCAGGGGCAGGCTCGGATCCTTGCGACGCGTCGACGCCGCAAGGACGCTCCAGGACTTCGTAGAGGTGCCGGCCCTGGAGCCCTTCCCGTCGGTGGACCCGCAGCCAGCCCAGTGCCTCCAAGGAATCGACGACTGCGGAGGCCGAGCCCGCTCCGATGGCCCGTCCTGCCCGCTTGCCGGAGTGGTGCAACAGAACCTCGCCCAGCTGTGCCAGCGACACGTGCATGCCTCGGGCATCTGCGTACGCAAGGGCTGCCCACGCCCTGAGCTGTCGTGGTTCGAGGAGTTCCGCCGCGATCACGGGTACCCAGACGAAGGGCTCCTGGCGCCGCAGTTGCCGAACGCGTCGCTCAGCCGTTGTCCCCAGTCCGCCGGTCTTGGTCCGGCGCCGCGAGGTCAGTTCGACCACGGCGTCGGTGGGATCGGGGTGGGATAGGGCCCGCAGTCCCCGTTCGACGGTGGAAGGGCTCATCCGCAGGTAGCCGGCGAGCACCGTGACGCCCGCCGTGCACCCTTCGGGTCGCCAGCCCAGGGCTGCGGTCTTGATGTAGACCGACAGGGCGGCGTCGGGGGAGGCCGGTGAGGAGACCAGGCGCCACGGCACCTTGACTCGGCCGCGGCGGCTGAGAATCTCTTCGAGGTCCTTGGGAGTCAGCGCCGTTGTGGGGCGGCGACTGAGTCGGGTGCGGCCAACCGATGCCTGGGCGTTTCGGGTGGAAGTGTATTCGTCTGGGAGGGGCGCTGTGCCGGCAGAAGGCAGTGCGAAACCGTCCCCATGGGCAGGAGTAATGGTGCGCTCCGGGAGCTCGGGGTGGGTTGAAGCAGCAAGGAACTAGCGGACTGGCGCTGTGGGGGCCTGATCCGCGGTGGTCCTTGCATGGAGTTGTGCAATCGAGTGGGCGTCACTTCCTTTGTCTTCGGCCGGTGTTCGGCGTCTGCGGGGATCTAAGGCGGGCTTCTCTGGGTTCAGACCGTGCTGGTGAGCGTTGGGCGGTGGCCCGGGCGAGCCGGCCGCCAATGGGGGAATCCCCCCGCCCCCCCCCAACCCAAACCGCAT
>NZ_JBVJGW010000041.1:0-17753 GCF_055587105.1 Streptomyces sp. NPDC048461 | reverse complement strand
GGCGCCGCGGCCCCCCGGCGCCGGGCCCGCCCGCCCCCCCCCCCCCCCCCCAACGCTTCGCGGCTTGGACTCTGGGGGGTCACTTCTTGCTCTTGCGCCTGGTGCCTGATGGGTCTTGGGCTTGCGTGAGGTGGGCGAGCTGAGGCCCGTACTCGTCGAGGAGCTCGCGCCTGGCGAGAGGGCGCCTGACGAGGTTTCCCTCGCGCTCGTAGAGTTCCCACCAGTGGGACTGTCCGGAGCTGTTACTGGCGGCGGGATGCTCGATCACCCGGATGTGCTCACTGGGGTGGCGGGCTGCGAGGTGTGTCTTCAGCGCGCCGTGGGTGGGGGCGTCCAGGGGGGCGTCGTGGCCTGCTACGAAGACGGTGACCTGGTGGGGCACTGTCTTGAACGCGGCAAGCTGTAGTTCTTTGCCGCCTGGCAGGCTCAAGCGGCTCGAGGGCAGTGGAGTAGGCCACCGGAAGATGGTTTCCAGGCCGTGGGGCAGTTCCGCGATCCACTGGCCCAGAGGGATGCTGGCGAAGATGCCGCGTTCGGCTGTTGCGTGCAGGACGAATGCCGCGTGCTCGCCGGGCGAATGGGTGATGACCGCCCCTTGGGGCGTTACCCAGAGCACGGAGTCGGGCTTGGTGGCTTCGTCTCGGGCGGAGTCTCGTGCCGCGTTGACTGCCTGCCGCTGCCAGGGCTCCAGGTTGCGCGAGATCGCTCGTGAACGGCGCTCGCCGGGCCATACCAGTTGGTCGACGAAGGCGAAGACCCGGACGACGATGAGGTCCTCGCCGTCGAGTGCGCTGAGGTTCACCAGCCCGAGTTCAGCGGCCTTGTTGACCCATGCACGGTTGAGGTCGGCCTCGCTCGCGAGGCGTGCGGGCGGGACGTAGGCGGACACGGCGGCTCCTGCTGGTGATTGTCCGATTGCTCCGGATCACCGTAGCGCACCGAGCGCCAAGTTTCTGTCACGACACGACACTTGTAATTGCTGGAGATTGGCGCCGACCTTAGCTTTTGGGGGGTTTCGTCCCACCTAGTCACGTCAGAGCGTGTCGCGACACGTCAATGCGTTGATCTAGGACCGCATGAACGCATAGCAACCTACCGAGTTACATCCATGCCTACTGGAATCCCTACAGGCATCCCTACAGACCGACCAGAAAAGCTACCGGAATCACTACGAAGCCAGGCAGCAGCCGCCTGAACAGCAAAAACAGTGATGGGGGCCACCGCCCTCAGGCGGTGGCCCCCATCACTGTTTCGCGTCTACCGACGAGGAGCGTTGATCTTTCCCAACGGTCCAGCAGCATCAAGCTCCGCAAGGAAGCGATCCAGCGCCCCGGAGTAGACGTGAACAGCCGTACGCGCATGGCCCTCACGACGCAACGCATTCGGCAGGTCCGACGCGATGGCGTACACCTCCGGGCTCACCCGATGGCTCCCCTGCTGTCCCGTCCCCACATCCGAATCGCGGGAGACCAGGAAGTCCTCGGCCAGCTGGAGCTGTTCGTCTATCGACGACGGCAGATGCCGAGCCATCGCCGCATCGACGTACTGGGCAGCCGTAAGCGTCTTGCCGGAGGACTTGCAGTCTTCAGCGACCCTCTTACTGAGTGACTCCACCAGGTCGGCAGCGAAACGGAAGGGCTGGGTCTGCCACTCCTTCTTCCGCAGCTTCAGATCCAACCGGCTGTCACGCCACGAGTTGAGCAATGCCTTGTGAACCTCACTCAGCCCGGCGGCCTCCTCGGCCGCATCCCCGTCACCGCCACCGCCACCGGCGGGAGTAGGCGCCGTGCGCTTTCGGCCAACCGAACCCGACGGCGTGCCTGCCTCCGGCAGGCGAGCGTCGGCCCGAGCCTCTGCTGCCGGCTGTGTTACCGGCTTAGTCCGAGGCTCGCCCCCTCCCCCGGCAGAAGGCACTCCAGCCCCGAGGACCGTATCCGGGCCGCCGACAGAGGAAGGAGGCCCAGATGCCGGCGGACTCGGCTGAACCGGGCCGGCCTGGAGCGCATGGGAAGAGGCAGCGGACTGCTCGACCAGCGGCGGCGCACTTGAGGCAGGCGTCTCATCGGTCGGCAGGGACGGAGCCGGCACCGTAGAAGGGGACGCGTCATCGCCCTTCGGCCGTGCCTCTTGCGTGGGACCGCCGAGAACAGACCGTGCGACCACCGACGCTGCGCCGGACAGTGCAGGATTCGCCAGCAGCGCCGAGCCTGTGCGCGGCCGTAGGCCGGCGACCTTCTTCGCCGTCTTCTTCTTCGGCGCGGCTGAATCGCCCTTGGAATGAGGAGACGGCTCACTCATCAACGTCCTCCTCCATCAGCACTGGCTCCGCGATGGTCCACGTCGCACGCGGGAGCTCCATCCGGTCCAGGATTTCCTCGACCAGAGCGGTGTACTGCTTGCCGCAGGACTGGTTGGTGAATCGGACAACTGCAGGCTTGCCGTGGATGTAGGACTCCGAGATCCGCACGTCCCGCCGGACATCGGTCACAAACGGGAACAAGCCACGTCCGGGCTCGGCGTCGATGCCGTCACCGACCATTCCGTTCCTGATCTCGATGTCCTGCACCGTCCACGAAGACTCGGGATTCGACCGGTTCAGCAGAGCCCCCAGAAGCTGGGGCTTGCACTCACCATCGGTGTTCTTCTCCACCGCGTGTGTCGCCGCGCTCAGAACCAGCGCGCCCTTAATCGACTGGTACTCGGGAACGCACAGCGTCACCACGAAGTCGGCCGCTGCCAGTGCGACCGCGTTGAGGTGGGACACCGCGGGCGGCGTATCGATCAGGACGAAGTCGAATCCTTGCGCTTCCGCAAGGAGCAGGCGTCGAAGCAGCGCGGTCATGGCGTAGGGCTTGGTGATGAAGGAGTTCTGCGCAGCTGACATCGAGGCTTCCTCAGAAGCCAGCACACAGAGACGGCCATTGCCCTCGAAGCCGTCGAGGACATCGTCCGTCCTATCGAACATGGCCTCCTGCAGGTGCGGACGCGGGAACTTCTGCAGCGCCATCTGCAGGATGAAGCCGAGTGAGCGCTGGAGCTCCGCCGCCTCTTCCTCAGCGTTGTCCGCTCCCCCGAGCGTAATTCCCAGCGCTGTGCCGGCCTGCGCCTGCGGCTCCAAGTCGACGATCAGCACGTTGTAACCGGCCATCGCCAACCGCGCGCCGAGGTTGACGGTGGTGGTCGTCTTGCCCACCCCGCCCTTCTGCGTGGCGATGGCAATGACCTTGGGCTGTGGCGCCTGGACCACACCCGGATCTTCCGCAGCGGTGAGAGGCAGAGTGTTGGCAGTCATTGGACCGGCCTTCCAGAACGGGTCAGGCGCGTGAGAGACGAAGCAACACCAGTTCTGTCATGTCGCGTCGGTTCCGGTGCTGCTACGCGGCGGTTTGGAAAGATGCAGTAGGTCATCGGCTCGGTGCTTTACTGACGAAATCGGACATCGGATCGATATGCCGCTCGCTTCGAGACCATCTGAAGTGCCACGACATGACACGCGTGACGATAACAGTAGACCGAGTTGCCTGGAGACTCATCGACCGCACTGACGGCGTGTCTGCCTGCGGTCGGAAAAGGGGCCACGCTGGACGGCCTCGAGCGAGCGTGTGCGGCTGCGCTGCGGACTGCATCACCAGGCTGAACTCGGCCTCCGAGCCTCGACGATGAGCCTCCCGGGCCGGATGGTGCCGTCGCCCTTCCTGCGAAGGTCGGCACGAACCGAGCGAACAAGCGGCACTGCTACAGGCATACGGATGGGTGGAGCGGCCGGCAAATCCCAGCCGGTGTTGTGCCGTGCTCGGACGCAAGGTCCCGTGGGCAGGGCGTCGTACACCGCCTACCGGGCACTCATCGAACTCAAGGTGCAGCCCGGAAACACGAGGACCACTACAACACCCAACGTGCCGTCGAGACGGACATGTGAACCGCAGCAGATTAAGGGTGGAGCCATACCGAGCATGCTCGCGTGGAAAAGATCTGAGCTGGGTCCTAAATGAAGCGATAAAGAAGCAGCTACAGGGCGGGCATGGGCGGCAAGCTGAAGAAGTAAGTGGCAATACAAGCGCGTAGGTAAAAATGCAGCAAGGAGAAGACAAAGGAGATGGCCTACATGTAAGAAATATTCAGCACGTAAGCGCGCAAATAGTGGTGGACATCAAAGAGGATGCAAGTACATACGTGCATAGTTCAATACAGACATACATGGATGCCTACAGAGCTTCTAACACGCCTACAGAGTTAGCTATCTGACTCACTACCAATCTAGCTATGCACCTACCTACGGACATAGATTTTCTTGAACCTACAAAAATTCCTACACGTCTAGCTACCCACATACCTACAAGAATGAGCGCATCGCCACACCCGTCTTCGTGGCTCGCGCGGATCCTACCTACAAGAATCCCTACAAGGCCGGGTAGGGCGAGTTTTCCCGCCCTTAGCGCCCACGTCGGTGCCAGGAACGAAGCAGTGGTGGGCAAGTCCAGCCGAGCCGCCAAGCGCATACCCGATGGACGCCGGTGTACGAGACGAGACCGCCCCGAGCGGCTCGACCACGAGGGCAGTGCCTTCGCCCACGAGTGCGTGCCCGCCCCCATCGCCTCCGCCTGGACCACCGCACCACCAGCAAGAAGTGCCAGCAGATCGAGAAGGGTCCCCGCCCGCTTTGCGGGCAGCGCGTGGTGCACCCATCAACACCACGCCGATGCCCAGGCCAGCGATAGCGTCGGCACCCCTCGAAGCGCCGCAGGGCGGGGCGGTGCGGCACCAGGAGTGCCGCCGCCAAGGCGGCAGCCGTTGCCGTAACGGCGCCAGCCGGTGAGGCGGGGGCTCCCGGTCGGGGGTGCAAATGTTGCCGATTCGTTCGATGGTGCCGAGTGTGAGGCGAGGAAGGGAGGCCGGTATGAGAGTCATGCTCAGGGCCCACATGGATACGGCTGCGACGAATGAAGGCATCAAGGCCGGCACGCTCCCGCAGGTGATCAAAGGCCTGATGGAGAAGGTGAAGCTGGAGGCCGCTTACTTCGGCTTGCACGAGGGCGTGCGTTCCTGCTGGATGGTCTTCGACCTGCAGGACAGCTCCCACATTCCGGCCCTGGTGGAAGAGCTGCTCCTGCAGTTCAACGCCGAGGTCGAGGTCGCTCCCGTCATGAACGCAGAAGACTTGGCCAAAGGACTGGCCGCGATGAACTCCTCATCTTAGAGAGGAGGCTCATTTCTGGCAGGTGACCGGCCACGCTGGGCGCTTCAGCCCGGAGGAACCACAGAAATCCACACGGCCGTTTACCCGCCTAGGCCTGGCCCGGCACGAGGCCAGCGTCCGGTGTGTCCGCGAGACCGTCAGCGGGTACGCCCACTCCCTTGGCAGGTGCGGCCTACTGCCGGTGCGCGGGCGCCGCTGCCTCGCGCCGGACTGCCGCAGTGCCTGGCTCCGCTCGAGCGGACGTGAGTGGGCAGAGCAGGACTCCCAGACACCCGAACTCCTGGCGAGGCGGTTCCATAAATCCCTGCACTGGCACCCGGAGACGGGCTGCTCCTTCGCCGTCCCGGTGGGGCGGCCTCAAGACGCTGATCGTCACGCTCGTGGCGCCCGAGCTGGTAGTGGAAGTTGGCATCGACGGCGCTCGCGACACTGCTGCTGGCGACACTTTGGCACGCTGGCATCGGGCGCGCCTCAACCTTTCCCCCAGCAATGTCCCCGGGAGCCGGGGGCGGGGCCTTGATCAGAACCGCGAAGCCGGGAGCAGCCTTGGGCTGGCGGTCCACGACAAAGTGCCACCGAATCCGTTCACGAGCCATACCGGTACCGGTACCCCTGACTCGGTTGCCGGCCCCGAAGCAGACCCTCTTCCTCCGGCCATCGCGGACAAAGTCCGCCAGCACGCGCCCGAGACGTACGCCCGGTTCCTCGCCTTCGGACGAAACACCGCCGGCCTTTACCCGGTGGCAGCCCGACAGGTGACCGATGCGCTGAGCAGCCGCTCGACGCCATCTACTTCGTCATTTCGACCCTAGCGGCGCAGGCGGGGGCACGGTTGGAAGGGTATTGACGCAGGGCATTGACCGGTGACAGCGGAAGGGCCCGGCCACCCAGAGGGTGGTCGGGCCCGCGCGCCGTTTCCATTGGAAACGGCGGTCAGGTGCGGTCGAGGAATCCGATGCTGGTCATCAGTTTCCGGTAGTCGACGGCAGGTACCGAGTTGGGCAGGAGGATGGGCAGGGGGCAGCAGTCGTCGTAGAGCTTCTTCGCGTCGGCGGAGTACCGGATGTAGGGCGTGAGGATGTCGCCGTACAGGGATTCGGCGAGTGCCGTGGCCTTCCTGGCCGATGCTTCAGTGTAGCTGGCGGTCGGGGTGCCGGTGAGGATCAGGTGGTTGACCGTCGGGCGGCCGGGGACTGAGCGCCGGAGGCGGTTCTTCTCCCGGACGCGGTCGAGTTCTTCGAAGAGCGGGACCATCAGCCTGACGTCCTTCGGATCGGCGCGGACCGACGGGATGACGGAGTCGTCCTCGTCGAGCATGCGGATCACGGAGTAGACCATCTTCCCGTAGCTGGCCGGGAAGTCGAGCCAGAAGACGTCGTCCTCGTCGCCGTCGTAGCCGAGCAGGATTTCGGCGAACCAGTCTTGTCGGTCCGCGTCCTCGGCGATGGCGGTGTCCGCGGTGGACATCTCCTTGCAGCTGGGCACGACGCGCAGACCGGGGATGTAGGCGAAGGCGTCGTCGTCGTATCCGTTGCCGATGCGGTAGCGGGCCGGGAGCGCGACCTCGTCCAGGGTCGCGGTTCCGTGGATGAGGTCGAGGACGGTCTTACGCCCTTTCATGGCCTCTCCGTCATAGCCGAGGATCGTCGTCGTGGACCGGTTGGCGTCGAAGTCGAAGATGGTGCCCGGGTATCCCCGCATCGCTGCCTCGGTCGCCATGGAGGTGGCGCTGGTGGTCTTGGTGGAGCCGCCGCACTCGAGGATGAAGGCGTAGATCTTGGGGTGGCGTCGCCCTCTGGGGCGGAAGCGGGGGTCGACGGTGCGCGTCATTCGTTCTCTCCTGTGGTGTCGGAGCCCAGTTCCTTCTTCTCCCACGCGGTCTCCGGGGTGTACTGCGCGTGGTCCTGGAGGAGGCGGAGATAGCCGACCTCTCGGGTTCCCCACGAGTGTCGGCGGGCGGCGGTGCGGAGCTCGGCGGCAGCGAGAGCGACCGCGAAGGCGGCGAGCCGTTGGAGGTCGCCGTCACCTGAGTCCTGGACGGAGTTGAAGTACGAGCCGGCGTTCTGGTCGTCGATGCTGTGGCGTTCGACTCGGCGGAGCCAGACCAGGGCGCGCTGCTGCGCGGCGGACTGCTGCTGCGGGGCGAGCAGGGCACCGGTCATGGCCTTGAGGAGGACCTCGCTGTCGGCGGTGTCGGCAACATCGACGGTCTCCACGAGGAGCTGGCAGGCAGCGTCCCGGGCTGCGGCTGCGGTGCTACGGTCCTGCTCGTACTGGTCGGCCGACGGCTTGGGCTGCTCCTTCTTCGTCGTCGTCCGTGGCTGGGGGGCAGCGTTTCCATTGGAAACGCCACTGGACTGGAGGGCCGTGCCGTTTCCATTGGAAACGGAGCCTTCTCCTTCGGCCGGCTCCGCGTCGGGCACGGGTTCGTCCTGCCGCTGCCGCGCGAGGATCTGCGCCTGCGCCTCCAGCGGACGCATGCCGCCCTGGACCAGAGTCACGGCCTCCCGCTGGTCCTCGGCGCTCATCTTCTGGAGTTTCTCCGCGGTGCTGACGGCCAGGGTGCCGTCCCGGAGCGCTCCCTGGACTTCCGGCTCCAGGGCAAGGAGCTGTACGCGCTTCCACACGGTGCCTTTGGAGATGGCCCCCTTGGCGGTCTCGCCGACCTTCTGCGCGATCTGCTCGTAGGACAGCCCGCTGCTCCGTAGGGCCTCGTAGTGCTCGGCCTCTTCCAGCGGGCTGAGCTGTGCGCGCCGGAGGTTTTCGATGAGGGTGATGAGACGGGCGTCCGCGACCTTGTCGTCCATCAGGACGCTGGGGATGACCTCCCAGCCCAAGGACTGGACGGCGCGCCAGCGGTGCTCCCCGAAGAGGATGACGTTCGCGGCGGTGACCTTCTCCGCTGTATCCGGGTAGTGCTCGATCCAGATGTCGGCGGGGATGTGCGCGATGCTCTGGAGGAGGCCGACTGTCTCGATCGTGGCCGCGAGCTCCTCAACGCCCGACATGGCTCGCCGGTTGAACGGGTTGGGGCAGAGGTCCTTGGGGTGGAGTTCGACGGTGTCGCCGCTGCGGTCCTTGCCGCCTCGGTAGAACGCTTCTTCCTTGGACGGGGCCGCGGGGGCCTGCTTAGTGCTCGTGCGCTTGGGCCTCGGAAGGTTGGCAGCCATAGATTCTCCAGGACGACAGAAAGTACGGCCAGAGACTAGCCGTTTCCAATGGAAACGTTGGCTCCCTCGCGCAGCCCGGGCGGGGAGGTTGGTGTCCTGCAAAGCTCACGGAGGCTGCACGACCCATGACCGCGCGTCCGCTGCTTCGTGGCGGGTCCCGGTGCCTGCCCCGGCACCCGACGAGGGACGTACGCGCTTCTGCGATGGGGAGGATCGGTGACGTTATCGGTGAGGGGCCCGGTGAGTTCATCAGCGGACATCCCCCGGCCCGATAGAGCTGCTCGTGGCGCTGTTCCACGAGCGGTTGGAATGGGGGTGGATCCCTCGGCTGCTTCGCAAGGACTGCGGCGGCCCCATCATCAGGGACCGCCGCAGTGGACGCGCTCACGTCGGCCGGTCAACCGGCAGAGATGGCCTGGCTTTCCTTGTGCTTGATGAGGAGGTCCAGCATCGTGTTGAACTCTTCCGTAGGCATCTTAAAAATCAGGTAGCGCGCTGCGTTGGCGCCATCGTCGTAGGGGAACAGCTTGGGCTGCTGATCGTTCCCCTCGACAGGAGTGTCGCCGGGGCTGCCCTGTCCGGGTACGGACGGCGCGCCCTGCAGCGGCGTGCCGGCAGGCAGCTGTTCCGTTGGTTTCGCCGGCTCCGGTTTAGCGATCTCTGTTTTACGGCTGTTCACCTGATCGCCGTCCGGCTTGCCAGGTCCAGGCGGGGGGCCCGTTAGTTGCTTGCGAGGAGCTGGGGACTTGGCTGCCCTTCTGGTGGCCGACCGTTGGGCGGATGCTGCCGCCCGCTGCGTCTGCTGGTCTTGCCACCAGGCCAGCTGTTCCGTGCTGTCCCAGCTGTTGTCCCGGGCCAGCTTGCCCAGCGACCGCGCGACCTCGAGCGGCATGGTCTTCTTCCGCACCAGTTCCTGCGCTTTGGGAGCAAGGTGAGTGAGGAGGATGCGCTGGGTAACCCAGCCGTCGACCCGCTCGAAGTGCTGCGCAACGGCGCGGTTGGAGCCGAACTCGGCCACGAGGGACTGGACGGCGTACGCCTCTTCGATGGGGTTGAAGTTCTGCCGGTCGACGTTCTCTGAGACCACGGTCTCGATGAACGTTTTGCGGTCTTTGGCGCACCCGTCGTCGACCACGCAGTTGAGCGTGGAGCTGCCGACTGCTGTAGCGCTGCGGAATCGACGCTCGCCGCTTACGAGGACGTAGTCGACGTCACCGATCTGCTTTGCGTGGTCGGGCCACAGTTTCAGGTAGGCGCTGCGGCTGACGGCGGGGCAGGCCTGGATCTGGCGGCGTTGCAGGCTTCGCCCGAGGTCGATCAGCTCGTCTTCGGTGCCGAAGTCGGTTCGAGGGTTGACCAGGTTGGGGGCGAGGCGGCTGAGCGGAATGCGGAGCAGCCGTCCGTCGGCTCGGGTGTCGACGATGGGGGATTCATCATCATCGCCGAAGAAGTCGTCGAACTCATCGCGCTTTGCCATCATCGGCCTCCCGCGTACTTCTGGCGGCGAAGCTGGTGTTCCAGGGCAAGGGACACGAAGTCCTGCTTGGCCTTGGTGGCGATGTGGTTGGACTCGTACTGGGTGCAGAATCGTCCGTTGGTGATGCCGCGGGTGTGCGGCTTGTAGTGGCGGACGGTGGCGTTGAACAGCTCCCAGTTGCGCCGTTTGGCGAGGCTGATGGTGCGGTCCCTGTCGGCAGTGCCGTCGCGAGGGTCCCAGTTGTTGACGAATACGCCGTAGGGAATCTGACGGGGGACCAGGACGCGCTCGATGGTGACCCTGGTCGGGGTGAAGGCCGACCCCTCAGCCTCGAGAGGGACGATGACGTCGTCGGCAACATCCAGGACGGCGCGCAGTGCGTCTCCGGTTGTTCCATCGCCCAGGGGGTCGAGGGACTCGTCCTCGTCGTCTTCAGCCTTCAGGGGCATGAAGCCGGGGGTGTCGACGATGATGATGTCGGCCTTGGCGCGGCGAAGACGACGCAACCTCTCGACGTCCTGGCTCGCATCGACGACGCGGAAGGGGACTGTTCTGCCAGCCTCCCGGACTCTCTCAGCGTGTTCGATGCTGGTGCCTTGGGGGTCTATCGAGACGACTGCCACGGACGGGCCATCGCCTGTGGATCCTTCGACGCAGCCGAGGATCTCGGCGTAGACCGCAGCGAGGTTGACCGACACAAGTGACTTGCCGACCCCGCCCTTACGGTTCAGGACAACGGTGATGTAGGGCATGTACTGCTCTCCGACTACTTCCCGGAAACCCGGTACTTCGGATGGACGGGAGCATCCTCTCAGATGATCGGAGGAGTTCAGGCAGGGCGTCGGAGCGTCGTCGTTTTACGGCCGTAAAACCGAGCGCAGCTGGTGGAGCTCACCGCCACAGCCGGCAGCTCCAGTACGCCGTGTTTTACGGCCGTAAAACAGCTGGCCTTGCGTCGTAGCCGCGGTCGGCGTACAGGCGTCGATGCCTGCGGCGGGGCCGTCCGCGCAGGCCCCGGATCGACGGGATGGTGTCGAGCAAGGGCACGAGCTGGGCGACATCATGTCGGTTGCCGCCGGTGACCGTGACGGCGAGTGGGGTTCCATACCGGTCGACGATCAGGTGATGCTTGGAGCCTGGGCGGGCGCGGTCAACGGGCGAGGGGCCGCCGTGATCCCCACCCTTGAGGGCCCGGACATGGGAGCAGTCCACGGCACAGTCGTCCATGTCCAGTGAGTCCGGGCGGCGGAGTTCCGTCAGCAGGGCGGCGTGCAGGCGTGGCCAGACGCCGGCCTCGGTCCAGTCCCGCAGTCGGCGCCACGCCGAGACTCCTGAGCAGCCCACCGTCTCGGCCGGGGCATCGCGCCAGGAAACACCGGTCCGCAGGACATACATGATGCCGGCGAGTGCAACTCGGTCCGGAACGCGAAGCCCCGGGATAGCGATGGCGCCGTTCGGGAGCAGGTGGCAAGAGCGGGGCCAGCCGCTCCCGCAGGCCGTCCGAAACAAGATCGACGCGCACCGAAACCCTTGCCCAACAAGATTGGAAAGCACCTTGCCAGCCGTGGGAATCGTTCCGAAACGATCATTTCTCGGTGGAGCGGGTCCGGTGGCGACGCCACTCGGTCGGGGTGGTCCCGTAGGCGGCGCGGAAGCGCCGGGTGAAGTGGCTGGGGCGGGTGAAGCCGCACCGTGCCGCCACGGCGGAGACGGGCAGTGCTGCGTGGCGGGGTGAGGTCAAGAGCCGGCACGCCGCTTCCAGCCGCTCGGCGATGAGCCACTGTTTGAGCCGGATGCCCGCGCGTGCCAGCACGACGTACAGCTGTCGTTTGGAGATGGCGTGTGCTGCGGCGATGCACTCCGGTCCGAGGTCGGGGTCGGTGAGGTGACGGCGTGTGTACGCCATGATCCGGGCGATCAGGGAGCTGTCCATGGCATCCCGGACCCGCTGGTTCTCTCCGCCGTGGGCTGCCGAGGTCAGCAGGGCCCGCATGAGTTCGGTGGTGGCGTTCGCGAGGGCTCCAGCTCCGGGATCCATTTCGAGGCGGTCCGGATCACGGAAGAGCGTCCGCAGGTGACCCAGGAGCAGGTCGTGCACGGGACTGGCCCGCAGCCGTAGGGAGGCCTGCACGACGGTGTCGACGGGTAGCCCGAGGTACTCCATGTCGATGGTGACGGCCTGTGAGGCGCCGTGGCCGGACCAGCCGTAGGTGCGTGGCGCGAGTTCGTGGAAGACGCAGATGTCCTGGGGCCCGAGGGTGAACTGCTTGCCTGCCTGTTCGGCGCGGTGGAGGCCCCTGGTCTGGAGCGAGACGGAGACCACCGGACGGTCCCGGTGGCTGCGCACGTGCCTGGCCGTGCGGCGGACCTCGAATCCCGAGCACCGCATGTCGAAAAGATCAAGGCCGCCCACGCGCCATCCTTCGATTCGGGCGCTCATCCCCGCCGGGTGCTCCTCGTGGACGATGTCGTTGGGTACGGAGGTGTCTGTCATCGCGTGGTGGAACGCGTCCGCCCTCTCGCGCGGCGCGAAGTCCTCCAGGTCCAGCAGCAGCACGAACCAGTCCTCCAGCACGGTCTCGGGGTGCAGCGCCCATCATCGCGTGAGCACCGGCCCGCCCACTTGTCCGCGCGTGCACGCGGTTGTTCTCCTCGTGCAGCGCCTCCCTGCACAGCCCTGCGCGGAGGGGCAGCTCTCCTGCACGCACAGGCGACCAACCCCGCTGCCCTGCCTCTAGCTTCGGACGTGCGCCCCCCACCGATCCGGTGTCGGCACACACTCCTCGATCCGCAGAGAGGCCCGATCCATGAGCGACCACAACCCTGTCGCGCCGGTACTGGAGCCGGAGGCCGCCGCCTTCGCCGAGGCGACTGCGGCACCGCCGTTCCTGTTCCAGCTGCCGCCGGCCGAGGGCCGCAAGGCCGTCGAGGAGGTGCAGTCTGGCGAGATCGACCTGCAGGCCGTCGACGAGGAGTGGGTGGGCGTCCCCGGCGGCCCGACCGGCGAGGTGCGGGCCCGCATCCTGCGACCGGCCGGTGCCGAGGGCGAGCTGCCCGTCGTCGTCTTCGTGCACGGCGCCGGCTGGGTCTTCGGCAACGCCCGCACCCACGACCGCCTGGTGCGCGAACTCGCCGTCGGCACCGGCGCCGCGGTTGTCTTCCCCGAATGCGACCTCTCACCCGAGCACCGCTACCCGGTGGCGCTGGAGCAGGTCTGGACGGTCGCGCGCTGGGTCGTCACCGACGGAGCCGCGCACGGCCTGGACGCCACCAGGCTCGCGGTCGCCGGTGACTCAGTGGGCGGCAACCTGAGCACCGCGCTGACCCTGCTCGCCAAGGAGCGCGGCGGCCTCACCCTTGCCCACCAGGTCCTCTTCTACCCGGTGACGGACTCGAACTTCGACACCGGCTCCTACCGGCAGTTCGCCGAGGGCTACTTCCTGCGCCGCGACGGCATGCAGTGGTTCTGGGACCAGTACACGACCGACGAGCGCGAGCGCGCGCAGATCACCGCCTCCCCGCTGCGAGCCACAGTCGAGCAGCTGGTCGGCCTGCCCCCGGCGCTGGTGATCACCGCCGAGGCCGACGTGCTGCGCGACGAGGGCGAGGCGTACGCCGCCAAGCTGCGGCAGGCCGGGGTCGCCGTGACCGCCGTCCGCGTCCAGGGCGTCATCCACGACTTCGTCCTGCTCAACGCGCTGCGCCCCACCCAGGGTGCCGAGGTGGCAATCGCGCTGGCCGTCACCACCCTATGCAAGGCCCTCGCCGCCCACTGACCCAGAGCGGCGGGCCGGGACCGGGCACCGCCGGCACGGGCGAATCCGGTGCCTGGCCCGCCGACGGCGCCCACCTCCAGCCCGAGGAGACCGCGTGGCCACCAGCGACACCATCCCCGAGGGGCCCGACGCCCCGATCCGGCCGCCCGGCGGCCGGCACCACGAGCCCGACCTGCGCGCCATGACGCGCATCACCCTCAGGCCCATCGCCTCACCGATGCCGCTCGGCTTCTACGCCGTGGCGATCGCCTCGATCATTGTCGGCTGCCTCCAGCTCGGCCTGTTCGAGGACGGTGCCCAGCGCGCCGTCGCGCTCGCGATCCTGCCCGCCTTCTTTCTCCAGTTCTTGGTCGGCTTCCTCGCGTTCGGCGCCAGGGACGTCCTGGCAGCCACCCTGATGGCCTGCTTCTTCGGGATGTGGCTGGCCAGTTCACTGGTCCTCGCCGTCGAACCGACCGGCGGCGCGGCGGTGTTGGGCGTGCTGAACCTCTGCTTCGCCCTGTTCGCCCTGATGATGGCGAGCGTCGCCATGCCCAAGCGGGCGCTGTGGCTGGTCCTGTGCACCGCCGTGCCGCGCTTCACCGTGGCCGCCGCTGCCAACCTGACCCGCGTGCACTGGATCGCCACCGTCTCCGGCGCACTCGGCCTGCTGCTGGCCGCAGTGGCGATGTACGCCGCGTTCGCCCTGATGCTGGAGGACATGCGCGGCCAGGAGGTCCTGCCGCTCGGCCGCAGCGGTCCCGCCCACCAGGCCGTGCACGGCGACCTGACGGTCCAACTGCGCAACCTCGAACGCCACGCGGGCGTGCGCCGCACCCTGTGACGGCCCGGCCGCCCGCAGCCCCGCCGAGCCGACCGTCCACACCGGGTGCGGCCCGTGCCGCCCCACATGCCATGACCACTCCCGAAAGCGAGCCACCATGCCCTCGATGCCGGTCAGCGGCGTCACTCCCGTGCCCGGAAGCGGCGACGGCGCCGACCTCGTCCTGCGCAACGCCAAGATCCACACCGGCGACCCGCTGCGCCCCGCCGCCACCGCCCTAGCCGTGCGAGCGGGCCGGATCATCGCCCTCGGCGACGACGGCGATGTGGCCGCGCACGCCGGACCCCGTACCCGGGTCGTCGACGCCCTCGGGCGTCGGGTGGTGCCCGGCCTGAACGACTCGCACCTGCACGTCATCCGTGGCGGGCTCAACTACGTGCTGGAGCTGCGCTGGGACGGTGTCCCCTCGCTGCGCCAGGCGCTGGCGATGCTGCGCGAGCAGGCCGGCCGCACTCCCAAGGGCCAGTGGATCCGGGTGGTGGGCGGCTGGACGGCGGAGCAGTTCGCCGAGCGGCGGCTGCCGACCCCGGCCGAGCTCACCGCCGCAGCCCCCGACACCCCGGTGTTCGTGCTGCACCTCTATCAGTCGGCGATCCTCAATCAGGCTGCCGTCCGCGCGGCGGGCTTCACCCGCGACAGCCCCGACCCGCGCGGCGGCCAGATCGTGCGGGGCCGCGACGGTGAGCCCAACGGGGTGCTGCTGGCCGCACCGAGTGCACTGATCCTCTACTCCACCCTCGCCGCCGCCCCGACCCTGGACGAGGCCGACAAGCGGACCTCCACTCGGCACTTCCTGCGCGAGCTGAACCGCTTCGGCCTCACCTCCGCCGTGGACGCCGCCGGCGGCTTCCAGAGCTTCCCCGACAACTACGCCACCGTCATCGAACTGGCCCGCGCGGGAGAGCTCAGCGTCCGCGTCGGCTACCACCTCTTTCCGCAGACCGCCGGGCAGGAGCTGGCCGACCTGACGCGCTGGGTGGAGACGGTGCGGGCCGGGGACGGCGACGAGTGGCTGCGGCTCAACGGCGCCGGGGAGAACCTGACCTGGGCAGCGGCCGACTTCGAGAACTTCTCCGAGCCCAGGCCCGAACTGTCCGCAGGGTACGAGGGAGAGTTCGAGCAGGCCGTGAGGCTGTTGCTGGAACACGGCTGGGGATTTCGGCTGCATGCCACCTACGATGAGACGATCCGGCGTGACCTGGCCGTCTTCGAGAAGCTCGCCGCCGAGGGCTTGTTCCCCGCAGGCAATCGCTGGCTGTTCGACCATGCCGAGACGGTCACCCCCGGCAGCCTGGAGCGGATCGCCGCGCTCGGCGGCGCGATCAGTGTCCAGAACCGGATGTCCTTCCAGGGCAAGACGTTCGCCGACCGCTACGGCGCCGAGACCGCGGCCCGCACCCCTCCGCTCAAGGAGATGCTCGCCTGCGGCATCCCGCTGGCGGCCGGCACCGACGCCACCCGCGTCTCCTCCTACAATCCCTGGGTCGCCCTGCAGTGGCTGGTCACCGGCCGAACCGTCGGCGACCTGTCCCTCTACCCGCCGGACCGGCTGGTCTGCCGCGAGCGCGCGCTTGAGCTGTACACCCGCGGCGGGGCCAGGATCACCGGGGAGGACGACGTCAAGGGCGTCCTCAAGGAAGGCTGGTACGCCGACTTTGCCGTCCTCAGCCACGACTTCTTCGCCGTGCCCCAGGACGACATCGCGCACATCGAGGCCGTCCTGACCGTGGTCGGCGGCCGGATCGTCTACGCCGCCGGCGAGTACGAGGGCCTCGAGGAAGCCCTCCCGGCACTCAGCCCGGCCTGGAGCCCGGTCGCGCACTTCGGCGGCTACCAGGCCACCCCCGCGCCGTCGACGGCCGGCGCCCGCCAGGCCGACCTGCTGGCGCAGGCGGTCGCCGCCGGCGAGGAGCACCGTCAGTGGCGGGTCGCGCGCGGCCTCGCCGCGCCCGAGCAGGCGACCGCCGCCCTCGACCCGTGCTTCGGCCCCTGACCCACCCCGGGATGGCAGCCCGTCCACCCCTCGCCGTTCCACCCCACACACCGCCCACCGTTCGGAAGGAACCCCTCGTGTCTGACTTCAACTTCGACCTCGACGCCGTCTCCGCCGTGCCCAGCCGCGACCTGCTCACCCCCGACAACGCGATGATGCTGTTCGTCGACCACCAGCCGCAGATGTTCTTCGGCGCTGCCAGCACCGACCGCGTCGCCGTCATCAACGCCACCGTCGGCCTGGCCAAGGCAGCCCGGGCGTTCGAGGTCCCCGTCGTCCTGTCCACCGTCGCCGCCGCATCTTTCTCCGGCCCGATCCTGCCGCAGCTGCGCGAGGTCTTCCCCAAGCACGACATCGTCGACCGGACCTCCATGAATGCCTGGGAGGACCAGGCCCTGGTCGAAGCCGTCAAGGCGACCGGCCGGCACAAGATAGTCCTCAGCGGCCTGTGGACGGAGGTCTGCCTGGTCCTGCCCGCCCTCTCCGCCCTCAGCCAGGGCTACGAGGTGTACGTCGTCGCCGACGCCTCCGCCGGTGTCACACCAGCCGCCCACGAGCACGCTCTCCAGCGGATGACCGCCGCCGGCGCCGTGCCCGTCACCTGGCTCCAGGTGCTCCTGGAACTGCAGCGCGACTGGGCACGCACCGACACCTACGCGGCCACCACCGACATCGTCAAGGAGCACGGCGGTGCGTACGGCCTGGGCATCGTCTACGCCCACTCCATGATCGACCCGCACGCCGCCGGCTGACCGGCAACCCCGATCATGGACACCGACACCGGACTGCTCTTCCTGAACCTGCTGGCGGGCCTGCTGATCGCCGCGCACGGCGTGCAGAAGGTCAGCTTCCTGCTGGGCGGCAGCGGCCTGGCGGGCGGCACCGAGGAGTTCCGGCACGATGGCTTCCGCGGCGGGGCGCTCACCGCCATCGCCGCGGCAGCCAGCCAGATCGGCTCCGGCCTGCTGCTGGCCGCTGGAGCCCTCACCCCGCTCGCCGCCGCCGGGGCCATCGGCGTGATGACTGTCGCGCTCACCGTCAAGTGGCCGAACGGCCTGTGGGTGCAACACGACGGCTACGAGTACCCCCGATCATGATCGTTGGTTGATGTGTGTCGTTGACTGACGCGCAGTGGGCGCGGATCGAGCCGTTGCTGCCGGATCGAGCGCCGCGGCGGGGTGGGCGGTGGCGTGATCACCGGCAGGTGATCGACGCGATCGCGTTCAAGTACCGCACCGGCACTCCGTGGATGGACCTGCCCGAGCGCTTCGGTTCGTGGAAGGGCGCCCACAGCAGGCTGCGGATGTGGGCGATCGA
>NZ_JBVJGW010000040.1:28291-38734 GCF_055587105.1 Streptomyces sp. NPDC048461 | reverse complement strand
CGGCCAGCGCCATCCAGAGGGCGACGAGCAGGGTCGGCCCGCCCAGGACGAGCGGAATGAACAGCGCCGACCCCGCCGAGGTCAGCGCGTTCCGCGCCGGCCCGGCCGGGCCGGCGCGCAGGACCAGATCCGTCGAGTCGGGGCCGTGTCTCAACAAGGGCTCGGTGGCCATGCCTCCAGCGTAGGACCGGTCCGCAAGAGCGCCTCGGCCCCGTTCGCCGTTGAGCCTTTGCCATGGCCCTCCAGGACGAGGACCTCACCCCGGCTCTCCAGGCCCATGCGGACAGCTGTCCGCCCAGGCGCGGGCGAACTGCTCGTGCGCGGGCGGCGGGCGTGGGACGCGGGGCCTTCGCAGTGGTCAGCTCCTTGCGCACGGAGCGGTGGTGACCGCTGGACCACGAGTTCCAGCGGCGGACCGTGCAGTCGGGCGGTCGGGCAGTCGGGCAGTCGGGCAGTCGAAAGCATGGAGCTGGAGTTGGAGGGCGGCTGCGTCACGGCTGACACCGAGAGCCGCCGCCACCTCGTCCACCAGGTCCGGGACGCTGAACAGCGGGTTGCTCTCGTATTGGCCCGGCGGCACGGGGGTGGTGGCGGACCGCTCTGCCAGCCTGCGCAGAGCGGCGAGCAGGTCGGCGGGCAGGTGCTCCTCGACTCCGTGACCGAGCCCCGGCTGAAGCTGATCAGCGCCGACGAGGCGCGGGCCCTGGTGGTGCGCCTCGGGCTCCTCGACGACGAGGGCCAGCACGAGGAGGTACGCCGGGCGGCGGGCGACCTGCGGTTCCGGCTCGCCTGACCAGCGGGCGCCCGTCACCGTCACGTCGTCGTACGGGGACACCCACACCCCGCCGCTCAGCTTGCAGCCCCACCGCGGGATGGGCCGGTTGGGGTCGCGGGCACCGATGTGGCTGACGACGAACAGCACGGGCGGGTGCTGGCCAATCGAATACGGGACAGTTCTTGATCACGTTTGGCCAGTTGTGGTATCGCTCTGCCGCCCCCGGCGGCGCTACCTTCGCTCACGCTCACGCTTACCTCACAGAGCACACAGCAAGGGGGGAATAGCGGTGCGCCGCACAAGAACCTGCCTGGGCAGAGAGCTCGGAGTGCTCACAGCCACCGCGACGGCCGCCGCAGGCCTGGCCGCCGCACCGGCCGCCGCCCAGCAGACGGCCCAGCCCGGCCAGACCTGTACCGCAGCCGATCTCGGCAAGTACTACCTCTACCGCGACATCCCCGGTTCCAAGAAGATCGGCCCCCAGAACAAGTACACCGGCTACATGATCGGCCATGACCGCTACGCCGACGGCGAGTTCATGCGCCAGTACAGCAGCGGCAAGCCGGACGACACCGGCACCTACGACCTGGTGAAGGTCTGCCCCTCAAACAGCCATAACCGCTCGGGCCCCTGGCCGATTCCGGCTGGGGCCCGTGTTAACGGCGCCGCCCGCGACGCCCGGCGTCTTGATCTCTCCCGGAAAGTGAGTGAACATGCCCCACTTCATACGCAAGGCCGCTGTCCTGACCGCGGCAATGGCGGCCTCGCTACTCGCCCCCGTGGCCCCTGCGGCCCAGGCCGACACCCGGGCCCCCGCGACCCAGGCAGCCGACACCCTCTACCCGATCGGCGGCGGCACCGGGATCTTCCAGCAGTTCGTGCAGACGCCGACGGAAGCGAAGATCAAGAGCTGTACGTTGACGGCGGTCGGCTATGACAACGCCGACAACCTCGTGGGCCTGACCAACGCGCACTGTTTCGTCGACAGCGCGGGCAACAAGGTGCACGGCGACAAGGTCTACCTCGACAGGTCTCCGCACGGCACCTTCTTCGCCCCCGCCCCGTTGCCCAGCAGCCTTGAGTTCCTCGAGGTCGGCGTGATCGGCGAGGTGACCTACATCAGCGAGGGCAACGGTTACTACACCGGCGGCGTGGCAGGCCCCGACTACGCCGTGATCAAGTTCGACCCGGCCAAGGTGACCCCGACGAACACGGTCAACAGCCCGTCGGGCTCGGTGACCATCACCTCACTCGGCGCCCGCCCCGCCGTCGGCACTCGCCTGTGCAAGATGGGCCACCGGACTGGGAAGACCTGCGGCAACGTCATCGGCCACGGCCCGGCGAGCATCGGCCGCTTCACCAGCGCCATCGCCACCAACGGTGGCGATTCCGGCGGGCCCGTCGTCGACGGAACCACCCTCGTCGGCAATCTCTGGGGCTTCCCCGGCCACACCTCGATCGAGTTCATCATCAGCGACATGAGTGCCCGGGGGGGCGTGGGCGCAGGTTTCCACCTCGCCTGACCTCCTGCCATCGACCGGGCGGCGTCCACCCCTGCGGTGGGCGCCGCCCGGCGTTGGCAGCCGGTGAAGAACCGCGGTGGTCGGCAGGCACCGAGAAGCGTCTCTGGATCCCCATGGCCCTGCTCCAGACCGCAGCGGCAAACAGCCCGCTGCTCGTGGGAAACCCGATGAATCCCACCATCGACAGAGCACTCGGAGGGCCGGCGGCCTGCTGCCCGCGATCGAGCCCAGCGTGGGGCGAGGCGAAGGGCGGTTGGGGTAAGTCGCGGCAGGCGTTCGAGCGGGGCTTGGCTGCCCTCGCGCAGTACGTCGCGCGGAAAGGCGGCCTGCCCGCGCGCTCCGTGGTCGGAGTCCTGCCCGACGGGGCGGATCACCGTACGGGGATCTGGTACGGAAATCTGAAAGCCCGCCGTGACAAACTCGGCCAGGCCCAACTGGCCGCACTCGCGGAGCTCGGAGCCGCGCGGGCGCGGTAACGGGAGCCCTGCAGGGCCACATTGGAGGATCCGCAACGCTCGGCGGCGCGGCAGGCTCTCGGCCGATCCCGGGGAGGGCTGACCACCAAGGTCCACCCGGCCGTCGACGGACGAGGCCTGCCGCTGTCCATCGTCCTGACACCGGACAACGTCAACGACTCCACACTGTTCGCCGCAACGCCATTTACGTCGTTCCCCGGTCCGGGATGGGCAGGCCCCGACACCGACCTGACCGGGTGCTGGCCGACGAGGCGTACTCCTCCCGGGCTATCCGGGCCGCGCTCAGGCACCGTGGCATCAAGGCCACCATCCCCGAACGCTCCGACCAGGTTGGCAACCGGCGTCGAAAGGGCAGCGCTGACGGATGCTTCCCCGCCTTCGACCGGGACGAGCGGACCATGTCCTGGCTCGCCGGCTACCGCCGCCTCAACCACCGCTACGAACGCCACCCCCGCAGCTACCTGGCCTTTCTCGGCCTCGCCGCCGCCATCTGCTGCTACAAATGCCTCGTCCGCCTCACCCCATAGGACACGGTCTCAGCGGGGGTAGTCCCTTGTGCTTTCGCCAGGCCTGTTGGCGGGAGGTACCGAGTGCGCCGGCGATGTCCTCCCACGGGGCGTCCAGGGCTCGCGCGTGCCGTACCGCCGCGGCCGCCGTGGTGGTGGCGAGCTGCTGGAGTTTGCGGGCGAGCGAAAGAGCGGCGAGCGGCTGGTCCGATGCAAGGCGGGGGCTCCAGGCAGCGGCGTCGCGGACGGCGTTCCGTGCTTCTGCGGGGGGCGCAGGAAGTGGCGGCAAGCGCGGGGGCGAGCCAGCAGGCCCGAGCACGGTCCTGGCCGACCAGGGCGAACACGGCGGACCGTGCGGAGTCCGCCGGGACGTCCAGGACGGACACGTCGACCAGCACCGGCGAGGCCCAGCCGCAGAGACAGACCGCGCGCAAGAAGTCCGGGGGGCGAAGGGCGCTCCGTCCTCGGGCCCCTCCCATTCCCCGTCACTCCAGGTCCGCTCGTAGAGCGCGCGGCCGACGCGGTAGGCAGGAGCCCGTTCGTCATCGCCGTGGTAGCCGAGCGCTGCCCCGATGTGCGCCGCGCGGGAGTCGGAGTCAAGTTGCCACATGGTCAGCGCCCCTGCCCGGCGCACGCCTGGGCGGTGAAGGCCGCACCCAGAGGGGCGACTCCAGCGGCCGAGATGCCCGCGAGGCCGAGAGCGGCGGTCTGGTGGGCCGCAACGGGTTCCATGAAGCCGGTGGCGCCCAAGGCCCACATGAAGAGCGCTCCGGACCCGCCCGCGCCGGTAGCGAAGAGGCCGAGAGTGCGGATCATGCGGAGGTTATGGCGTTGCACATCCGGTCTCGCATCGTTGCGGAAGCCAGAGTCTGTCATCACATGATGACGATGCTCCAGTCTCGGTCAAGGCGGCTCCCTACCCGGGGCGACTGGCATCGCTGCAGGCGACCCAAACGCTCGTGCTCGGAGGCGTCGGTGCCCGGCGAGCGGGCCAGCACCAGTCCTGCTCGTACGTCGTCCAGCCGGGGGGGGCGGCGCAGCAGTCCAGCGCCTCCCGCTTGCGGACCTCGGTGTCGGGCAGCCGTACCGCGTCGGCTCCCCGGCCCAGGAAGAGGCATACGGGGAACAGGTCCGGCAGCAGGGGCTCGGCGAGGTGGGCGAAGAACTTCGAAGAGCCGCAGGGCCGCCGCGGAGTCGTGACCAAGGGCTTCCGTCAGCGCCTGTCCGTACGCCGCGGCGGCCCGGTCGAGGTCCTTGGGGGCGGGTCCGGTCGGCCCGAACCGCTGCTCGACCGCCTTGAGGGCCTTGCGCAGCTTCCGGGGCATGCCGTCCGACGACCTGCTCAGCACCACGTGTCCTCTTCCCCCGGCGGTCACGGGGCGAGCCCCATTCCCTCATGCTAGCCATCCCGGCAGCGCACCGGCCGGGATCCACCGACATCGATGAGGCCGGTCCGGACGCGCGTTCACCCCAGGGCGAAGAGGAGGTTGACGGAGTTGTAGTAGTTGGGCAGGTGCACCAGCTCCGAGCCCGGACGCGGCGGGTCGGCCTTGGGCCAGTTCCGCGGGCCCAGCAGGTGGCCGGAGTAGTCGCTGTGCGGGACCCTCGGCACGAACCAGACGCGGTACGCGCCTCCGCGGGCGTCCGGCACGAAGCGCCAGAGCTGGCTCGCGGCGTCCGCGCCGGTGCGGCAGGGGCGCAGGGCGAGCCCGACGAGGTTTCCGCCGCCGGTGGTTCCGTCGAGGCAGGTTCCGGTGTCCGCGTTGCGGAGCTGGTGGGTGTGGTGGCGGCCGGGCAGGCGCTGCCAGCGCTGGGAGGCCTTTCCGGTGCACTTCTCCAGCTGTACGCGGAGGTCGGATCCGGCGCCGCCGAGTCCGACGCACAGCCCCGAGCCGACGTTGACCAGGGTGCTGCCGCCGGGAGCCGGCGACGGCGACGCGGAGGTCGGCGGGGCGGTGGCGGACCCGGTGGCCGATGCGGAGCCGGAGGGGAGCGGCGTGGCCGTGGGCGGGGACGGCGCGGTTCCGGAAGCGGGGACGCCGATGGCCACGACCGGTGGCGCCGCCGGCGGAGACCCGTCCGGGGTCGGGCCGGCCGGGGCCGCGGCCGTGCGGGCGGGTGCGGCGGCCCGGTCGGACGGAGCGGGTCCCGCGTCGCCCGGGAGCAGGCCGACCACTGTGACCGTGGTTCCCGCCACGGCCACCGCCACGGCCCATTTCGCGGCGCCGGCCCGGGCTCCGGCGAGCTGGACCCCGTTCAGCGTGCCCGCGGTGAGGTGGGTGCCGTTCCCGCCCAGGGTCGACAGGAAGGCGGCCGGGTTCCACAGCAGGATCCCGCCGACCAGCAGCACGCCCAGGCGGCCGTTGACGTCACGCAGGTCTCGCTCGGCCCGTGCGCAGCCGTCGCACGCCTGGAGGTGGCGGCCCAGGTCCCGGGTGAGCCGCTTGCCCGGGCGGCGGAGCGTGGCGGCGAGCTGGCCACCGTAGTGCCGGCACTCGTCGCTCGCGGTCTGGGCCAGGTGGGCACGCAGGTAGGCCTCCCGCAGGCCCTCCCGTGCGCGCGCGACCAGGGAGGCGACGCCGCCCGCCGATATGCCGAGGCGTCCGGCGGTCTCGGCCGCCGGCTCGTGCTCGACGACGGCGTGCCAGAGCACGGCCTGCCAGCGTTCCGGCAGTGACCGGTAGGCGCGCAGGACGAGCGATCCCTCTTCCGCCGAGAACACGGCCTCTTCGGCGTCCTGACCGTCCGCGAGGAGGGAGGCCCATTCCTCGAAGTCGTCGGACAGCTGCGTACGGGCGCCCTCCCGGGCCCAGGCGGCCGCCAGGCGCCGCACGCAGGTCAGCAGGTACGGCCGCCAGGCGTATTCGGGTCCGGCACCCCAGGAGACGGCCCGGTAGGTCCGGGCGAAGGCCTCGGCCGCGAGGTCCTGGGCGGTGGACAGGTCCCGGCAGCACGTGCGGGCGTAGGCGAGCACCGAGGAGTGGTGCCGGGTGAACACCTCGCCCATCACGTCGTCGATGTGGGCGTCGGTGCCGGAGTCGGAGTCGGTGCCGGTGGCAGTGGCAGTGCCGGCGGTGCCGGCGGCGGACGCGTCGGTGTCGGGCGTGTCGGGGCGTCCGCGCAGGAGGGCGCAGAGCTGCCCGTCGCTCAGGGTCCGGAGATGCTGCCGGCGGGCAGTGCCCGATGTACTCAACACGTGCTCCCGATTGGCTTGCTGATGTCCCGCACGTCGGTTCCGGGCGTATCCGTCGTGAGGTGCGACGCTGCGCCCGACCGGAATTCGCGCAAGTGTGCACGCTCGCACGGCCGCAGGCAAACGAGGCCGGGCGGGAAGACGTACGGCCGGCAGCGTCCGTCGACGGCAGCGGCGCCGTCGCGGGGCGGGCGGACGGGCCCGGTGCCCCATACAACGAAATCGCTCGTTTCGCCCTGACACCCCTACTGAGCAGGCCCGTTGGGGACGGACGGCCGCCGCGGAGCACCCCGGGTACCGTCACCGGTCGGCGCGTTCGCCCGGGTCGCGCGCTGTGGGAGCGCGCCCCGGGGCGGGCTTCCCTTGCGGGGACTCCCCCGTACTCCGCCCCCGGGCCGGTCAAGAGGATCACGCGAACCGGAATGCCCGGTCCGCGGCGGGAGTCAGCGGCGCAGGGCCGTGCGGAGGGTGAGCCCGTGGTGACGCCGCAGCCGGTACAGCTCCCAGCAGGACAGGGCCGTCACCGTGACGGGGGCGCCGAGGATGAACGCCGCCCGGGCCCCCGGGGGGACCTGGCCGTAGGAACCGGTGATCACGTCGAGGAGCGCCATCTCCCACACCAGGATGCCGGCGAGGACCGGCGGCAGGACCTCGTGGATGTCGGCGGTGCGGAAGACGTGCACGAGCGACAGTCCGATGCCGTAGAGGGCGAAGCCGATCGCCCACAGGCACACCACGACCATGACGATCTTCCCCGGCAGCCCCACGAAGTCGCGCAGCCCCTGCAGTTCCGGCGCCATGGCGAGGGCCGCCGTGCCCATGGACAGCATCATGGCCACGACCGAGCCGAGCGGGCGCAGGGCCCGGCGCAGGTACACCCGGCGCATCCCGTCCCGCGCCGCCGCCACGAAGGCCCCGACCACCACGGGGAAGGTGCAGACGAGCGTCAGGACGCTGGTCCAGCTCTGATCCAGGCGTTCGCTCGCCACCCCATGGACGTCCGCGGCGCTCGTGACGGCGTTGTAGGTGACCATCAGGCCCACCCAGGCGACGAGCCCCAGGCCGGTCCGCCACCACTGGAGCCGGCGAACCAGCGGGTCGTCGACGCGCCCGGGGCGTGCGGGGCGGAAGGTCCGGTGGGCGGCCCACAGCGGGTTGTACAGGCCGCGCAGGATCTTGCGCGCCCGCGACGGCTCCCGCGGTGGCGGGGCCAGCGGGTAGGGATACCCGTACGGGTAACCGGGCGGCGGGCCCGGCGGGGCGTACGGGTAACCCGGCGGCGGTGCGGGCCGGCCGTACGGGTACCCCTGCGGGGGCACCGGGGGGCCGTAGGGGCCCGGCGGCGGATGCGCGGCGCCGCCGCCCGCCGGGCCGTGCCCAGCGCTGCCGTAACCGCCGTTGCCGTAACCGCTCATGCCACGCACCCCCGAAGTCCCGCCCGGTCGAACCCAGGCATCCTAGGGGGTGTCGGCCGGGGCGCAGGATCGGTCCGAACCTGCGGGGCGGCCCCGCGCCGGTCCGAGCGAGCACCCGCTGACCTGCGCGATCGTGACCCGGCGGCCGTTGACAGGAGCGGGGGACGGTCCGCAAAGTGTCGGTTCGGATCACCAGGGGGAACGTTGGAACAGCAGCAGTACGCGGAGCAGTGCTCGGAACTCTTCGGAGTGGGCGCCTTCGCCGACGTCCGGGCCACGGCGCGCACGGGGCTGGAGGCCCTCGGGCCGGACCCGGTCCTCCTCCGCTGGCTCGGGCAGGGCCACATGGCGGAGGACGACGACGACCACGACCGCGAGGCGGAGACCGCCTACCGCGAAGGTCTGGCGCTCGCACCGGACGACCTCGGGCTCCTGGTCTCGTACCTCGAACTGTGCCTGCGGTCGGACTCCTTCACCTATGCCGCGCGGGCGAGCCGTGTGGCCCCCCTGCGGGCGAGGATCGAGGAGCTGGCGCCGCCGGGGTCCGCCGAACGCGTGCGCGTGGACGACGCGATGGGCTGGGCCGGCCGCGGCTACTGGGACGACCTGAAGGCCGGCGCCGCGCGCGGGAAGGAGCACGTAGAGGAGCAGCGGGCGGCCGACGGTGTCCGGAGCGCGCTGGTCACCGACGCGCTGCGGGGCACCGCGGGCGCTCCGAGCGCGCAGGATGCCGGGGAGGACCTGGCGGCAGCCGAACTGGCCGCGGCGGTCGAGCTGCTGCAGGGTCCGCGCAACGCGCTCCTGCGCCTGCTCCTCGCCCACCGGGTCCCCGCGTACGTGGTCACGTTCGCCCTCAGCTTCGGCATCAACCAGGCGCTGGTGCTGAGCGGAACCCTCGACTACAGCCTGTGGGGCTGGCTGTGCTGGGCGCCGCTCCTCGCGGCGGAGGCCAGGCTCCGCCAGGCCAGGCGCCTGGGCCGGGAGCGGGTCGTCGCGCGCATGCGCGAACGCCACGCGCAGGCCGACCGCGTCTGAGCGGCGTCCCGCCGGCCGGGGACCGGCAGCAGGGGCCGGGGCGCGGGGATCCGTCACGCGGCGCCCGCGGCGTGGCTACCATCCCCGGGTGACCACCGCGCTGATCCTCGTCGACCTGATGCCCCGCATCGTGGCCCTCCCCCTCGCGCCGCACTCCGGTGAGGAGGTGCTGGACCGCTGCCGCCGGCTGGCCGGCGCGTTCCGGGCCGCCGGCCGCCCGGTGGTGCTGGTCCGGGTGGAGCGGCCGGGCGTGGCCGAACAGCCGCCCGGCAGCGGCTTCGCCGAGGATCTCGCCCGCCCGGACGACGTGCTGGTCGTCAAGCGGACCGTCGGCGCGTTCCACGGCACCGGCCTCGACGCCCGGCTGCGCGCCCTCGGCGTGGACACGCTGGTGTTCGGCGGGTTGGTCACCACGATGGGCGTGGAGTCCAGCGCGCGGGCGGCGAGCGACCACGGCTACGAGGTGGAGTTCGTCGCGGACGCCATGTCCGGCTTCGAGGCCGAGGAGCACGACCTCACCGTGCGGAGGATCTTCCCCCGGTTCGGCGCGGTGCGCACCACCGCCGACTACGTCTGACGCCCTCCGGGACTCCCGCGTCGGCGGGTCTCCGCGTCAGGACGGGGCGAGGACGCAGAACTCGTTGCCCTCCGGGTCGGCGAGGACCGTCCACGGCACGTCGCCCTGACCCACGCCGGCGGCGTCGCTCCGACCTACGCACCTGCCCGGTCAACGGCCCGGGCGGCCGGTGCCGTTGACCGATCCGCCCAGCAGGGCGTTGACGGTGCGCCCGTCGGCGACGCCCGTCACGGGGAGGTTCACCGACTGCTGGTACGCGCGCACCCGGTCGCGGATCTTGGTGTCCGAGGCGGTCGGCGCGCCGTTCTTCCCGCCCGCCTTGAAGTAGTCGACGCCGAGCTGTGCGAAGGCCCGGTCCGCCTGGAGGTCGTTGTCGGAGATGGTGGCCTGGGTCGCCCAGCGCAGCGCCGCGTCGAGCCGGGTGACCTCGAAGTTCTTCGACCCGCTGGTCAGGCGGTCGGCGGTGACGCCCTGCATCCACATGGAGGCGAGGGTGGCCCGGCCGAGCGTGCCGAGCTGGTCGGTGGCCGTGAGGACGCGGGTGGTCTTCTGGTCGGCCATGACGGCCTTCTGGTAGCAGATGAGCGAGGCCTCGGTCTGCGGGTCGATCACGCCCTCCTTCCACTGTCCCTTCAGGGTGCAGGCGTTGTTGCCGAGGGACGCCAGCCGCAGCTGCGCGAAGTGGACCGCGACGTCGGCCTGGTAGCCGGCCCGCCAGGGCGGTCCTTGCTTCGCGGCCTGCGGGTTCCCGGCCGGGGGCGGGGGGGGGCCCCCCCCCCCCCCCCCCCGGGGGCCCCCCCCCCCCCCCCCCCCCCCCCCCCCCCCCCCCCCCCCCCCCGGGGGGGGCCCCCCCCCCCCGCGGCCCCCCCCGGGGCCACGCCCGTTCGTACGTACCGGGGTAACGGGCACGGGGTCCGCCTCAGCTCTCCGTAGGCGCCTGAGA
>NZ_JBVJGW010000040.1:0-28283 GCF_055587105.1 Streptomyces sp. NPDC048461 | reverse complement strand
GGCCCCGCCCCGGGGGCGGGGGCCCCCCCCCGCGGGGGGGGGCGGGGGGGGGGGGCGCGGGGGCCCCGGGGGGGGGGGGGCGCCCCCCCCCCGCCCCCCCCCGCCGGGGTCCCGCCGCCGCCACCGCCCGCGCCGCCCCCGCCGCCGCCTCCGCCGGGGGCGGCCCCCGTGCCCGCGGCGCCGCCGCCCCCTCCGCCGGCCCCGGGGTCACCGCCCGGGAGGGCGCCGCCGGGGAGCGGCTCCGGGGGCGGGGCGGGCGCGGAGGGCAGCGGGGTCTGCCCGCCGAGGGGGTCGGGCAGCACGGCCCCGGCCTCCGTCTTCGCCTCGCCCGCGGCCGAGTTCACCTTCGGGGCGAACCCGAACCAGAGCACGGCGAAGGCGACCGCCCCGGTGACCAGCAGGCCCCCGGCGAAGAGCAGCCAGCCGGGGAGCACCGGGCGCTGCTCGAAGTCGCCGGTCAGTTCCAGGTTCCCGGAGTCCCCCGAGCGGCGGACCGTCACGGTCGTCCGGTGCGTCTCGGCGCGGCCGGTCCAGCTCACCGACTGCGGACGGACCTCCAGGTCGGCGAAGACCGCTCGCCCCGGGGCCACTTGCACCGCGTTCGGCCGGATGTCGAAGGTGAGCCGGCCTGACTCGTCGCGGGCGGTCAGCGAGGCGGTCAGCGGGGTGTTGCCGAGGTTGTCCACGGCGACGGCGGCGCGTCCCCGCAAGCGCCCGACGAGGCTGGGCGGCACCAGTTCGGCGCGCAGTTCGGTGAACGGGGCAACGGTCAGCCGCCCTTCGACGACGTCACGCTGCCCGGGGTGCTCGCGCGGTTCGACGAGGATCCCGAACGGAGCGGGCCCCGCCGGGGCGTCGGGGGAACGCGGCGGTGCGAAGGAGATCTCCGCGGTGCCCTCACTGCCCGGGTACAGCCGCAGGGTGCCCGGTTCGACCCGGGCCCAGCCGGCGGGGGCGCCCACGATCGAAATCCGGTACTCCTCCACCGTGTCCCCGGTGTTGCGCACCCGCAGGCGGGCCGTGGTCCGGCCGCCGGGGTCGACGGCCACGGCGGCCGGATCGAGAGTGGTCCACATCGTCATGCGGGAAGGCTAGGCGGCGCGGACGGGCCGATCGGTGCCCGAACGTACCGGACCGGGGGCACACCTGGCTGCCCGTACGGACCCCCCGGACGGGTCAGTGCGCGGAGGGGACGGGGGTCTGCCGGGCGAACTCGCGGACCAGCGGGTGGTAGCGGTAGCTGGCCGAGGCGCCGGGCTGCAGCAGGCCCGAGTCGACGAGCTCGTCGATCGCGTCGGCCGTGCCGGCCTCGGAGGCACCGGTCACGTCGGCGGCCCACGCGTGCCCGAAGGCGTCGGGCGCCGCCGCGGTGGCCCGGAACGCCCGGGCGGCGGCCGGCGTCAGGCGGGCGTGGCAGCGGCGGAGCCGGTCCTCGACGGAGAGCCCGTCGGCCCGCAGCGCGGCGAGCAGCCGGGGGCCGTCCGCGGACGCGAGGGCCGCCGCCGGCAGCGCGGGGTCCAGGCTCAGTCGTCGCCCGGCCAGGTACAGGGCGAGCGGCAGTCCGGAGCACCGGCCGGCGAGGGCGCGCAGCGCCTCGGACTCCCCCGCCGGGCGCACCGGCCCGGCGGCGGCCTCCAGGAGCCGCAGTGCCGCCGCCCCGTCGAGTTCCCGTACGTCGACCAGGCGCGCCCCGGGGACGAGCAGACCCCGCCCGGTGCTGGTGACGAGTGCGGCGCAGCCCGGGGTTCCGGGCAGCAGCGGGAGCAGTCCCGCGGTGTCGTGCGCGTCGTCCAGGACGGCGAGGACGCGCCGCCCGGCCAGGAGCGAACGGTAGAGCGCCGCCCGGGCCTCCAGACCGTCGGGCACCTCGGGGCGGGACACGCCCAGCGCCTGCACGAGCCGGGCCAGGGCCTCGGCCGCGCCGCCGCGCAGGCAGACCCGGAGCACGCCGTCGGGGAAGGAGCCGCGGACCTGCTCGGCGACGTGTCCGGCCAGGGCCGTCTTGCCGATGCCGGGCATGCCGGTGAGCACGGCCACGGGCACGGCGTCGGCCCCGCCGGTGAGCAGCCGCGCGAGCAGGCCGGTCTCCGCGGCCCGGCCGGCGAACGCGACCGCGGGGGCGAGCGGAGCCGCGGGGGCGAGGGGGCCCGCCGGGGCAAGGGCCCCCGCCGGAGCGAGGGGCTCCACCGGGGCAGAGGGGGCCACCGGGGCGGACGGTGCCGTCATGGCGGAGGGGCCCACCGAGGCCGAGGGCGCCGCCGCGGTGAAGGGGAACGCGGGCGTGGACGCCGCGCCGGGTGTCGCGCGCTCCCTCCCCGGGGCCGCCGCGGGCCGGGAATCCGTTCCCGGTCGGACCGCGCCCGGTCCACCGGCGGCGGCCTGGGAACGCAACCTGCGGTGCAGTGCGGCCAGTTCGGGCCCCGGCGGGACCCCGAGTTCCAGGTCGAGGATCTTGCGGGTGACCTCGTACACCGCGAGGGCCTCACCGGAGCGGCCCGCGCGGTGCAGCGCGAGCATGAGCAGGGCCTGGGTCCTCTCGCGCAGCGGGTGCTCGGCGGCGAAGGCGCGCAGGGCCGCAACGGCCGCGATGTCCCGGTCGAGGCCGAGCTCCAGGGCGCTGTGGAAGTGGTCCTCGCGGGCGGTCAGCCACAGTTCGGTGAGCCGGTCCCGCTGCCCCTCGGCGTACGGGCCGGGGAGCCCGGCGAACGGCGTGCCCGACCAGAGTCCGAGCGCGTCGCCGAGGGTGCGGTACGCCTCGCGGGTCTCGCCGGCGGTGCGCAGCCGGGCGGCGTCGGCGAGGCCCCGTTCGAACTGGTCCATGTCCAGGACCGGTTGGCGCAGCCGCAGGGCGTAGCCGTCGGGGGCGGACAGCAGGAGCCTGGCCGGCGCGCGGGCGGGCCGGTCCGGCTCGAAGAGGGAGCGCAACCGGGACACGTACGTGCGCAGGGTGCCCACGGCACGCGGTGGCACCCGCTCCCCCCAGAGGGCGTCCTGGAGTTCGGCCATCGGCGCGGCGCGCCCGCGCCGCAGGAGCAGGACGGCGAGCAGGGCCCGCTGCTGGTTCGATCCCAGGGCCAGCGGCGCTCCGCCGGACCCCCGTGCGGTCATCGGCCCGAGCAGCCGGAACCGCAGGCCCGTCGCGTCTCCCACGCCCTGCTCCTGCGTCACGCGCGCCCCCGATCCGCCGCACCACGGCCGGGAGCCACGTTACTTCGGCCGGGTGCGGGGGGTACGGGCGGGCAGCCCGGGCTGCCCCCGACTCCGTCCGCCCGGTCCTCCCGCAGCGGTGGGCGGATGGGCGAAGGTCGGTCTGACCAGCGGAACCGGCCCGTCCCACCACCGCAAGGAGATCACCGCGTGCCCACCTACCTGTCCCCCGGCGTCTATGTGGAAGAGGTCGCCGGCGGGTCCCGGCCCATCGAGGGAGTGGGGACGTCCGTCGCCGCCTTCGTGGGGCTGGCTCCCCACGGGCCGCTGAACGAGCCGACGCTGGTGACCAACTGGTCGCAGTACGTGGCCGAGTTCGGTGATTTCACGGACGGCTGCTACCTGGCGCACTCCGTGTACGGGTTCTTCAACAACGGCGGCACGGCGGCGTACGTCGTCCGGGTGGGCGGCGCCCCCGCGGCCGGACGTCCGGCGCCCGCTGCCGGCGGCCGCCGGGCCGCAGTGTCCGCCGCGTCCGGGCCGGCCGGTGCCTCGACCGCGCAGGAGCTCGCGGTCGGCGAGGCCGTCGCGCTCGGCGCGTTCAGGGTGGCGGCGCTCGCCGCCGGCCGGGCCGACGGCGGGACGCTGACCGTCGAGGTCCAGGACGTCGAGGGCGAGGGCGGCGCCGACCGCTTCAAACTGCTGGTCAAGGACGGCGACACGCTCGTCGAGGACTTCGACGTCAGCGCCCGCAAATCGGCGCGCAACTACGTCGTCACCCAGATCCGTCAGCGGTCGAAGACCATCGTGGTCGAGGAGTCCGCGCCGGGTGTGGCGCAGGCCCGGCCCGAGGCGCAGACGCTGACCTTGACCGTGCCCGCAACGGTCGTACCGCCCGCCTCCTCCGCCACGGCCCCGTCGGGAGCCGTGCGGACCTCCGGGGAAGACCGGCTGGAATCCGCGCAGTTCATCGGCGACTCCGCCGACCGCACCGGATTCGGCGGACTGGAGGCCCTGGACGAGATCAACATGGTGGCCGTCCCGGACCTCATGGCCGCCTACCAGCAGGGTCTGATCGATCTGGAGCAGGTCAAGGCGGTTCAGCTCGGCATGGTCGCGCACTGCGAGCTGATGGGCGACCGGATGGCGGTCCTCGACCCGCCGCCCGGGCTGAACGCCCGCGACATCCGCAAGTGGCGCATGGAGGTGGCCGGTTACGACTCGCGCTACGCCGCGCTCTACTACCCGTGGATCAAGGTCTTCGACCCGTCGAGCGGGCAGACCAAGGTGGTCCCGCCGTCCGGCCACATGGCCGGCGTATGGGCCCGCAACGACGCCGAGCGCGGCGTGCACAAGGCGCCGGCCAACGAGGTCGTGCGCGGCGCCGTCGACCTGGAGCTCCAGATCACCCGCGGCGAGCAGGACCTGCTCAACCCCGTCGGCGTGAACTGCATCCGCGCCTTCCCGGGCCGCGGCATCCGCGTGTGGGGCGCCCGGACCCTGGCCTCGGACCCGGCATGGCGCTACCTGAACGTGCGCCGCTACTTCAACTACCTGGAGGAGTCGATCCTGATCGGCACCCAGTGGGTGGTGTTCGAGCCCAACGACCAGGCGCTGTGGGCCCGGATCCGGCGCAACATCTCGGCCTTCCTCGTCAACGAGTGGCGCTCGGGCGCCCTGTTCGGCCAGCGGCCCGAGGACGCGTTCTACGTGAAGTGCGACGCGGAGACCAATCCCGTCGAGTCCGTGGACCTCGGGCGGGTGGTGTGCGAGATCGGCATCGCACCGGTCAAGCCCGCCGAGTTCGTGGTGTTCCGGCTGGCGCAGTTCTCGGGTGGTGGAGGGGAGCTGGAGGAGTAGAGCCCCCTCCCGCCGAGCGCCCGTCGACCGTCGACCGGCGACCGTCGACCGTCGACCGTCGCTTGACCGTGCGCACGCCATGCACGTCACGCACGTCCCCACGCCCGCACGCCCGTCCGCACGCCCGCCACACCCCCGTACAAGGAGAAGCCCCGCATGTCCCTTCAGCCGGGTGACGCGCTCACCTCACACAATTTCGGCCTGCAGATCGACGGTGTCATGGTCGAGTTCCTGCAGGAAGTCAGCAGCCTGTCCATGGAGCAGGACGTCATCGAGTACCAGCAGGTCTCGGCGGACGGCAGGCCCGTCATCAAGAAGCTGCCCGGCGTGAAGAAGGCCGGCCAGTGCTCGGTGACGCGGGGCGCGACCCAGTCGAGCGCGTTCACCGAGTGGATCAGCGCCTCCATCAACGGCGACATGGGCTCCGCCCGGAAGAACGCCACGATCATGATGATGGACTACCAGGACAACCCGGTGCGCCGCTACAACCTGCGCAATGCATGGTGCTCCAAGGTGGAGGTCAGCTCGGTGAAGGCGGGCGCCGCGTCGGCGCTCACCGAGCAGGTCACCATCACCTTCGAAGAGCTGGTCATCGAGTAATGCGACGCCAGGGACCGGGACATGGGCAGGGACCGGGTCAGGCTCAGAGTCAGGGGCAGGGCCCGGGAGAGGTGCCGGCCGGCGGCCCGGGTGCGGCCGTACGGGAGCCGCTGCGCACGGAGTTCGAGTTCGAGCTCCCGCGCGGCTTCGTGGACGAGTCCGGAGCCGTGCACCGGAGCGGCTCGATGCGGCTGGCCACGGCCCGCGACGAGCTGGTCCCGCTGCGGGACGTCCGGGTGCGCGAGAACCCGGCGTACCTGTCGGTGGTGCTGCTGGGCCGCGTGATCACGCGGCTCGGCACGCTCGCGGCGGTGCACGACGGGACGGTGGAGAACATGTTCGCCTCCGACCTCGCCTTCCTCCAGGACTTCTACCGGCGGATCAACGCGGAGGGCCACACCCGTGCGGCCGTGTCGTGTCCGCACTGCGAGGGCGCGTTCGAGGTCGAGCTGGCCGGGAGCCGCCTGGGGGAATCGTGACGTACGCGGCCGACCGGATCGAGGAGGAGACCGCGTACCTGGCCTACCACCTCCACTGGGACCTCGACACGATCCTCGATCTCGAACACGCGGACCGGCAGGCGTACGTACGGAGGGTGGCGCGGTGGGAGGAGGAGGCCTAGGCCGTCTCTTCGGATCTTGCCGGGCCCGCGACGCCTGGCACCGCGCCCGGCCGCACTGCCAGGGCAACCGAGTACGTCCAGTACACGGGCGCCCCGACAGCACGACCAGGCACGGCGCCAGACGCCGCGGGCTCGGCCGACAAGATCCGAAAGAGACGGCCTAGCGGGGACAGCGGCGGCGCGGTGAACCGGAAGGGGAAGGGGAGGACGATGGGACTGTTCGGACGACGCCGGCGCGGGCGGGACGGCGCGCTGGAGAGCACGGGACCGGCCGCAGCCGGAGCCGCAGGTGTGGACGAGGTGACGGGTGCGGCCGCGGCCGCACCGCCGGCGGACGGCGGGTGGGCGGCCGTGGCGCCCGTCCAGCGCGTGCTGGGCGTGCCGCGGCTGACGGCCGACCGGAACTTCCCCACGTCCCTGGCGACGCGCCAGACCCTGGCCTTCAACGGCGTGATCGGGCACGCCGTCGCGCCGTCGGCTCCGTCCGGCCTGCTCTTGGACGCCCTCGTACCGGTCCCCCCGGGTCCGGGCCCGGTCCCGCGTTCCGTCGCCCCGACGCTGCAACGCCTGCCCCTGGCGGGAACGCCCCCTCATCCCCCGCAGCCGTCGCCCACGGCCCCCGAACCGACGCCCCGCCGCGCCGCGCCGGTGTCGTCGGCCCCGGCGGCGTCCGGCACCGCACCCGCCGCGTCGCCCCACCCCGCGAGCCCCACCCCCACGGCGACGACAGGCCCGGCCCCGGACCCCGCACCGACGCCCGAAGCCACCACTACGGCCGCGCCCTTCACGCCCGTACCGACAGCCCCGACCGTGCCCTCGTCCCCGGAGCGCCCGCCGACATCCCGCTCCGCCGGCAGGACATCCACGTCCACGAGCCCCACCCCTACGACGGCTCCGGCCCCGACTCCGGACCGTGCGCCGACGGCCGAAGCCACCCCGACGGCACCGTCTCCGCTCCAGCACCCGGCCGCCGCAGCGACCGGACCCCGGCCGCCCGGTACGGCACAGGCCCCCGCACCCACCACGCAGCCCCCGACCCCGGGCGCCCCCAGCACGCCTCCGCACCCCGTACAGCGAACCGCCACCGCCCCGCGCACGCCGACCCCGGCGGGGCGGCACAGCGCCACGACCGCGCCCCAGGCCTCGACATCACCGGCCATCGCCCCCGAGCCGACGGCCCACCCCGCAACCACAGCACCCCTTACCGCACAGGCCCCCGCGCCCACCACACAGCCCCAGACCCCGGGCGCCCCCACCACGCCTCCGCACCCCGTACAGCGAGCCGCCACCGCCCCGCGCACGGCGACCCCGGGGGGCCGGCACAGCGCCAGGACCGCGCCGCCCTCGACACCGCCGGCCATCGCCCCCGAGCCGGCGACCGACCCCGCAACCACAGCACCCCTTACCGCACAGGCCCCCGCGCCCACCACACAGCCCCAGACCCCACGCGCCGCCACCACGCCCCCGAGCCCCGTCCAGCGGGCCGCCACCGCCCCGCGCACGCCCGCCCCGGCGGGGCACAGCGCCACGATCCCGGCCCCGGCCCCGGCCCCGACACCTCCGGCCATCGCCCCCGAGGCAACGACCGACCCCGCAAGCACGCCACCCGGTACGGCACACACCCCCGCACCCACCACACAGCCCCTGGCCCCGGGCGCCCCCACCACGCCTCCCCCGCATCCCGTACAGCGAGCCACCGCCGCGGCACCCGAGCGCGGAACCTGGCGGTCGCCGCTCCCGTCGGCCCCGGCCGGGGACGCGGCGACGCCGACACCCCGCACTTCGACTCCTGCAGCCACCGCCCCCGGGCTCACCACCGGCCCCGCAGCCACGGCAGCGGCCGGGTCCCCGGTGCCCCGTTCGGCGCAGGCCCCCGTGGAGCACCGCCCCAGCGGCACGGCCCGCGCGTCCGCTACACCGCCGCCCGTCCAGGGGCTCACCACCCCGGGAGCTGCAACCGCCGCTCCGGCACCCCGGCCGCTGCCCCCGACAGGCAGCCCCGTCGAACGGAACGCGGGCGGCTCCTCCCCCGCGGGTCAGGTGCAGCACCGCGCCACCCTTCCGGCGCTCCGGCCCGCCTCCGCCGGAACACCGACACCCGTGACGGCCTCCCCCGTGCAGCGCCCGGCACCGTCCCCGACGCCTACCACCGAGCCGGCCCGGAACACGGTCCAGCGCGCCCACCCGCCGCAGGCACACCGCGCCGGGGCCGTGCGCGACACCGGTCACGGCAACGCGGGCGCGGACGACGGCACTTCGCCCGCCACCGCCACCGCCACCGCTGCCACGTACCCGCCCGGCCAGGGCCCCGCCCCCGACGTCGAGCACGGCGTGCGCGGCAGCGGCTTCCCGTCGCCGCCGATCCGTACGGAGTACGAGCCGCAGACCCCCGGCATACGTGCCCCGTCCGCGGACGCCCCGCCGCGTCCGCCGGCCGGTGTCCCGCCCGTCCGCCCGGTGCAACGGGCGCAGTCGGCCCACCCGGCCCGGCCCGTACCCGTCGTGCAACGGGCCTCCCGCGCCGGTGCGCCGCTGACCTCCGCGCCCCGGCCCGTGGTGCCCTCGCGGACGCTGCGGCCCGTCGGCTCCCCGGACGTGCCCCTCCCCGCGTCCGTTGCCACCGCTGAAGGGCCGGCCGCGACACCCCCCGAACCGCTCCTCGCAGGAGCCCTCGACGTCCCCGTGCCCGTTCCTCCCCCGGGGTCGGGCACGGGGACCCGCAAGCCCCTCGTACGGCGGGTGCAGCGCGCCCTGGCCGAGGAGCCTGCGGCCAGGGTCCGGCGTCCCCTGATCGGCGCCCCGATCAAGCCGGCCCCGGCTCCGGAGCCCGCGCCCACACCGCCCCCGCCCCCGGCACCGGCCGCGTCCGCAACACCGGCACCCGCACCCCTGCCCCTCCCCTCCGTACGGATTCCCGCGCCCCGGATCCAGCGCGCACCCGTGGCTCCGGCCCCCCTGGCCTCCGGGCGGCCGATCGCCCCGGCGGGGCCCGCCCCGCAACCGGGGCCCGCGGCGCCCGCCGTGCTGCGGCGGACCTCTGCCGTACCCGCCGGTGCGGCGCCCCTGCCGCTCGCCCCGCTCGGCCCGCACACCGCCCCGGGTCCGCCCGCCCCCACGCCCCCGGCACCCGCCGCTCCCGGGGCTCCGGCCAGAGCCGTCCCCGTGCAACGGATCGTCCGCCCGTCCGCCGTGGCCGCCTCCGCACCGCCCGCGCCGCCCCCGCCCCCGCCCCCGCCGTCTCCGGTTCCCGTACAGGCCGTCCACGCCACCGCAGCACCCGGCGCACCGCACCCCGTCGCCCCGGACGACGAACCGCCGTCCCCGCCGCAGCCCCCACCGCAGGCCGAACTCGACGCCCTCGCCCGGCGCCTCGTCGCCCCGCTCTCGCGGCTGTTGCGCGCCGAACTGCGCGGGGACCGCGAACGCCTCGGCCGCCTCCGCGACCGCTGACCCCGCCGACACACCCACCCCACCCCACCCCGCCCCCGCACCACAGCGCGCCGACCCCGACACCGACCCCGAACAGAGAGTCCCGCATGCCCACGCCCCCCGACCCCGGATCCACGGTCTTCTTCAAGCTGAGCATCGACGGCCAGAACCTCGGGCTGTTCAACGGCTGCGACGGGCTCTCCTCCCAGGTCGAGATCGAGCAGCACCAGGAGGGCGGGAACAACGGGTTCGTCTGGCAGCTGCCGACCCGCGTCACCTTCTCCACCATCCGCCTCACCCGCCCCCTCACCGCCGACACCGCCCGTGTCGCGGCCTGGATCTCCTCCCTCGCCACCGGCATCACCCGTCCCACCGCCCAGATCGCCGCCCTGCGCGCCGACGGCTCCGTCGTCGCCCAGTGGGGCCTGGTGGAGGTGCTGCCGGTGCGCTGGACGGGCCCGACCCTGAATCCGGCCTCCCCGGCCGTCGCCACCGAGACCCTGGAGATCGCACACCACGGGTTCACCGACGCCGGAGGGGTCTGAGATGGCGGCCCCCACCGGCGGCCGCGCCGCCGCAGGGCTCTCACGGGCCGCGCTCGCCGTCCACCAGCCGCCCGCCGTCCTCGGAGGGGCCGTCGGCGGTCTGCTCGGCGAAGTGCGCTTCCAGTTCAACCCCCGCCAACTCCAGCTGTCCCGGTCCGCCCACTGGCGCAACGATCCGGCCGTCGCCTACACGCGGGGCGCTCCGTCCAAGTTCACCGGCGTCAGCCCGGCGCAGTTGCGCGTCGACGTGTTCCTCGACTCCTCCGGCACCCCGGGCTCGGGCACCGTCCTCAAGCAGGTCGAACTGCTGCTCTCCTGCTGCGAGGTGACCGAGCAGAGCGTCACCTCGCAGGCCCCGTCGCCGCCCTGGGTGAAGTTCTCCTGGGGTTCGTTCAGCACGGTGCAGTTCACGGCGTACGTGACGAACGCGAGCGCGACCTACACCCTGTTCAGCCCGAACGGCACGCCGCTGCGCGCCACGTGCTCGCTCGCCCTGACCGAGATCCCGACGTCCGCCAAGGGCCAGAACCCGACCTCGGGCGCCCTGTCGGCCCGCCGCGTCCACCGCACCGTGGCCGGTGACACGCTCGCCTCGCTGGCCTGGCGCGAGTACGGCGATCCGACGCGCTGGCGGGTGATAGCCGAGGCCAACGGCATCGACGACCCGATGCGGCTGCGCCCCGGGACCGAACTCCTCCTCCCCGCCGGCTCGGAGCGTGCCGCATGAGCGAGAACACCTTCACCACCGTCCTGCACGTCGTCCTGGGCGGTTCGGTGCTGCCCGACCCCCTGGCCTCGCTGCTGACCGAGGGCTGGGTGGATGCGAGCGTGAACGTGCCCTCCGCGTTCCTGCTGGCCTTCGCCGACGGCGACGGCACCCTGACCCGCCGCTACCCGCAGCTCACCGTCGGCTCGAAGGCGGTGATCAGCCCGTTCACGGACGGCGTCCGCGGCACCCCGCTGATCACCGGAGAGGTGACGGCGATGGAGGTGGACGCCGAGCCGGGCACCGGGCGCCGCCTGGTGCTGCGCGGGTACGACCCCGGCCACCGGCTGCTGCGCAACCGCCGGGTCGCGGGCTACCCGCAGATGACGGCCTCCGACATCGTGCGCCGCCTCGCCTCCCAGAACGGGCTCGCCCTGGGCAGGGTGGCGGCCACACCCACCGTGTACGAGCTGGCCACCCAGCCCGGCACCACCGACTGGGACTACCTGAACCGGCTGGCGGCGGAGAACGACGTCCGGCTCTCCTTCGACCCGGACGGGAAGCTCGACTTCGCGCCGCTCGCTCCCGCCGCGGGCGCCCCCGCGGACACGACGCCCGCGCTGCAGAGCCCGTACGTCCTGGAGTTCGGGCACAACACGCTGCAGAGCCGGGTGGCGCTGACCTCCGCCGGCCAGGTCGGCCAGGTCACCGTGCGCGGCTGGGACATGCTGACGAAGCGGCCGCTGGCCGCGCCGGCGCCGGCGGGCACCACCGCGGACATCGTGGCGGACCTCACCCCGGCGCAGCTCACGGCGCCCTTCGGGCAGGCCGGGCTGGACGCCACCCGCGTCCCCTACACGACCCCTTCGGAGGTCACGCACGCCGCGCGGGCGCTGGCCGACGACGTGGCGGGTTCCTTCGCGGAGCTGGAGGTGGCGGTCACCGGCAATCCGGGGCTGATGCCGGGCCGGCCGGTCGCGGTGAAGGGCGCGGGGTTCCCGTTCGAGGGCAAGTACACGGCGACCGGTGTCCGTCACGTGTTCGCCTCCGGGCAGCCGTACGTCACCTGGCTGACCGTCTCCGGCCGGCAGTTCCGCTCGCTGTACGGGCTCGCCTCGGGCGGCAGCGGGGCCGCCGAATCCGCGGCCCCGCTGCCGGGGGTGGCGGTGGCGCTGGTCACCAACGTCAAGGACCCGCTGGGGATGGGCCGCGTCCGGCTGCGCTTCCCCTGGCTCTCGGACACGTACGAGAGCGGCTGGTGCCGGGTCGCCCAGTTCGGCGGCGCCGGTGGCGGCGGGCTGCTGCTGCCGGACGTCAACGACGAGGTGCTGTGCGCCTTCGACCGCGGCTCGCTGGAGCACCCGTACGTCCTGGCCGGGCTCTACAACGGGGTGGACCGGGCGACCCGCGAGCCCGACGGCATCCCCGCGGTCGACCCGACGGCCGGCAAGGTCAACTGGCGGGCGCTGACGGCCCGCAGCGGTCACACGGTGGAGCTGCTGGAGCGGGCGGGGGCGGCCCGCGCGTCGAGCGGCATCCGGCTGCGCACCGGCGACGGCGGCGTGACGGTGCAGCTGAACGAGGCGCAGACCACCCTCACGGTCAGCAGCGACGGGACCGTGACCATTCACGGGGCCCGCGGCGTCGAGGTGGACTCCGGCGGCGATCTGACGCTGTCGGCGCGGGGGGCGCTGAACCTGAGCGCGGGCCGCGGGCTGCACCTGAAGGCGGGGCTCGGCATGGACGTCAAGACCACGCTCGGGGTGGACGTGCAGACACCGGGGCGAGTGGCCCTGCAGGCGGTCGGCAACGTCGGCATCACGGCGGCGACGGTTTCGCTGATCGGCGTCACGACGCGCAACGGCCTGCCGTTCTGAGCCCGACCGCCCGCCCACGCGGGCGGGGCGCGGCGGGGTGGGGCGGGGCGCGGCGAGACACAAGGCAATGAAGGGAACGAGCGGATGAGCGAGCACTTCGTCGGGGCCGGCTGGGCCTTCCCGATGCGGACCGACCCGGGCGGCGCCATCGCGCTGGCCCGGCGCGACCGCGAGGTGGAGGAGGCGATGCGCCTGGTCCTGGCGACGGCCCCCGGGGAGCGGCCGATGCGTCCCGAGTTCGGCTGCGCGGTGCACGACCTGGTCTTCGCACCGGCCAACGACGCGACGGCCGGCCGGATCCGGTACGAGGTCCGCACGGCGCTGGACCGGTGGGAGCCGCGGATCGAGGTGCGGGAGGTGACGGTGACCCCCGCGCCGGACGACCCCGCCGTGCTGCACATCGACGTGCGGTACGCGGTGCGCGGCACCAACAACCCGCGCAGCCTCGTCTTCCCGTTCTACGTGATACCCGACGAGGGCGGCGAGGCCGGGGACGGCGCCGGTGACGCGTCCGCCGTACCCGCCGGCCCGGCGGCACCCACCCGGTACCCCCACGCCCACGGCGAAAGCGGACGACACTGATGGCCCTGCCCGCACCCCGGCTCGACGACCGGCACTTCCAGGAGTTCGTGGACGACGCGAAGCGCTACGTCCAGCAGCGCTGTCCGGAGTGGAGCGACCACAACGTCTCCGATCCGGGCGTCACCCTGATCGAGGCCGTGGCGCACATGGCGGACCAGCTGGTCTACCGGCTGAACCGGGTTCCGGAGAAGAACCAGCTGGCCTTCCTCGACCTGCTCGGCATCACGCTGTTCCCGCCCTCGGCCGCGCGCGCGCCGGTGACGTTCTGGCTGGCCGCGCCGCAGCCGGACCCCGTCGTCCTGCCCGCCGGAACCGAGGTCGCCACCGGGCGCACGGAGACCGACGAGGCGGTGGTCTTCGCCACCGAGCGCGATCTGACCCTCGTGCCGTGCGCCCTGTCGTTCCTGCTCTGCCAGGGCGCGGGAGAGGCTCCGGCGGACCGTTCCCAGGAGGTCCGGGCGGGCGTGGACGTACCGGTTTTCACCGAACTCCCGCAAGCGGACGACCTGTTGCTGTTCGGCCTGTCGGCCGCGGTCCCCGGCTGCACGGCGGTGCTGCGGGTGGACAGCCGGGTCGACGGCGTGGGCGTGGACCCGCGGCAGCCCCCGCTGGTGTGGGAGGCGTGGACGCCGGACGGGTGGACGCGGTGCGAGGTCTCCTCCGACTCCACCGGCGGGCTGAACCGGCCGGGCGAGGTGGTGCTGCACCTGCCGGCCGGGCACGTCCTGTCCCGGCTGGGCGGGCTGGAGGCCGGCTGGGTGCGGTGCCGGGTGACGGCGCCCCGGGCCGGGCAGCCGTTCTACACCTCCTCGCCGACCGTGCGGGACGCCGAGGCGTTCACCATCGGCGGCACGGTCTCGGCCTCGCACGCCGAGTTCGTACGGGAGGAGCCGCTCGGGGAGGCCGAGGGCGTACCGGGGCACCGGGTGCGGCTCGCGCACGTGCCCGTGGTGGGGGACGTCCTGCTGGAGGTATCGGACGGGGAGGGCTGGCAGCGGTGGCGCGGGGTCCCGGACTTCTCGGCGTCCGGCTCCGGGGACCGGCACTTCACGCTGGACGCGACCACGGGTGAGCTGGCCTTCGGCCCGGCGGTGCGCGAACCCGACGGCTCGCTGCGCCAGTTCGGGGCGGTCCCGGCGAAGGGCGCGGCCGTCCGGGCCACCCGGTACGGGGTGGGCGGCGGCCGCGGCGGGAACGTGGCGCGCGGGGCGATCCAGGTCCTGCGCAGTTCGATCCCGTACATCGCGCGGGTGGAGAACCGGGAGGCGGCCCGGGGCGGGGTCGACGGGGAGACCGTCGACGAGGCCCGGCTGCGGGCGCCGATCGCGCTGCGGGCCCAGGAGCGTGCGGTGACCGCACGGGACTACGAGGAGCTGACCCGGCGGGCGGCCCCGGAGGCGGCCCGCATCCAGTGCCTGGCGGCGGGCACGGAATCGTCCGCGGGGGCGGGCGCCGCCGGGGAGAACGCGGTCCGCGTGCTGGTCGTGCCGCAGGCCGTCGTCGACCGGGGCGGCCGGCTGCGCTTCGAGCAGCTCGTGCCGGGCGACGAGCTGCTCGCCCGGATCACCGGCTTCCTCGACGAACGGCGGCCGCTGGGAACCCGGTTGGCGGTCGGCCCGCCCTTCTACCAGGGGGTGACGGTGGTGGCCACCGTGCACGGCTACCGGGCGGCGGGCGCGGACCTCGTGCGCGAGGAGGCCCTGGACGCCCTGTACCGGTACCTGGATCCGCTGACGGGCGGATCGGACGGCCGGGGCTGGCCGTTCGGCCGCTCGCTGCGGGCGGGGGAGGTCTTCGCGGCCCTCCAGCGGGTGCCGGGCGTGGAACTGGTAGACGAGGTCCTGCTGCATCCCGCCGACCCGCTGACCGGGCGGCGCGGCGACGCCACCGACCGCGTCGACCTCGGCCCGTCCGCACTGCTCTTCCCCTTCGACCACCGCGTCCGCGTGATCGAGGCCCTGTGAACGGCGCCGGCGCGAGCGCGCGCGGAGCGCTGGACGGCCTGCGGTCCGCGCATCCGCTGGGCCGGGCACTGCCCGCCGTGTACGCGGACGACGACCTGGCCCAGCGGTTCGTCACGGGGCTGGACGCGATGCTGGCGCCCGTGTTCACCGTGCTCGACTGCCTGGAGGCGTACTTCGACCCCGCGCTCGCCCCGGCCGACTTCGTCGACTGGCTGGCCGACTGGGTCGGGGCGGAGCTGGGGGGCGGCGAACCGGTGGAGGTGCGCCGCCACGCGGTGGCCACCGCTACCGCCCTGCACCGGCGGCGCGGAACCCGGCAGGGACTGGCCGAGGCGGTGCGGCTGTGCTTCGGGGTCGCGCCGTCGATCACCGAGAGCGGGGGCGCCGCCTGGTCGCCGCGGCCCCTCGGACCGTTCCCGGGCGTTCCGCGGGCGGCCCTGCACGTCACCGTACGGCTGCCCGATCCGGCGCCGGGCGACCGGCACCGGCTCGCCGCGGTCGTCGCGGCGGCCCGGCCGGCGCACCTGCCGTTCACGACCGAGGTGCTGGCGGCCGGCCCGCCGCGGCCTGAGGCGCCGGTCGGCGGACCGTCCGCGGCCGTCGTGGGCCCGCCGCCGGCCCGGGCTGCGCCGCCGGTCCCGCCCTCGGCGTCGGTCCCGCCCTCGCCGTCCGTACCGCCCGGGGCGTCCGCCCCACCCGCCCCCTCTGTTCCGGAAGGGAACTGACCACCATGCCCGTATCCGGGACCACCGCTCCCTGCCCCGAGTGCGCCGCCCCTTCGCGTACGACGGGCCAGTCCTTCTGCGACTCGTGCGGCGCCTTCCTCCGCTGGGACACGGGGAGCGCGACCGCCGCCCCCGCGCCCCGCGGGGAGGCGGACGCGTCCGAGTCGGCCACCGCCCCGCTCCCCGTGGTACCGCCGGAGCCCGCACCCGGAGCGGGTGCCGCCGGCGCCGCGGACGCCCGCCGGAACGCGGGCTCCGACTCCGGCGCCGACGCCCCCACGGACGCCGGCGCCGCCTCCGCGGCCGAAGCCACCGCCCCGCTCCAGGCTGCCGCCACCCCGCCCGCCGGTGACGGCGCGGAGGCGGCGCGCGCCCTGCTGGTGCCGGTGCCCGCCGCGGAGCCGGGCCGCGATCCGGCCGAGCGGCCCGGCACCGTCCTGCCCGGGCGGCCCGAGGCGGCCCGGCCGCGCGTCCGCACCCCGCAGGCGGCCGCCCCGGAGCAGCAGGGGCCGCCGTGCCCGGCCTGCGGCCGCGCGAACGCCTCCCACCGCGTCTTCTGCCGCTCCTGCGCCGCGCCGCTGGAGACCCGGCGCGAGGAGCCGGCGTCCGGGCCCTTCGCGGGGCGGCGGCCGGTCCTGCGGCGGGAGCGGCGGCGGTGGGTCGTGCGGGCCGCCGTGGTGGCGGCGCTCGTGCTGGTGGCCGTCGGCGGGCTGATCGGGGGCCCGCCGGCCGCCCGCGCGGTCCAGGACCACTTCGCCAAGCGGGTCGCGGTCCGGCCCACCTCCTGGACCGCCTCCCACTCCGCCGCGGGCCACGGCCCCGAAGCGGCCTTCGACAACTACTCCAACACCTGGTGGGGCACGGGGTACGCGGGCGACTCGAACGGGCAGCACCTCCAGGCGGACTTCGTCCAGCCCGTGGACCTCCTCGCGGTGCTCGTCACCCCGGGGACCTCCAAGCGGCCGGGCCAGGCCGCCGACCAGGCCCGGCCGCAGGAGATCGACCTGGTGGTGACCGACTCCGCCGGCCGTTCCCGCACCGTGCACAAGATGCTCAACGACGGAGGGGTCCAGCGCGTCGACGTCCGGGGCCGGGACACCGTGTCCGTACGGATCGTCCTGCGGTCGGCGTACGGCAGCGGCCCGGACCGGCAGGTGGCGGTGGCGGAAGTGGAGTTCTTCGGCCGTTCCCGCACCTGAGACGGCAGCCGCGCCGCGCGGTCGGTTCCGTGCCGGGGTCAGGCCGGAGGGCGATGCGGGGCCACCACGGTGAAGAGCGCGCCTTCGGGGTCGGCGAGGACGACCGAGCGGGTGTCGCTGGTCGTCCGCACCGGGGAGCACGTCCTCCCGCCCATCCGGGCGGCCGCCTCCACCGTCGCCTCCAGGTCGGGCACCCGGAAGTGGATGTGCCAGCGCGGGCGTACCAGCGGGTCGGGGTCCGCTTCGAGCGCGCCGCCGCTGATCCGGGCGACGGTGTCGCGGCCGTGGCGGAGGACGACGTGGTCGTGTTCGTAGGAGACCGAGCAGCAGCCGGGCTGCTCGCCCGCCCAGTCGAGGACCTCGCCGTAGAAGATGGCGGCGGCGAACGCGTCCCGCGTGCGCAGCTCCAGCCATGCCGGGGCCGTTCCGCGGCCCACCGACCAGTCCGGGATGACCTCGCCCTGCCAGAAGCCGAACACGGCGCCGGCCGGGTCCGCCGCCACGGCGGCCCGCCCGGTGCCGAAGGCGAGGGGCCCGACGGCGGTGGTGGCGCCGCGCTCCCGGATCCGGGCGGCGGTCACGTCGGCGTCGTCGACGGCGAAGTAGGGGGTCCAGGCGGCCGGCAGGCTCAGCCGCTGCGCCAGCGCGCTGAGGCCGGCGACCGGCGCGCCGTCGCGGAAGGCGACGGTGAAGCCGTCTCCGAGGTCCGTGGGGCGGAATTCCCAGCCCAGCACAGCACCGTAGAACCGCTGCGCGGAATCAAGGTCCGGGGTCATCAGGCTCACCCAGCACGGAGCGCCGGAGACCTCATGGCTCGACGTGGACACAGCTGCCCGCCTCTATCTGCCGCTCGGGTGGGAAGGTCCCGTCCACGGTAGCCCCGCCGTCGGCGAGAGTCCGTGAGGCACGGCTGCCGCGGTCACGCGCCGTGTCCGCCGGGCGGCCGAGGGTGCCGGCGCGCGCGGGTCGGGGCCCTGGGCACCGTTTCAGGCGCGGTGGCTGCCGAAGGTGCCGCCGATGCCGTAATGGGTGCCGATCTGGTCGTGGTATTCGGGATCCGCGAGGTGCGCCGCCTGGTGGAACTCGGGGGCGTCCTTGATCTGCTGCCTGGTCCGGTCGACGTAGACCTTCTCCTCTTCGAGGTCGACCCGGGTCACGGTGCCGGCGGGCAGCAGCACCTCCCTGCCGAAGATCCACACCCCGGTGTCGACCACCAGAAAGGCCTCGCCGGCCTCGTCGGAGTGCTTGTCCACCTTGCCGATGCCGCCGTCGGTGGCCTCGACCCGGAATCCGGTGAGATCGGCGCCGGCCAGGTGCCCCGACGTCGCCGCGTAGCTCCATCCGTGCTCGGTCACGTGAAACAACTCCTCCGGTCGGAGAACGCCTCGGAGAACGTCCGTACGAGTCAGCGCCTGCCCCCGGGACCCGGCCCCCACACCACGTCCGGTCCGCGGCGGGACCGGAGCGGCTGCCGATCCTTGGAGGCAACAACATGATTCCCTGCTGCGTCACGGCAACCGCTCCGGCATGCTGACGGGTACCCCGGATATCCTTTTTCATACGACTCGGTCCAACCAATGCGGCGTCCCGTGCCGCGCCGGGCCCGCGGCCCGATCGGGTTGCCGGCCTCCTGCCCGGGTACCCGCTCCGGGAGAGGGGCGGACGAACGGTGCGCACCCGACACCTCGGCGAGAGGCGGCGGCTACATGATCCAGATCCCGATCCCCCTGATCCCCACGGAAGAGGGCGTCCTTCTCATCCCGGCCGAGCAGGTGACGGCACTGCTGCGCCGCGTGGCGGCCGACTGGATGGACGCGACGGATGCGGAGGAGACGGATGCCGATCCGCAGACCGTGCTGGCCATGACCGGAGTACTGAACCGGCTCGCCGATCAGATCGACGCGGAGTGCATCGCGTGTACCCCGCCCACGGGTGAGGAGCCCTGACCGTCCCGATCCCCCGACCCGCCATCCCAGGAGGACCCATGGACGCCACCAGCGAAACCGACGAGAACGCCCGCCGCATGCGCGACAAGGCCCAAGAGCTGGAGCAGGCCGCGGCGCACGCCACCGAGCCGGCGGAGCACGACCGGCTCATCCGCAAGGCCCTGCGGATCCGGGAGGTGAGCGAACGGGTCAACGGGCCCGGCAGCGGCACCATGGACCCGATGTGAGCCCGCCCGGGCCCCGCCGCCCCGGATGAGGCGGCCCGGCGGAAACGGCGCGTCGCAGCATGGCAGTGGGGCGCCCCCCCCCGGGGGGCCCCCCCCCCGGGGGGGGGGGCGCGCCCCCCCGCGGCCCCCCGGGCGGGGCCCGCGGCGCCCGCGCGCCCCGCCCCCCGGCCGGGGCCCGCCCCCGGGGGTGGGGGCGGCCGGGGGCACGCGCGGCGTCGCACTTGGGGGGGGGCCCCCCCGGCGGGGGCGGCCCACTGCCATGAGCTGCGGGAAGAACCGCCCTGCGGCATCCTGACCGGTCCCGGCGGCGCCCGCGCACTCGGCCCGCGGCCGTGCGCCGACCGCCGGGGTTCCCCTCCACGGGGCGGGGCAGGCGCGCCGAGGACCGTGTTCCCTGCCGAAGGACCCGCCGTGATGTTCGCCGTGCTCCTCGTGCCGCCGTTCCTCCTGTGCGCCCTGCTCGCCCTCGACCGCTACGAGGAGCGCATGCTCGACCCCCGTGTCCCTGCCCCCCGGAGGCGGCACCTGCGGGCCCTGGCGGGTACGGGGGGCAAGCACGCCGCCGAGCCCGCGCGGCGGACGCGCCACGGCCGCCACGCGGCCTGAGGCCCGGCGGCCCGGGCGGCGGCCCGGGGGCCGGCGTACGGGCCGCGGCTCACACCGGCAGGTCGGGGGCGATCTTCTCCGCGTACACGGTCAGCCGGTCGATCCGGGTCTCGTGGTTGGACGCCGTGGTGCTGTGGTCGCCGATGGCGCCCGGCCGGGCGTCGCTGAGGTACCAGGTGGCGAGGGGCGCGGCGTCGCTCCCGGCCGCGTCCCCGGCCGTCTCCTCGATCTTCACGTGGCGCACGGCCGGTGCTTCCTCGGCGGACAGCGCCCACTCCTCGGCCTTGGGGGTGTCGGTGAGGACGCAGTCGGTCAGTGTCACGGTGAGCATCTGGCCGGGCAGGCCGCCGTCGCCCTGCGGTCCCAGTCCGGAGACCTCCCGGCAGGTGAACCGTTCGCCGTGCACGGTGACGTGGAATCCACTGGTCGTCTTCGTCTCGGAATCAGTCATGTCTGCCGCCTGCCCAGCCTCCGCCGCGCCAGACAGGCGGTTCCCGGTCTCCGCCGTCCGCGGGTTTGCCAGAATCGGATCATGCTGACCATCGGAACCATCGTCATGGGCGCGGCGGACGTGCGGCGGGCCGCCGCCTTCTGGGGCGCGGCGCTGGGGTACGTCCCCCGCGACGGAGCCGTCGACGCCGGCTGGACCGTCCTGGTGCCCGCCGAGGGCCCCGGCCCCGGGCTGGCGCTGGGGCTGAGCACCTCGCCGGTGCAGGAACGGCCGCGCGTCCACCTCGACCTGTACGCCGCCGACGCGGCAGAACAAGAGACGGAGGTGGCGCGCCTGGTGGCGCTGGGCGCGCGGCACGTGGACTGGGACGCGTATCCCGCGGACCCCGACTTCGTGGTGCTCGCCGACCCCGAGGGAAACCGGTTCTGCGTCATCGACACCGCCCACGGCTGAACTCCCGGAGCGCGGAGGGGAGTCAGCGTGGGGTCGGGGCGGAGAACGGGGCGGGAATCAGTCGCTCCGGCCGCTCATGGTCCGGCTCGGGCGGGGCACACGGCCCTCACCTACTGAGAGGGGCACCACCATGCTGGGCATAGCCGCCGCCGCACTCTTCTTCATCGCGTTCCTGATCAACGCGGCAGAGATCACCACGAACCACGTCTTCACCTCCACCAACTTCATGCTCGTCGGTCTGGCCCTGCTCGCGCTGCACGTCGCCGGGGTGGCGAGCGGTCTGGCCGCGCGGGGCCGTGGCCGCAGACGATGACGCTGCCCGCCGCCGCGCTCAGAGGCCGAGGTCGAGGAGTGCGTTCTCCACGACCTCGGTGAGCGCGGGGTGGATCCAGTACGGCGTCCCGGCGAGGGTCGACGCGTCGGTCCCCAGGGCCATCGCGAGGACGAGCGGCTGAATGAGCGTGGGGGCCTGGGGCCCCATCAGGTGGGCGCCGAGCAGCCGCCCGGTGCCGGGCTCGGCGAGCACCTTGCAGAAGCCGGTGGTGTCCTCCATGGCCCAGCCGTAGGCGACGTCCGCGTAGCGCGCCGTCCCCACCACGTAGTCCAGTCCCCGGTCTCGGCACTCCTGTTCGGTGGCGCCGACCGAGGCGATCTGCGGGCGGGTGAAGACGGCCGCCGGGACGTTGCCGTGGTCCGCCGACACCAGGTCGTCGGGGTGGCGGAGGTTGTGCGACACGACCTCCGCCTCCCGGTTGGCCACGTGCTTGAGCGGGACCGGCGTACAGATGTCGCCGAGCGCGAACACGCCGTCCGCGGTGGTGCGCTGGTGCGCGTCGACGACGATCCTGCCGTCGTCGTGGGTCCGGATGCCGGCGGCGTCCAGGTTCAGCCGGTCGCTGTTGGGCACGCGCCCGGCGGCGACCAGCAGCATGTCGGCCTCGACGGTCGAACCGTCGTCCAGGGTCAGCCGCAGGGCGCCCGGGCGGCCCCCGACCTCCGTGACCTCCCGGCCGAGCCTGAGGTCGTAGCGGGAGCGGACCAGTTCGGTGAACCGCTCGGCGACCGTCTCGTCCTGCGGTCCGAGGAGCCGTTCCTCCTTCTCGACGATGACGATCGAACTGCCCGCCGCCGCGAAGACCTCGGCGAGTTCGGCGGCGATGTAGCCCCCGCCGAGGACGGCCAGGCGCCGGGGCGGGGCGTCGATGCGCATGACGGTGTCGGACGTCTCGTACGGCAGGCCCGAGTCGGCCACCGGCGCGGGCACCAGCGGGCGTCCGCCCGCCGCGAGAACGATCCGGTCCGCGCTGATGTCGAGACCGCCTCCGGGCGGGTCGACGCGCAGCCGCCGGGGTCCGGTGAAGTGCGCCCGGCCCTCGTACACGGTCACGAAGTCCGACTCCAGGCGCCCGCGGCGGCCCTCTTCCCGGTCGGCGTCCAGCCGTCCGAAGACCCGGTCGCGCAGCTCGCGCCAGCGGACCGCCCGCAGTTCCGCGTCGACGTCGTACGTACCGGCCCCGCGGACGGTCTCCGCGACGTGGGCGGCGTAGGCCAGCATTTTGCTGGGGATGCAGCCGGCGTTCAGGCAGGTCCCCCCGAACCACTTCTCCTCGATGACGGCCACGTCCAGATCGGCGAACCACCCGTCGATGACCGCGTTGCCGGAACCCGCACCGATGACAACAAGATCGTGATGTCGCATCGGGTCAGGCTACGAGGCCCGGCCCCGCCGTGGCGGGCCGCCGCGCTGGCGGTCGCGGCGCCCGGCTCACGGTCGCGGGCGGGGGGCCTGCGGGGTCATGACGCCGGGCTGACCGCGTCGATCAGTGCCTGCACCGTGGTCAGCCGTCCCAGGTCCACCCCGTCCCGGACGTGGAACCCGGCGGCCTTCAGCTCCCCCAGCATCCCGATCACCGCGGCGTCGTCCAGTCCCAGGTCCTCCGCGAGGTCGGTCTGCGGCTCCAGCTCCTCGACCGTGCGCCCGCTGCGTCTGGCCACGATCTGCCCCACCACGCTGTCCCACTCCACGATGTCTCCTCTGGCCGGTCCGTCGTTGTGACCCGCCCCTACCCCCGAAGCGGGCTCGCACAACCGGACGGGCCGTCACTCTGGCCGACATCCGACTCTTCCGTCCGTTCCGTTTGCGGACCGGGATACCGGTCAGACGGGAGGCGTACGTTGTTCCCATCCCTCAGGGAGTGATCAGCTGTGTCGGAGAACGAGAAGAGCCAGGCCACGACGGAGCAGGCCAAGGGCAAGCTCAAGGAGACGGCCGGCCGCGCGGTGGGCAACGAGCGGCTGACGGCCGAGGGCCGCGCCGAACAGGCGAAGGGTGACGCCCGCCAGGCCAAGGAGAAGATGAAGGACATCTTCAAGCGCTGACCGGCACCCCGCGTGACATCCGCGGCCCCGGACCCGTGACGGGTCCGGGGCCGCCGTGCGCGCCCGTCCATCAGACCGGCCGGTCGGGCTCGGCGCGCCGGGCCCGCCGCGCCGAGCCGCGGCGGCGCGCGGCGTTACCGTCGGCGGCATGGACGATGAACACCGGGGCTGGCGCCCGTGTGTCCTCGCCGCCGCGGTGTTCGCCGTGTGCATGGCGGGCACCACGCTGCCGACCCCCCTCTACGGCCTGTACCAGGAGAAGTTCGGGTTCTCCGAGCTGACCGTGACGGTCGTGTACGCCGTGTACGCCTTCGGGGTCATCGGGGTGCTGCTGCTGGCGGGCAACGCCTCTGACGCCCTGGGCAGGCGCCCGGTGCTGCTGGCCGGTCTGGCGTGCGCGACGGCGAGCGCCGTCTGCTTCCTGTGCGCCACCGGGCTCGACTGGCTGTACGCGGGGCGGCTGCTGTCAGGGCTCTCCGCAGGCCTGTTCACGGGAGCCGCCACGGCGTACGTCATGGAGCTGGCCCCGCCCGGCGGCGCCGCGCGCGCCACCTTCGCGGCGACGGCCGCCAACATGGGCGGTCTGGGCTGCGGTCCGCTGGTCGCCGGGGTGCTGGCGCAGTACGCGCCGTGGCCGCTGTACCTCCCGTTCGTCGTGCACCTCGTCCTGGTGGCCGGGTCCGCGGCCGTGCTCCTGTGGCTTCCGGAGACCGTGCGGGAGCTGCGGCCGCTGAGCACCGTGCGGCCGCAGCGGCCCGGTCTGCCGGCCCGGGTGCGGGCGGTGTTCGGGCCGGCGGCGATCGCCTCCTTCGTGGGGTTCGCGCTGTTCGGGGTGTTCACCTCGGTCAGCCCGGCGTTCCTCACGGAGTCCCTCGACGTGCACAACCGCGCCGTGATCGGGCTGGTGGTGGCGCTGGCCTTCTTCGCCTCCACCGCCGGACAGCTGGCGGTCGGCCGGCTCGGGGTGGGGCGCTCGCTCCCGCTGGGCTGCGCGGGGCTCCTCGCGGGTCTGGCGCTGCTCGCGGGTGCCCTGTGGTGGGACCTGCTGGCGCTGGTGGTGCTGAGCGCGCTGGTCGGCGGGGCCGGCCAGGGTCTGGCGTTCCGCGGGGCGCTGTCCGCGGTGGCCGGGGCCTCTCCCCCGGACCGCCGGGCGGCGGTGATCTCGACGCTGTTCGTGGTGGCGTACACGGGCATCTCCGTACCGGTGATCGGGGTGGGGGTGCTGTCGGGCCCGATGGGTCTGGAGGGGGCGGGGCTGGTGTTCATCGCGTGCATGGCCCTCCTCGTCACGGCCGCCGGCGCCTACCTGCTCCGGCGGCCGGTGCGCGTCGCCGCGCCCTGAGCCCGTACGCCGCCGGCCGGGCGGGCGGGGCCCGCTCCGGCACGGCGGCGTACGCCCGGCACGGCGCGTCCGTGTGCGCGGCGCGTCCGGGGCCCTGCGCGCCGGGCCCGGTGCTACGCGTCGCGCGCCAGGCCGGCGAAGAACTCCCGCACGTCCTCGACCAGCAGCTCCGGCTGCTCCAGGGCGAGGAAGTTCCCGCCGCGCTCGAACTCGGTCCAGCGCACGACGTGGTGGTCGCGTTCGGCGTACCGGCGGATCGCGACGTCGGTGGGGAGGGCGACGGCCACCGCGGTGGGGACCGTTCCGGGGTCCTTGGGAGCCCAGGCGGCGGAGTCGTGGGCCGTCTCGTAGTACAGCTGGGCGGAGGAAGCGGCGGTTCCGGTGAACCAGTAGACGCTGACGTTGGTCAGCAGGGTGTCGCGGTCCACGGCGTCCTCCGGGAGCTCGTTCGCGGGGTCCGTCCACTCCTTGAACTTCTCGACGATCCAGGCGAGCTGACCGACCGGCGAGTCGTGCAGGGCGTGGCCGACCGTCTCGGGGCGGGTGGACTGGATGGCGTTGAAGCCCATCTTGTCGTCCCGGAAGTCCTGGAGCCGCTGGAGCCGCGTCTGCTCGGCCCCGGTGAGCCCCTCGAAGTCGGCGGGATCGTCCGAGGGGAAGGTGACCAGCCCGTTGAGGTGGATCCCGACCACGTGGTCCGGGTCGATCCGGCCCATCTCCCCGGCGATCCAGGCTCCTCCGCCGTTGCCCTGCACTCCGTAGCGGTCGTAGCCCAGCCGGGCCATCAGGGTGGTGAACGCGCCCGCGATGCGGCCGGTGGTCCAGCCGGTGGAGGACAGCGGCCCGGAGAAGCCGACCCCGGGCGTGGAGGTGACCACGACGTGGAAGTCCCGCGACAGCGCCTCGACGACGTCGACGAACTGGACGAACGAGCCGGGCCAGTCGTGGATCAGGAGCAGGGCCGTGGCGTCGGGGTCGGCCGAGCGGACGTGGGCGAAGTGGATGTCCTGGCCGTCGATCTCGGTGAGGTACTGCGGGAACGCGTTCAGCCGGGCCTCCGCCGCGCGCCAGTCGAACCCGTCGGCCCAGTAGGCGGCCAGGTCCTTCAGGTACGGGACGGGGACGCCGCGCTCCCAGCCGTCCACGCCCGGTACCCCGGTGCCCCAGCGGGCGCGGGTCAGGCGGTGGCGCAGGTCGTCGAGGTCGCCCTGCGGGACGTCGATCCGGAAGGGCCGGATGCCGTCGGCGGCGGGGGTGGCGGCGGAGGCGGCCCGGGCGTTGCTGTTGGTGTCCATACGGGCAAGACTAGGATCCATATAGGAACGGTTCCTTCCTAATGAGCGGGAACGGTGGGTGTCATGCTCGAAACCTCCGCACGCCTCCTCAGACTCCTGTCGCTGCTCCAGTCGCCGCGCGAGTGGCCCGGGTCCGAACTCGCCGAGCGGCTCGGCGTGAGCGGCCGGACCGTGCGCACCGACATCGAGCGCCTGCGCGAACTGGGCTACCCGGTGGGCGCCACCCGCGGACCGGCCGGCGGTTACCGGCTGGCCGCCGGGGCCGCGATGCCGCCGCTGCTGCTGGAGGACGACGAGGCGGTCGCCGTGGCCGTGGCCTTGCGCACGGTCGCCCAGGGTGCCCTGTCGGGGGTCGAGGAGGTGTCGCTGCGTGCGCTGGCCAAGCTGGAGCAGGTCCTGCCGTCCCGGCTGCGGCGCCGGGTGCGGGCCCTGCAGCAGTACACGGCGCCGGTGCCGGCCGACCGGCCCTCGCCGGCCGTCGACACCGGGACGCTGATGACGCTGGCGGCGGCGTGCCGGGACCGCGAGCGGCTGCGCCTGGACTACCGCGACCACGCGGGGACGGCGACCCGGCGGCTGGTGGAACCGCAGCGCCTCGTCAGCTGGGGGCGCCGCTGGTACCTCGTGGCCTGGGACGTCGACCGCGACGACTGGCGTCTGTTCCGGGTCGACCGCCTCACGCCCCGTACCCCGTCCGGTCCCCGGTTCGCGCCGCGGGAGGACCCGGAGGGCGATGCCGCACGGTTCGTCGCGGGCAAAGTGTCCGCCGCCGCCTGGCGGCACCGGGCCCGGGTGACCGTCCACGCGCCGGCCGCGGCGGTCCTGGAGCGGGTGAATCCGGCGGTGGGCGTGGTCGAGGCGGTGGACACCCACACCTGCGTGCTGGACACCGGGGCCGATTCGCTGGACAGCCTCGCCGTGCACCTCGGGATGCTCGGGTACGAGTTCACGGTGACCGGTCCGCCGGAACTGGTGGCCCACCTGGAGGATCTGGCGGGACGTTACGCCAGGTCGACGCGGCCCCCGTCGTCCGCGGGGCCTCAGCCGCGGCCGGAGCCGGGGAAGTCCGCGTCCCCCGGACGTTGAACGTCCCGGCCCGCCGGGTAGTCAGTCGGGTGGAGCGGCGGGCCACCGCCCTCCGTCCACAGCACTCAGCACTCTCGCATTTCTTCCAACGCAGGTTCGCTCAGGGAAAGTTGTCCGGACGTACGCACGACCGTGCACGGCTCGAGAGGCTGGTGCGAGGATGAGCCCGCCATGAAGCCGGGCCGCTGTTTCCGCGTCTTACGGGCTGCGATGTTCGCGGCCCTCTGCGTGCTGCTCGCGGCCACCGGCCACCTCCTCATGTCGGGTACGGCCGTGCCCTGGTGGGCGCTGTGCGCCGCGTTCGCGGGCACGGCGGTCACGGCCTGGGGGCTCGCCGGCCGGGAGCGCGGGCCGCTGGGCGTCACCGCGGTGGCCGTCGCCGTCCAGGCGGTGCTGCACGCGGCGTTCTCCCTGGCCCAGTCCCTCGTCCACCCGTCCCTGCCGAACGGGACGTCCCTCGCCCGCCAGTGGGCGGAGTACGTGACCTGCGGCCGCGGGACGCGGACCGCGAGCGGCGGGGCGGCGTCGCAGCGCCTGGCGGAGTCCGCCGCGCACGCGCACCACGCCCCGCACGGGCCGGCGGCCGCCTTCCCGGCGGGCACGGCACTCCCGGGCGGTGCGATGTCGGGCGGTGGCCACGAGGTGACGGCCCTGTCACCTGCCGGGATGCTCAGCGCCCACCTGCTGGCCGCCGTGCTGTGCGGTCTGTGGCTGGCGTACGGGGAGCGCGCCGTGTTCCGCGTGCTGCGCGCCGTCGCCGGGAGGCTCGGGACGCCGCTGCGCCTGCTCCTCCACCGGGCGGCGACACCGCACCGGCCCCGCGTCCTCGTCCGGCGTCCGCGGCGGCGCCGCTCGCCGCGGCGGCTGTTCCTCGTCCACGCCATCACCTCACGGGGACCCCCGACGGGAACCGCTGTCCTCTGACAGCCGGCTCCCCGCGCGCACACCGACGCATTCCCGTCCACCGCGCCCGGGCCACGGCACCGCCCCACGGCGGGGCCGCACCCCCTTCACCGGCACCGCGCACCCCGCGGCGCCGGAACCCCCTTTGGCCGTGAGGACCTGTGGCGATGACCCCTGCCCTGACCACGCAGCACTGCCGGCACACTCCCGACTCCGACGCGGAAACCACCCGCCTCGCCCTCGACGCCCGCGACGGCGACCCCGACAAAGCCGACCGCTTCGTCCGCGCCCTCCACCGCGACGTCTGGCGCTACGTCGCCTACCTCAGCGCCGACACCC